>JAMFRW010000334.1 GCA_026224975.1 Rhodoferax sp. | reverse complement strand
TGAAGGTGGGCGTGAGCGCGGCGATCTCGTCCATGATCGCCTCGGGGTTCTTGTAGTTCATCGGGTAGCCGAGCGCATTGGCCAGCTTGACGGTGACTTCCCAATCAGCGAGGCCGGCCTTCGGCGGCATCACCTTGGTGACGCGCGAGATGCGGCGCTCGGCGTTGGTGAAGGTGCCGTCTTTCTCGAGGAACGACGAACCCGGCAGAAACACGTGCGCGTATTTGGCGGTCTCGTTCAAGAACAGATCCTGCACCACCACGCACTCCATCGCCATCATGGCCGCAGCCACGTGCTGGGTGTTCGGGTCGGACTGGACGATGTCTTCGCCTTCGCAATAAATGCCCTTGAAGCCACCGCTCAAGGCGGCATCGAACATGTTGGGGATGCGCAGGCCGGGCTCAGGGCTGATCTCGACGTTCCAGGCCGATTCGAACGACGCGCGCGCCGTGCTGTCGGACACATGACGGTAGCCCGGCAGCTCGTGCGGGAAGGAGCCCATGTCGCAGGCGCCTTGCACGTTGTTCTGGCCGCGCAGCGGGTTGACGCCCACGCCTTCACGGCCCACATTGCCGGTGGCCATCGCGAGGTTGGCGATGCCCATCACCGTCGTCGAACCCTGGCTGTGTTCGGTCACGCCCAGGCCGTAGTAGATGGCGCCATTGCCGGCGGTGGCGAAGAGCCGTGCGGCTGCGCGCATTTCGGCGGCCGGCACGCCGGTGGACTCTTGCAGCATCTCGGGCGAATTGGCCGGGCGAGCCACGAACTCGCGCCATTCGTTGAAGGACTTGGTGTCGCAACGCTCGGCCACGAAGGCTTCGGCCACCAGCCCTTCGGTCACGATCACGTGCGCCAATGCGGTCACCACGGCCACGTTGGTGCCAGGCTTGAGCTGCAGGTGGTGCTGGGCCTGGATGTGCGGCGACCTCACCATGTCGATGCGGCGCGGGTCGACGATGATCAGCTTGGCGCCCTCACGCAGGCGCTTCTTCATGCGCGAAGCGAACACCGGGTGGCCATCGGTCGGGTTGGCGCCGATGATCATGATCACGTCGGCCTTGTCGACCGAGGCGAAGGTTTGCGTGCCGGCGGATTCACCGAGCGTCTGCTTCAGGCCGTAGCCAGTGGGCGAGTGGCACACACGGGCGCAGGTGTCGACGTTGTTGTTGCCGAAGGCCGCGCGCACCAGCTTCTGCACGAGGTAGGTTTCTTCGTTGGTGCAACGCGAAGAGGTGATGCCGCCGATGGAATCGACGCCGTACTTGGCTTGCAGGCGGCGGAACTCGCTGGCAGCGTAGCCGATGGCTTCGTCCCAGCTCACCTCCTGCCACGGGTCGGTGATCTGCTTGCGGATCATGGGCTTCAACATGCGGTCTTTGTGCGTCGCATAACCCCAGGCGAAACGGCCCTTGACGCACGAATGCCCTTCGTTGGCCTTGCCGTCTTTCCACGGCACCATGCGCACGACCTCGTTGCCCTTCATCTCGGCCTTGAAGGCGCAACCCACGCCGCAATAGGCGCAGGTGGTGATGACGCTGTGCTCCGGCTGGCCGAGCCAGATCACGGATTTTTCCTGCAACGTGGCGGTCGGGCACGCTTCGACGCAAGCGCCGCAGCTCACGCATTCCGATTCCATGAAGGGCTCGTCCTGCCCGGCCGACACACGCGATTCGAAGCCGCGGCCGCTGATGGTCAGCGCGAAGGTACCTTGCGTCTCTTCACAGGCGCGCACGCAGCGGTTGCAGACGATGCACTTCGACGGGTCGTAGGTGAAGTACGGGTTGGATTCGTCCTTCTCGCTGTGGATGTGGTTGGCGCCATCGAAGCCATAGCGCACGTTGCGCAGGCCGGTCACGCCGGCCATGTCTTGCAGTTCGCAGTTGCCATTGGCCGAGCAGGTCAGGCAATCGAGCGGGTGGTCGGAGATGTACAGCTCCATCACGCCCTTGCGCAGTTCCTGCAGTTTGGGCGTTTGGGTGCGGACCTTCATGCCGGCTTCGGCCGGCGTGGTGCACGAGGCCGGGTAGCCCTTGCGGCCATCGATTTCGACCAGGCACAGGCGGCAGGAGCCGAAGGGCTCGAGGCTGTCGGTCGCGCAGAGCTTGGGCACCTGGATGCCGGCATCGACGGCGGCGCGCATCAACGAGGTGCCCTTCGGCACTGTCACTTCATTGCCATCGATCTCCAGCGTGACTTCTTGTTCGGACTCGCGCTTCGGGGTGCCGTAGTCGGTTTCTTTGAGGTGGTTCAGCATGTGGAACTCCTTGGATAAACCGCTCAAGCGGCCACGCGATCGGATGCCTTGGCGCCGGCGACCGAGCCGTCGGCGTCCAGACCGAAGTCTTGCGGAAAGTGGTTGAGTGCCGAGAGCACAGGGTACGGCGTCATGCTGCCCATGGCGCAGAGCGAACCGTTGACCATGGTGTCGCAGAGGTCGCGCAGCAGCACCACCTGCTGGCCGCGCTTTTGCTCCTGCGCCGGCGTCTGGTTCTGCACGTTGCGGATCTTGTCGATGACCTCGACGCCGCGGGTCGAGCCGATGCGGCACGGCGTGCACTTGCCGCAGGATTCGAGCGCGCAGAACTCCATCGCATAGCGCGCGAGACTCGACAAGTCGGCCGTGTCGTCATGCGCGACGATGCCGCCGTGGCCCACGGTCGCGCCGATGGCGGCAAAGGATTCGTAGTCGAGCGGTGTGTCCCATTGCGATTCCGGCAAATACGCACCCAGCGGCCCGCCGACCTGCACCGCCTTGATCGGCCGGCCCGTGGCCGAGCCGCCGCCATAGGTGTAGAGCAGCTCGCGCAGCGTCACGCCGAAAGCGAGTTCGACCAGGCCGCCATGCTTGATGTTGCCGGCGAGTTGCATCGGCAACGTACCGCGCGAGCGGCCCATGCCGAAGTCGCGATAGAACGCCGCGCCGCGCGCCAGGATCAGCGGCACGCTGGCGAGCGTGATCACGTTGTTGATCAGCGTGGGCTTGCCGAAGAGGCCGGTGATGGCCGGCAGCGGCGGCTTGGCGCGCACGATGCCGCGCTTGCCTTCCAGGCTTTCGAGCAGCGCGGTTTCTTCACCACACACATAGGAGCCGGCGCCCTTGCGCACTTCGAGCCAGAAAGCCTTGCCGGAGCCGAGCACATCAGCGCCGAGGTAGCCGGCGCGCTCGGCGTGGCCAATGGCCTCGTTCAGCGCGGCAATCGCGTGCGGGTACTCGGAGCGCACGTACACATAACCCTTGGTCGCGCCGGTCGCGATGCCGGCGATCGTCATGCCTTCGATCAGCATGAACGGGTCACCTTCCATCGTCATGCGGTCGGAGAAGGTGCCCGAGTCACCCTCGTCGGCATTGCAGACGACGTACTTTTGCGCCGCCGGTACGCCCAGCACCGTCTTCCACTTGATGCCGGCCGGAAACGCCGCGCCACCGCGGCCACGCAGGCCGGAATCGAGCACTTGCTGCACGACGGCCTCGGGCGTGAGCGTGAGCGCCTGGCGCAGGCCGGCATAGCCTTCGTGCGCTTCGTAGTCGGCCAGCGAGACAGGATCGGTGATGCCCATGCGCGCGAAGGTCAGGCGCTGCTGGTTCTTCAGGTACGGGATCTGCTCGACCGGGCCGAGGTGCAGCGCATGCGCCGCGCCGCTCAGAAAGCCGGAATCGAAGAGCCCGGGCACATCGGCCACCGTGACCGGCCCGTAGGCGATGCGGCCTTGCGGCGTAGCCACTTCCACCAGTGGCTCCAGCCAGAACATGCCGCGCGAGCTGTTGCGAACCAGCGCGATCTCGACCCCACGCGCCGCGGCTTCGGCCACGATGCGGCGGGCGACACGATCCGCGCCAGCGGCGAGCGCGGCCGAATCGCGCGGCACATACACGGTAGTGGTCATGCGGCGCTCCTGGCTTCGGCGATCAAGGCATCGAAAGCCTGTGGCGTGACGCGCGCATGCAGCTCATCGCCCAGCGTCATCGAAGGCGACGAAGCACACAGGCCCAGGCAATACGCGGCCTCCAGCGTGAAAGCGCCATCGGCCGAGGTGCCATGCGCATCACAGCGCAGCCGCGTTCTGGCATGGGCGAACAGCGCTTCGGCGCCCATGGATTGGCAAGCCTCGGCGCGGCAGATCTGCACGACGTGGCGCGCCGCCGGCTCCGCGCGAAAGTGGTGGTAGTAGGTGACGACGCCGTGCACCTCGGCACGCGAGAGGTTGAGCGCCTCGGCGATTTCGGGCACCGCCTCGGCTGGTACGAAGCCGATGGCATCTTGCACATCATGCAGGATGGGCAGCAAGGCGCCCGGCTCGCCGGCGTGGCGCGCGAGCACGGCCTGCACGGTGGCGGCGTGTTCGGGCGACAAACGGGCTGGCGATGCGCCGGGGGGCAGCGTGCGCTCGGGTGCAAAAGTGGCGGTGGACATTCGTGTC
>JAMFRW010000333.1 GCA_026224975.1 Rhodoferax sp. | reverse complement strand
GCCACGGTGCTTCAGGCGCTTGTACTTGCCGCACAGGCACTCGTAGTCCTTGATGGGCCCGAAGATCTTGGCGCAGAACAGGCCATCACGCTCCGGCTTGAAGGTGCGGTAGTTGATGGTCTCCGGCTTCTTGACTTCGCCGAACGACCAGGACCGAATTTTCTCGGGGGAAGCCAGGCCGATCTTGATGGCATCGAAATGCTCATCGGGCGTGAACTGGCGGAACAGATCGAGTAAACCCTTCATGAGGCTCTCCTAATCTTCAAAAACAAATCGGTACGGGCGGAGCTGCTACGGGGGCGGGCCATCAATTCCGTTCCAGTTCCATGTCGATGCCCAAAGAACGAATTTCCTTGACCAGAACATTGAACGATTCCGGCATGCCAGCTTCGATGGCGTGCTCGCCCTTGACGATGCTCTCGTACACCTTGGTGCGGCCGTTCACGTCGTCGGACTTGACCGTCAGCATTTCCTGCAGCACGTAACTCGCGCCGTAGGCTTCCAGCGCCCACACTTCCATTTCGCCGAAGCGCTGACCACCGAACTGGGCCTTGCCGCCCAGCGGTTGCTGCGTGACCAGCGAGTACGGGCCGGTGGAACGGGCGTGCATCTTGTCGTCGACCAAGTGGTGCAACTTCAGCACGTGCATGTAGCCGACCGTCACGGGGCGCTCGAAAGCGTCGCCGGTCCGGCCGTCGTGCAGCGTGGCCTGCGTGCGCGTCGCGGTCAGCCCCTTGGCCTTGGCGATGTCGTCCGGGTAGGCGAGCTTCAGCATCGCGCGGATTTCTTCTTCCGCCGCACCGTCGAACACCGGCGTCGCAAACGGCACGCCCTTCACCAGATTGCCAGCCATCTCGATGACTTCGGCATCGCTCAGGTCATCGAGGCGCTCGCTCTTGCCGCCCGACTTGTTGTAGAGCTCGTCCATGAACTTGCGAATTTCGGCGACCTTGACCTGCTCCTGCAACATCGTGCCAATACGCTGGCCGATGCCCTTGCCGGCCCAGCCCAGGTGCACTTCGAGCACCTGGCCCACGTTCATGCGCGAAGGCACGCCCAGTGGGTTGAGCACGATGTCGCAGGGCGTGCCATCGGCCATGTAAGGCATGTCTTCGACGGGAACGACCTTCGACACCACACCCTTGTTGCCGTGACGGCCGGCCATCTTGTCGCCAGGCTGCAAGCGGCGCTTGACGGCAAGGTAGACCTTGACCATCTTCAGCACACCAGCCGGCAGCTCGTCGCCCTGCGTGAGCTTCTTGCGCTTTTCTTCGAACGCGAGGTCGAAGCTGTGGCGCGTCTGCTCCAGCGAGTTCTTCACGCTCTCGAGCTGGCCGGCGACGGTTTCGTCGGCCGGACGGATGTCGAACCAGTGGTACTTCTCGACCCCGGCCATGTAGGCCTTGTCGATGATCGTGCCCTTGGCGATCTTCTGCGGGCCGCCATTGGCCGCTTGGCCCACCAGCAGCTTCTCGATCCGATCGAACGCGTCGGCTTCGACGATGCGAAGCTGGTCGTTCAGGTCGAGGCGGTAGCGCTTGAGTTCATCGTCGATGATCTGCTGCGCGCGCTTGTCGCGCGGGATGCCTTCACGGGTGAAGACCTGCACGTCGATCACGGTGCCATTGGTGCCCTGGTCCACACGCAGCGAGGTGTCCTTCACATCGGACGCCTTCTC
>JAMFRW010000332.1 GCA_026224975.1 Rhodoferax sp. | reverse complement strand
GAAGTGCGGTACGCCGGACCAGTACGGCGACAACTGCGAGAACTGCGGCGCGGTCTACGCGCCCACCGACCTGAGGAATCCGTACTCGACGCTGACCGGCGCCACGCCGGTGATGAAGAGCAGCGAGCACTACTTCTTTCAGCTCTCGTCGCAGCGCTGCATCGACTTCCTCACCGAGTGGACCAACACGCCCGGCCGCTTGCAGCCCGAGGTGCTGAACAAGATCAAGGAATGGTTCGCGACGGATGAACATGGCCACGTCGGCCTGAACGATTGGGACATCAGCCGCGACGCGCCCTACTTCGGCATCGAGATTCCGGATGCGCCGGGCAAGTACTTCTATGTGTGGCTGGATGCGCCGGTGGGCTACCTCGCCTCGCTCAAGAACCTGTTGACCAAGCGCGGCATCGACTTCGACGCCTTCATGGCCGACCCGGAGGTGGAGCAGATCCATTTCATCGGCAAGGACATCATCACCTTCCACACGCTGTTCTGGCCGGCGATGCTGCACTTCAGTGGCCGCAAGACTCCGAACCACATCTTTGTGCACGGCTTCCTGCAATTGAGCGGCGAGAAAATGAGCAAGAGCCGCGGCACCGGCATCTCGCCATTGAAGTACCTGGAGCTCGGCATGAACGCCGAATGGCTGCGCTACTACATGGCCGCCAAGCTGAACGGCCGCGTCGAGGATCTCGATTTCAACCCGGATGATTTTTTGGCGCGGGTCAACAGCGATCTGGTGGGCAAGTACATCAACATCGCGAGCCGCGCGGCGGGCTTCCTGAGCAAGCGCTTCGGCGGCCTGCTGTCGAGTGATCTCGGCGTGGAAGGCCGGACCTTGCTCGATGGCTTGCGCGCGCATCGCGCCACGATCGAAGAACTGTACGAAGAGCGCGAATACGGCAAGGCGCTGCGCGAAGTCATGCTGCTGGCCGATCGTGTCAACGAGTACGTCGACCAGAACAAGCCGTGGGAACTCGCGAAGAAGCCCGAGAACGAGGCAGTGCTGCACGATGTGTGCTCGGTCTGCATCGAGGCCTTCCGCCTGCTCACGATCTACCTGAAGCCGGTGCTGCCGACGCTCGCCGCGCAGGTCGAGGCGTTCCTGCGCGTCGATCCCTTGCGCTTTGCGGATGCCGAGCGCGCCATCGGCGGCCACACCATCGGTGAATACAAGCACCTGATGCAACGCGTCGATGCCAAGCAGCTCGAAGCCCTGCTCGAACCCACCGTCGTCGAGGCGCCACCGCCCGGCGGCGAGCCCATCGCGCCCGAAATCAAGATCGACGATTTCACCAAGGTGGACTTGCGTATCGCGAAGATCGAAAACTGCGAACTGGTCGAGGGCTCGACCAAGCTGCTGCGGCTCACGCTCGACGTGGGTGAGGGAAAAACGCGTAACGTCTTCAGCGGCATCCAATCGGCCTATCAGCCCAATGACCTGATCGGCAAGTTCACGGTGATGGTCGCCAACCTCGCGCCGCGCAAGATGAAGTTCGGCATCAGCGAAGGCATGGTGCTGGCCGCCTCCGATGCGGACGAAAAAGCCGATCCTGGCGTCTACATCCTGGAGCCGTGGCCGGGCGCGAAGCCGGGCATGCGCATTCGTTGAGGTGGCGCGCGTCATGAGCGTCACGCCCGTCCGCAGCTTCCCCGACACGAGTTGGGCCGAACACGATCACACGAGCGGCGCCACGCGCGCGGTGGAGCCCGTGCTCGAAGGCGGCGCGGTGTTGGCCTTTCCGCAACTGCCCTTCGTCTTGAGCGACGCGGAAAAACGCTTTCTCGACCCACGCTGGGCCGATGGCAAGGCGAAGAACATCTCGCTGCGGTGGCCGTCCGGCGAGATGCGTGGCGCCGCTGGCGAAGCGCAAGACCTCGCGGATCTGAAGGCGATGATCACCCGCTACGCCGAACAAAGCGAAGCCTTCGCGCTGCGCCTCTTCCCGCACTACCGCGGCCATTTGAAGCGCGGCAACACCTCGTTCCGCCCGGTCGATGTGGCCGGCCGCGAAACGAGCTGGCGCAAGGACGACACGCGCCTGCACGTCGATGCCTTCCCCTCGAACCCGATGCACGGCACACGGCTCCTGCGCGTCTTCAGCAACGTCAACCCGAACGGCCGGCCGCGCGAATGGCGCGTCGGCGAGCCCTTCGAAGCACACGCCCAACGCTATCTGCCGAAGATCGGCAAGCCCGTGCCCGGCGCGGCCTGGCTGATGGAAAAAACCGGCATCACTAAACGCCGCCGCACCGAATACGACCACGTGATGCTGCAGTTGCACGACCTTTCCAAGGCCGACACCGAAACGCAGCGCACCGGCCCCCAAGCCGATGCCAACTTCGCCCCCGGCACTACCTGGGTCGTCTACAGCGACCAGGTGCTGCACGCCGCGATGGGCGGCCAGCACATGATGGAGCAGACCTTCTACCTCGAGCCGCAACACCTGCAGCAGCCGGAGACTTCGCCGTTGCGGGTGTTGGAACGGCTGATGGGGCGATCGCTTCGCTGAACTGCGCGGCCTTAGGCAAGAAGGCTACTTGGCGAGCTTCTCGGCCACTGCTTTCGCCATCGCAGCAGCCTTGTCCGCCAGCCGAGCCATCGACGATTGGTAGACCGCGCTGTCTTCGCGCTTGTCGACTGCCATCACCATCACGATGAGTTTGTTGTCTTCGACGGCGTAGACGAGGCGCACGCCCTGCTTCCTCAGCTTGAACTTGTAGCAGCCCACCAAGTCACCGTGCGGCGCGCCGCCCGGCACATGCGGCTGGACCAGTCGCTTCGCCAACAGCTTCTTCAGCGGCTCCCGAACCGAGCCATCGAGCGCCTTCCATTCGGCCAGCGCCTCTGGCATGAAGAACAGGCGGTAGCCTGGTTTGGCCGCCCGTTCAGAGATCGGCAAAGTCGACCTCGACCGCTCTGGATTTTTGCCCCAAGCGCGCGAGAACCTTGCGATGCAGATCCTGGTCGGCCAGCTCTTCCATCAGCGCCTCGAACAACTGCGGTTCGACCATGTAGAACGCAGCGCGGTTGTGGTTGAGCACTGCGACCGGGCGATTCTTGGCCTCGCGCAGCACGGCCGCCGGGTTCTTTTTGAACTCCGACATGCTCACCGTCATGTCAGCCAGGATTGCTTCCATATTCGACTCCAATTAGATAGCTGAATATAGCGCCGAATTTGTAGCCTTGCCTATTGATTTTCAGGCCTTCCAGAACGGCTCGGCCTTGGCGAAGGCCTTCAGTTCGGGCTTCGCATCGGCGATGAGGCGCTCTTGCCGCGCGGCCAGCCAGCCGAGGGCGAACCAGGCGCGGGGGTCGGTGTCTCGGCGTTCACGGAAAGCTTGCATGGCCATCACGCCGTCGTTGAGGGCGCCGAGCCGCTCCTGCAGCACGCGCATGGGTTTGAGGTAGCGGCGCAGGGCCTGGGCGCGGCTGTCTTTGCGGTCGAACAGCGAGCCGCAGAACTCGACGGCGTAGCGCAGCCGCTTGATGCGCTTGCGCAGGGCGTGGCGGGCATCGTCGTCGAGGTCGGTGAAGCGCTTGGCGTCGGCCGCGGCCTGGCGGTGCCAGCGGTTGAGGCGGGCGGCGAGCGTGTTGCGGGGCTTGGGCGCAGCGCCAGTCACGCTACTTGATGCGGTATCGGGCGATGCGATCAAGGCAGCTTCGGCGGTCGCTTCGGCTGGCACGATCATCGCGGCCAGCAGATCGAGCAGCAGCGCCTGGCTGGCCGGCACGCGCACGGTGTCGGCCGGTGCCGGCCCGGGCGAGGCGGCGGCGCTGGGCGGCGGGCCTTCCGCGATGCCGGCCTGGCGCAGCGCGGCGGCCAGGTCGGCGGCGAGTTCACCGTCGATCACCGCCTGATCGCGCGCTGTGCCGAGGTTGCGAAACAGCGCGCTGGCCGCGTCGCCAATCTTGAGCACCGCAGGCGACTCGCTGCCGAACAGCTTCAACGCACTGCGCAGCCGCCGCAGCCCGACGCGCAACTGGTGCACGTGCTCATCGGTGTGAGCCCCCGAGGCGATCTGGCTGGCGTTGACGATGACCTGGTCGGCGCACGAGCGCAGCACGGCCTGCCACGCCTCCTCAATCGTCATCGATTTGTGCAACACGACGGCTTGGGCGCGGCGCGCCGGCGCCATGGTCTGGCCGCGCGCCAGCAAGTCGCCGCGCTCGGCCTTGCTGCGCGTGTCGAGCCACAGGCCGAAGCGTGGCAGCCAGTCCTTCGCGGTGTCGATCACTGCCAGCGGCAAGCCGCTTTTCAGCTCGATCTCGAGTTCGCAGACCGGCAGCGTCGCGTCGCCGGCGATGACCTGGCCGTCGTCGAAGGCCAGTTCCACATCGCCGTGCGGAGTCGTCAACAAGCGCGTGCGGCGCAGGATATCGGTGCGGTAGAGAACCGTCAGCGCGCCGTGGCCTTGCGCCCCGAGCACCTTGGCCAGCCGCTCACCGATCTCGGTGCCGGCGTGCAGCACAGGGTCGGCCACCGGTGGCTCGGTTGAGGCGCCGAGCGCCACGTTGTGCTCCAGCCGCGTCATGCCATCGGCGGCCGCACCCTTGAGCGTCTGCACCCAGAGCCGGCCTTCGCGGCGCACACGGAGTGCGATGCCGGCCAGCGCCAGCGCGCGGTCGGGCGTGTCCACATACGCGGCCTGCAGCCGCACGCGGCGCGGGCGCTCGGTGCCCGCCACGGCCGCATCCACCGCCCGTCGGCGTTCGGCCGGCACCTGAAACTTGAGTTCGACTTCTTGCATTCCCCGATGCTGCCAGTGCGACCCCCGAATTTTGATGAAACGGGGTCAATGCCCGGTCGCCAGCCCGGGGGAATCAGTGCCCTGTTTCCTTGCCGTCCAGGGTGGTCGCGGTGGAAAGCACGCGCCCATCCTTGTCGAAGGTGACGGAAAACACCTTGCCTTCGGTGCCATCGGCAAAGCGCCAGTCCCACACGTCTTCCTGCGGCTTGAGCGCGAACGACCGGGTCTTGGCCGGCAGGCCGAGCAGGCGGCGCACCTGGGCCTTGTCGAGCCCGGGCACGATCTGCGCAAAGGTGGCGGGCTTGAGCACCTGGCGCAGCGCACTCATCTTGCCGTCGGTGCCGATGGTGATCATGTAGTTGGTCTGCCCTGCCGGCTGGCGCGGGTATTCGAAGGTGCGCTCGCCGCCTTCTTCTCTGTAGACGGCAGCCGGCTCGCCGAACTTGGCCCGCACATCGGCCTCGGTGGCCACGCCCTCTTCGAGCTGATCGATCTTCTGCTTGTCGCACCCCGTGACCATGAGCCCACAGCCCAGCGCAAGACTTATCCCCACCACCGCCAACCACCTGCGCATGCCTGTCACCCGTAAAATCAAGGCCCTCACTCTAGCGCCTGCCGCGAGGCACGCTTCCGCCATGCCGCTGTTCTGGAAAGCCTACACCTCCGACGTCACCTCGTTCATCGACGAACTGAAGGCCAGGAAGCCCACGCTCGAAGAAGAACAGCGCGCCGGCCGAGCACGCCTGTGGGACAAGCACATCGACCGTGACGCGCAAGCCGAATACGGCGACGCCGCCGTGCCCCAGCAACCCTACGTCTACCAGACCAAGACCTGACCCCACAGGCGCCTGCGGTGATCGACGATGTGCTGGCACCCGATGTGCCCAAGACACCCGTGCCCGGCGCCGAGTTGACGGTGGTCGATGGCATTGCCGTGGCGCGCCTTTATGGCGAGCCGCTGTTCGCCATGCCGACGGATCTGTACATCCCGCCGGATGCACTCGAAGTCTTTCTGGAAGCCTTCGAAGGCCCGCTGGACTTGCTGCTGTACCTGATCCGGCGGCAAAACTTCAACATCCTCGACATTCCGCTGGCCAGCGTGACGCGCCAGTATCTGGCCTACGTGGAGCAGATTCGCAAGACCAATCTCGAACTCGCCAGCGACTACCTGCTGATGGCCGCGATGCTGATCGAGATCAAGTCGCGCATGCTGCTGCCGCCCAAGAAGACGGCCGATGGCGAAGAGGCCGAAGACCCCCGCGCCGAGCTGGTGCGCCGCCTGATCGAATACGAGCAGATGAAGCTCGCCGCCGCGCGCATCGACGCGTTGCCTGTCATCGGCCGGGACTTCCTGCGCGCGCAGGTCACCATCGAACAATCGATCGTCACGCGCTTCCCCGATGTCGATGCCGACGAGCTGCGCGCCGCCTGGGCCGACATCCTGAAGCGTGCCACGCTCAACAAGCACCACATGATCACCCGCGAACAGCTTAGCGTGCGCGAGCACATGAGCATCGTCCTGCGCGCCTTGCAAGGCCGCCGATTCGCGATGTTCGAGGAGTTGTTCGATGCGTCGCGTGGTTCGCAAGTGCTGGTGGTGACCTTCATCGCGCTGCTGGAACTGGCGCGAGAACGGCTGCTGGAGATCACGCAGGCCGAGGCGTTCGCGCCGATTTATGTGAGGTTGGCTTACTCGCCGGCTTGAGTTGGTTCTATTGCTGCGCTGAGCGGCTACGGGGCGGGCGGGCAGGCGTTCACGGCTGAGCACGGCGCGGTAGGGGGCGCCCGGCGGGGGCTCATGCTGTGGCGGTCGGCGGGTACGCCGACTGCACTCCAGTGCTCGGTCCGAGGTCGCGCCGCAGAACTCATTTCGCTCACTGCGTTCGCTGCATTCGAACAGCCGCGGCGAGTCAGATCACGAAGCGCGCTTCGCGCGCCGATCTCAGACCTCCGCGCCTCCGTCGCCACAGAAATCGCCCCCACCGGGCACCCCCTGCCGCGCTGAACCATCGGTGGTTCTCGAGGGGAAGAGCCGCCTCATAAAAGTCCGCGCGCGGTCGCGATGGGTCCGTCGGTGGTTGTCGGAGCAGGTTCCGAGCGACACCAGCGACCACCATGGGTTGCAGGGGGCACATTGACGGATTTCGGGCCAGGAACCACGGCTGCTCCAGCGAAGGCGCGCCCGGGCAGGCGGCGGTGCGCCTCTTCGGCGCCGAGGAGCGGAAGGCTCGTGGCCGCGCGCTTGCGCGCTTCGTGAACTGACTCGTCGCGGCTGTCTGAGCGCAGTGAGCGAAGCGAACGTAGCGAGTTCGGCGACGGGGCCACGAGCCTGAGCACCACAGGGAAGTCGGCGTACCCGCCGACCGCCGAAGCGAAGCACCGACGCCTTCCCGGGCGCGCCGTAGCCCGCTCGGAGCCACAGGCGGCCCCAAGAAACTCACCCCGCCTTCACCCCCAGCTTGAACGCGATCATCGCCCGCAGCTTGTTCGGCACCACCGGCTTGATCAGCAGATGGAAATCGTGCTCCTGCGCATCCTGCTCATGCCCGGTCATCGTGCTGCCGGTGACGAGGATCGCGGGCACGCCGCGGCCGAAGCGGGTTCGCAGGGCCTTGATGGCTTCCAGGCCGGTCTGGCCGTTGTCCAGTCGGAAATCGACGATCAGCAGGTCAGGTTTGACGACCGCCGGGTCGCTCGCGAGCGCCCATTGCTCGCTCGCGGCCACGCTGTCGAACGCCGCAATCTTGGCGCCCCAGCCTTGCAGTAGTACTTCCAAACCGGCGCGCACGGCCGGTTCGTCTTCGACGATCACGATGAGGCGGCCGTGCAGCGTCAGCCCGACCGGGCCCTTGCCGGGCTGCGCCTGTGCGGCGGCACGCGGGGCTTTGCCGGTGGGCAGCGTGAGGGTGAAAACCGTCCCGCGGCCGGCACGTGAGCGCAGCGTCAGCGGCGCATGCATCAGCTCGGCCAGGCGCTTGACGATGGCCAAACCCAGGCCCAGGCCCTTGCGCTGGTCGGCGGTGGGTGCGGCATGGCCGGGCACCTGGTAGAACTCTTCGAAGACGCGCTTTTGCTCCGCCTCGCGGATGCCGGGGCCGGTGTCCCAGACCTGCAGCATCACCTTGTCGCCGCGCTGGCGGGCGCTCACGAGCACCGTGCCGTCGACGGTGTAGCGGATAGCGTTCGAGACGAGGTTGCGCAGGATGCGCTCGACAAGCAACGGGTCGGCCTGCACCACGCGCGCGCCGCCGCGCAGCCGAAGTGCCAGGCCTTTCTCGAAGGCAGCCGGCTCGAAATGAAGGCGAAGCTTGCGCAGGATGTCGCCGACGGCGAAGTGCTCGGTGTGAACTTCCACACCGCCGGAATCGATGCGCGTGATGTCCAGCAGCTCCGAGAACAGGCCTTCGAGCGCATCGACCGATTCGTTGATGCTGTTGACGAGTTGCGCCACCTCCGGCTCGTGAACCCGCTGGCGCAAGGCTTCGGCGAAGAGGCCCATGGCATGCAGCGGCTGGCGCAGGTCGTGGCTGGCGGCGGTGAAGAACTGCGTCTTGGCGCGATTGGCCACTTCGGCCTCGTGCCGCGCCGCTTCGGCCTGCACGCGCGCCTCCTCGGCGGCGCGCTTTTCCGCCCGCAGTTGCGCCGAAAGGGAATCGGAGCGCAGCTTGAGTTCGATGGCGCGCTGCAGCGCCTGCCGGTAGCTGTTGGCGAGCAGCGTGGTCAGCGTGATGATCAGCACCAGCTCGCCGGCCAGCTGGTAGTGGTAGAGATCACCGACGCTCGCGATGCGCACCAAGAGCGGCACGAAGCACAGCGCCGCAAAGCTCAGGTACATGCGAGGCTGGATCGAGAGCACCGGGATGCCGACCACGCAGAAGGTGTAGACGATGACGATCAGGCCGGTCTGCTGCAGGCCGCCCCCGTAGACGTAGAAGATCCAGCCAGTCGCGCCCCAGAATGCTGCGGCCACCAGCGTGCCGGCGTTGGAGCGCCACAGCCAGGGCGCACAGGCGGCGGGCGTGCGCGGGTGCGCCTGCTTGAAGGCACGCCAGAGCCAGACCCGCAACGAGACCATCACCACGAACACCGCCGCCCACGGCAGCAGCACCGAACGCGGCGCCTCGCTCCAGAACAGCACCGCCACCACGCACACGCCGGCCAGATAGCCGGCCATCGCGGTCGGTGTGTAGTCGAAGGTGCTCTTGGTGACCTCGGGCAGCGAGGACGGCAGCATCTCGATGTCTGGCGCGGGTGTCGTCGTCATCGGTGCCGCGGTCATCGGCGTCGTCGCCCGGGCGGGAACATTCGGCGCGCCTGCCGCGCCGTTGGATGGCGCGCTCACTGGCGGGAGTTGCGCCATGCGTTGATCCCGCCACGCTGCGACATCTGGCTCACCGCCAGCACCGCCTGCGTCCGCGAGCTGACGCCCAGCGTGCGCAAGACGGCGGCCACGTGGTCTTTCACCGTCTCCACCGAGAGGTTGAGCGCGCGAGCAATCAGCTTGTTGGGATGGCCCTTGAGCAGCAAGCCCAGCACCTCGGTCTGGCGCGGCGTGAGGCCCAGCGTGTCGAGCGGGCCGAAGCTGTGGAAGCCGCTGTCTTCGCCGGCGGATTCGTCGCGCACCACATGCAGCACGCTGGGCACGGTGTCGCCTTCGAGCTTGGGCGAAGGCTTCTCGGAGCCCATCGTCATGGGCGGCACGTAGATGCCGCCCGACATCACCATGTGCAGCGCTTCGAACAGCGTCTCATTGGTGGCGCGCTTGGGCACGAAGCCCATCGCCCCCAGATCGATGGCGCGGATCACGTCGCTCGGCCGGTCGGAGGCCGAGACCACCACCACCGGCAGCGCGGGGTACTTGGCGCGAAACTCGGTGAGCACATCGAAGCCATCGGCGTCGCCCAGGTGCAGGTCGAGCAGCACCAGGTCGAAATCGGCATCCTTGTCCAGGGTTTCGCGCGCGGCGCGGGCACTGCCGGCGCCGACGACGGTCACGTCGTTGCCCAGCCCCAGGATCACGCTTTGCAGCGCCGAGAGGATCAACGGGTGATCATCGATCAACAACACTTTCATGGCCAACTCCCGGTCTTCGCCTGTCACCAGCGATCGTAATCCGACCGCTGGCGTTTACCGTCGAGCGCAGCGGCACGGCTGCGACACACAGGCGATGGGTGTGCAACCAAACGTAGCTTGGCGCTTCGACCTTGCGGCTCAAACGTAGCGCCGCACCAGCGACTCCGCCACGCACACCGGCTTGGCCGAACCCTCGCGCTCCATCGTCACCTCGACGGTAAGCTGCGCGCCGCCTTCGAGCGGCTCGTAGCTCAGCAGCTTGAAGCGCCCGCGCAGCTTGCTGCCCGAGGGCACCGGCGACGGGAAACGCACGCGGTTCAGCCCGTAGTTGACGCCCATGCGCGTGTCACGCACCTCGAAGGCCTTGGCCGACATCTCGGGCAGCAGCGAGAGCGTCAGGAAGCCATGGGCGATCGTGGTGCCGAACGGCCCCTTGGCGGCGCGCTCGGCGTCGAGGTGGATCCATTGATGGTCGCCGGTGGCTTCGGCAAAGAGGTCGATGCGCTTCTGGTCGACGCTGATCCAGTCGCTGAGGCCGACCTCTTGTCCCACGAGGGCTTGCAGGTCGGTGAGGTGTTCGAAGCTGGTCATTCAGGGGGTCCTTGGTGGTGGGTCGGGGTGTTGTTCGATGAACGGTGTCAGGCGTCCAGCCAGGCGGTGATAGTCGCCCACTGCTCGATGTCGCGGTCGAAGCGGTGGCCGCTCACATCCCACAGCGTCAGGCCGTGGGCAGCCAGGTGAACGTAGTTTTGCGTGTCGCGCACGAAGCCGATCAGCGGCGGCGCGCTGCCGTCCTGCGCGCCATCCATGCCTTGCAGAAAGCTGCGCAACTGGTCTGTTGCGATCGTGCCTTCGCGCGTGCGCATGCCGACGATGCCGATCTGCACCTTGGCCGCGCGTTTGTGGCTGCGGAGCTGTCGGATGAACGCATGCGTGGCGTGGATGTCGAAGATGCTCGGCTGCAGCGGGATCACGATCCTGTCGGCGAGCTTCATCACCTCGTCGAGCCGCTTGCCGTGCAGGCCGGCGGGCGTGTCGAGCACCACATGCGTCGTGCCCTTGGGCGGCCGCACGATCTCGTCGTGCGCGACTTCCCAGGCGGCGATGCGAGGCAGCCCGGCCGGGCGCAGCGTGAGCCAGGTGCGCGACGACTGCTGGCGGTCCACGTCGCCCAGCATCACGCCATGACCCTTCGAGGCGAAGTAACCGGCGATCTGGGTGGCGAGCGTCGACTTGCCCGCGCCCCCTTTGGGATTGGCGACCACGATCACCGGCATGCGTTCCTCCGTCCCCGGCACCTGGCCGTTTTGGGGTTATGTTACCGGCATGACCGCCCCACCCACCTCCCCGCCCGGCGCCACCGTGCTCGTCATCACCGCGCATCCGCAGATGGAGCAATCGCGCATCAACCGCCGGCTGATGCATTCGGCGCGCACCTTGCCGATCAAGCCGGTGAACGATGACCCAACGGGCGCAGCCAACACCGAGCCCAACGCCCCCGCCGTGATCGTGCGCGACCTCTACGCGCTCTACCCCGACTACCTGATCGACGTGGCGGCCGAGCAAGCCCTGCTGGCCGACGCGCAACTCGTGGTCTGGCAGCACCCGATCCACTGGTACAGCATGCCGCCGCTGATGAAGCTCTGGCTCGACGACGTGCTCGCCTTCGGCTGGGCGTACGGCCCCGGCGGCAACGCGTTGCGCGGCAAGGATTTGTGGCTGGTCGCAACCACCGGCGGCCCGGAGGATTCGTATCACCCCACCAGCTACAACCGCTACTTTTTCGATGCCTTCCTGCCGCCGTATGAGCAAACCGCGAGCCTGTGCGGCATGCGCTTCCTGCCGCCGCTGCTGCTGCACGGTGCGCACCGGGTGGATGAGGACGAGATCGATGCGCACGTGGGCGTTTTTGCGCAACGGCTGAGCAGCTACCCGCACTGGCCCGAACTCGACAGCCTGCTCTACGGGCTGATCACGCAGGTGCCGGAGGACGCACGGCCGGAGGACGCAGAAAGTGCGTCAGAAAGGGCAGGCGCCTGATGGAACACAGCTCCTGGCTCACCGGCACGCTCGTCTACCTGGGCGCGGCGGTGCTCGCTGTGCCGCTCGCCAAATTCCTCGGCCTCGGCTCCATCATCGGCTACCTCGCGGCCGGCATCCTCATCGGGCCGTGGGGGCTGGCCTTCGTGACCAACCCGCAAGACATGCTGCACTTCTCGGAGTTCGGCGTGGTGCTGATGCTGTTCCTCGTCGGGCTGGAGCTGGAGCCGCAGCGGCTGTGGTCGCTGCGCAAACCCATCTTCGGCTGGGGCAGCGTGCAGCTCTTCGGCTCGGCCGCGCTGATCCTCGGCGTGGGCGTGGCCTGCGGGGTCGACTGGCGCATCGCGATGGTGGGCGCGCTCGGCCTGGCCATGTCGTCCACCGCCATCGGTCTCGGCGTTCTCGCCGAGCGCAGCCTGATGAACACAACCTCGGGCCAGAGCGTGCTCAGCGTGGCGCTGCTGCAAGACGTGGCGGCCATTCCCATCCTCGCGCTACTGCCGCTGCTGGCAATGGAACATTCGCATGCCGAAGGCAACGCCTGGGTGAGTGCCGGCAAGGCCATCGGCGTGATCGCGATCATCATCTTCGGCGGGCGGCTGCTGGTGCGGCCCGCCCTGCGCTGGATCGCCCGCAGCGCCACACCCGAGATCTTCACGGCTGCCTCCCTGCTGCTCGTCGTGGCCACCGCCGCGCTGATGCAGACCGTCGGCCTATCGATGGCGCTCGGCGCCTTCCTCGCCGGCGTGCTGCTGGCAGAAAGCGAGTACCGCCGCGAGCTGGAGACCGACATCGAGCCGTTCAAGGGCTTGCTGCTCGGCCTCTTCTTCATCGCGGTCGGCATGAGCATCGACTTCGCCGTGGTCACTTCCCAACCGCTGCTGATCGCCGGCGTGGTGCTCGGCTTTCTGCTGCTCAAGGCGGCCGTGCTCTGGAGCATGGGCCGCGCCATGCCACTGCCCAAGGCGGAGCGGCCGGTCTTCATCATTCTGCTGGCCCAGGGCGGGGAATTCGGCTTCGTGGTGTTCCAGACGGCCGCGCAAGCGGGTGTGATCGATGCGCAGATCTCCTCGTTTCTGGTCGCGGCGGTGGCGATCTCGATGCTGGTCACGCCGCTGCTGCTGGTGGCAGCCGACCGCTGGCTGATCCCGCTGCTGGCCGGCCAGCGGCGCAGCAACATCGCCGAGATCAGCGAGCCGCAAAACCAGTCGGTGATCATCGCCGGCTTCGGCCGCTACGGACAGGTGGTGGGCCGCATGCTCTACGCCAACGGCATCAAGCCGACGGTGCTCGACATCGATTCGGAACAGGTCGAGACCATGCGCAAGTTCGGCTGGCGCGTGTTCTACGGCGACGCCAAGCGGTTGGACCTGATGCGTACAGCGGGCGCTGCTTCCGCCAAGATTTTGGTGCTCGCCGTCGACGACGTGGAGCAGAGCGTGGAAGTCGCGAAGATGGTGCGACAGAACTTCCCCAACCTCACGATCGTCGCGCGCGCCCGCAACGTGGCGCACTACTTCCAGTTGCACGACCTGGGCGTGACGATGATCGAGCGCGAAACGCTGGACTCCGCCCTGATGAGCGCCCGCAGCGTGCTGGAGCAACTCGGCTGGGAGCCGCACCAGGCACGCACCCTGGCACTGCGATTCCGCCGGCACAACATCGATCAACTGGCCAAGATGGCACCGCACCGCAAGGACGAAGCCAAGCTCATCGCCGCCGCCAAGCAAGGCCGCCAGCAGCTCGAAGAGCTGTTCGCGCAGGAGCGCGACGAAGCGGCGCGTCGGCAGGTGCGGTCTAGCTGGGACAAGAAGCTGGATGAGCCGGAAGCGGTCACTGCCCTCGCCGGCCCGTCACCCCAGCCGTCTTCCCAGACGACCGAAGGTGCTGGCTGAAATCTGATCAAGCGATCTTGCAGGCCTCTTCGAACGTCAGCCGTGGGCTGCGGGAGAACAGCTTGCTCGTGTCACCATGGCCGAGGTTGACGATGAAGTTCGTCTTGACGGCCGTGCCGGCCCAGAACTCGGCGTCGACCTTGGCGGCATCGAAGCCGCTCATCGGGCCGCAATCCAGGCCGACCGCGCGCGCGGCGAGGATGAAGTAGCCGCCTTGCAGGCTGGAGTTGCGGAACGCACTCGACGCGATGAAATCGGGCTTGCCGACGAACCATGATTTGGCATCGGCGTGCGGGAAGAGCTTGGGCAGCGTCTCGGGGAAGTCCAGGTCCATGCCAATGATGGCGGTCACCGGTGCGCTGCGGGTCTTGTCGACGTTGCCGGGCGCCATGCCGGCCAGCAGGCGCTCCTTGGCTTCGGGCGAGGTCACGAAGATGATGCGCGCCGGGCTGCAGTTGGCCGAGGTCGGCGCCCACTTCATCAAGTCGTAGAGCGCACGCAGTTTTTCCTCGGCCACCGGCTCGGGCAAAAAGCCATTGTGGGTGCGGGCGTTGTCGAACAGTTGCTCGGTCGTGACGTTCATGGGTGAGGCTTGAGTGGGTTGGATGAGAATTTCATTGTCGGCGCGCCGATCGCCGATCCGCGCTCGAAACTTTCGTCGATGGCATTCGGCTGGGCCGAACTGACGGCGACGAGAAAAACGCGAACCAGCGAAAATGCCACCATGTTCGCTCCCTCCCAAAACGACGTTCGCGAGTTCTTCTGCGAAGCCCGCCGCAAGCACATCGCCGGCACGCCGCTCACGCCCATCGAGGCGCTGGCCGCCGACTGGATCGCCGAGCATCCCGAATACCACCGTGACCTGGCCGACGTGACGGCCGCGCTCGCTGCCGTCTACGACGTTGAAGCCGGCCGCACCAACCCGTTCCTGCACCTCTCCATGCACCTGTCGATCACCGAGCAGGTCGGCATCGACCAGCCGCGCGGCATCAAGCAGGCTTACGAATTGCTGGCCGCGCGCCTCGGCTCGGCGCACGAGGCGCAGCACGAGGTGATGGAATGCCTGGGCGAGATGATCTGGGCCTCGCAGCGCAGCGGCCTGCCGCCGGACGGCGAGAAGTACATCGATTGCGTGAGGCGTCGCGCGACGCGCTGAGGCGTTCGGCTCAAGCCGGGCAACGTACCGGCTTGTCGTCAATTCAAGCCGCGCGGCGCGCCGGCTTCTCGTCGCCGAAGTTCTGCATGCCGTCGACATCCATGTCGCGCGAATAGAAGCAGTGGCGCGCGCCGCCCGCCCGCTTGGCGGCATGCATGGCCGCGTCGGCGCGGGCGATCAGCTTGCTCTGGCTGGAGCCGTCCGGGTACATCGCGATGCCGATCGAGCACGAGATGCCGACATCACGTTCGTCGACTTCATACGGCCGGCTCAGGGTTTCGATGACACGCGACGCCAACTGGCTCGCCGCTCCGGGCGACGTGATGCCTGTGGCCAGCACCAGGAACTCTTCGCCGCCCACGTGCACCGCCAACACGCCCGCGCGGGTGATGCCCTTGAGCCGCTCGCCCACCTGCTCCAGCACGCGGTCGCCGCTGCTGTGGCCGAAGGTGTCGTTGACGGGCTTGAAGCCCTCGGGGCCGACGAAGAGCGCGGCGAGTTGCGGCGTTTTGCCCTCGAACTTCTTTGCGGCCTCGGACAGCCTGGCTTCGAAATAAAGGCGCGTCGGCAGCGCGGTGAGCGCATCGGGTGCCGCGGCGCGCAGCGAGCGGCCACCGACTTCCGAAGCGCGTGCGCCGCCGCCGGGCTGCGCGAGTACCCGCAGCGGCACGCTCGCGACGCTGGCGATTGCAGCCAGCATCAGCAGTTCGGGCAAGTGGCCGAACGCGCCACCAGCGCCGCGCCGGTGGCCGGCGCACGCATCACATGGCCGGGCCACCACAGGCCGCAGCCGGCCGGCAGCGCCGCCACGAAGCGGCCGGCGTTGCCTTCGGCGGCCCTCAGCTCTCGCCGACCAGCCCGTTGCGGATGGCGTAGACCGTCATCTCGGAGTTGTTGGTGAGGCCCAGCTTCTCCAGCACGCGGGCGCGGTAGACGCTTACCGTCTTGGGGCTCAGCATCAGCTCTTCGGCGATGTCGGAGAGGCGCTTGCCGGAGGCGATCATCACCAGCGTCTGCAGTTCGCGGTCGGAAAGTTTCTCGTGCGCGTTGGCGATCATCGGCGTGGTGAGGCTCTCGACCAGCATCTGCGCGATCTCGGGCGTCACGTACTTGCGGCCCTGCGCCACGGTGCGCACCGCCTGCACGATCAGCGCCGGGTCGCCGCCCTTGTTGACGTAGCCGAAGGCGCCGGCCCGCAGCGCGCGGATGGCGTACTGGTCTTCCGGGTACATGGAGACGACGAGCACGCGCATGGCCGTGCCCTCTTCCTTGAGCACATGCAGCACATCCAGGCCACTGCGGCCGGGCAGGTTGATGTCGAGCACCAGCACATCGCAGGTGGCGCTGCGCATCAGGGTGCGCAGCTCGCCGTAATCGCCGGCTTCACCGACGACTTCGATGTCGGGCGCGTCGGAGAGCGTGTCGCGGATGCCGCGCCGGATCAGCGCGTGGTCGTCGCAGAGAAAGACCTTGATCATGGGCGCCTGGTGGATGCATTCATAGCTCACCCCACTCCGAAGGGTCGTTGGGCTCACCGCCGGGCAGTGCGTTCGGGTCGACGGCCGCTGCGGTGTTCAAGGGTACAGAAAGAATCAAGGTTGTACCAGCCGGCCCGCTGCTCAGATCGACCCAGCCGCCCACCGTGCTGGCTCGCTCGTGCAGCCCGCGGATGCCGAAGGAGCGCGCCTTGGCCAGATCCTCCTGGCTCAGCCCGCGGCCGTTGTCGCTGATCTCGAGCGACAGCACGCCGCCGGCCAGCGAGAGGTCGAGCTGCACGCGCGTCGCCTGAGCATGCTTGCTGATGTTGGTGAGCGCCTCCTGCGCGGTGCGGTAGGCGACCAGCGGCACGCCGGCCGGCAGCTCGGGCGTGGAGGCCGGCAGCCGGATCTCGCAGGCCACGCCGTTGCGGCGCTCGAAGCGCGAGGCGATCCATTGCAGCGCCGCGACCAGCCCCTGCTCCAGGATGGCCGGGCGCAGGTTGTGCATGATCCGCTTGCTCGAATCGATGGCCAGCGTGACGGTCTCCAACGCCGAATTGACGCGGTTCGTCACCTCGGCCGAGGTCGAATGCCGCGCGATCCAGGCCAGATCGAACTTGAGCGCGGTGAGCGAGCCACCCACGTCGTCATGAATCTCGCGCGCGATGGCGGCCCGCTCCTGCTCGATGCTGGTCTGCAGATGCTGGGCGAGTTCGCGCAGGCGCTGCTTCGATTCGCCCAGTTCGCGGTCGGCGCGCACGCGGGCGCGGCGGGTTTCGGTCGCTTCCACCGCATGCAACAGCGCCGGCACCAGGCGCGCGAGGTTGTTCTTGAGCAGGTAGTCACTCGCGCCGTTGCGCATGGCTTCCACCGCGGTGTCTTCGCCGATCTCACCCGATACGAGGATGAACGGCACATCGCGCCCGCTGGCCTTGAGCAGATCGAGCGCGACCAGCCCGGAAAATCCCGGCAGGTTGTAGTCGGAGAGGATCACATCCCAGCCCATGCCGAGGGCGGCCAGGAAGTCGGCTTCCGAATCGACCTGGTGGATCTGCACGCGCAAGCCCCCGCGGCGCAGGTGTGCCACGAGCAATTGGTGATCGAATTCGGAGTCTTCGAGGTGCAATACCCGAAGCTCGCGTTCCAGGATGGGGCCGGCCATGGGCGCAGTATGCCGTGTAGAAATCACGCGGCCGGGCGATCGTTGCAAGAGTGTCATAGGAGCGCGTCCCAGGCGGTGACCGCAATTGCGCCACATTCGGCCTGTTGTTCAAGCACTCGATATCGCTCAGGTAAGCCGGGCCCTTGCCGAAAAACATGGGGTTCCGGCTTCGGTGCGCTCATTGGCACCCCGCCGCCGGCAACGAGGTTGCCCCATGCCACACGCGGAGCGAGGATGCACGAAGACACCAACACCAATCTGGGAGCCAGCGGCCAGTTGCCGCTCCTGGCTGCTGCCGATCTGCAGGACAACCTGCTGACCGCCAGCAACGACCTCGACCGATTGCAGACCCTGCTGGCCGACGCTTGCGATGCGCTGATGCAGCGCTTTTGCGGCGCCACGGCGCAGATCCGCGAGCTGAAGGCGCACCCCGACGAATCGGGCCGGGCCGCGCTCGACGGCCTCTCCGAGCAGCTGAGCGGCGCGGTCACGGCGCTCCAGTTTCAGGACATGGCCTCGCAGCTCATCGCCCACACGCACCAGCGTCTGCGCAATTGCGCCGACCGGATTGCGAGTGCCGCCATGGCCGACGACGAAGACGGCTCGGCCATCGTCGAAGACGCGCCGCTGCGCCCCAATCCCGTCACGCAGGACGAGATGGACGCCGGTTCGGTCGAGCTGTTCTAGCCGGCCGGCTCAAGAGTACGCAGCAGCGACCGAAATCCCCTCGAGGCGCATCGATTCCCCGAATCGCTACCGCCACCCTTTTTTGTAGATGTAGACAGTCCGGAGAATCTTCATGCATTCAATCCTCGCGGTGGACGACTCCGCCTCCATGCGGCAAATGGTTGCCTTCACGCTCAAGAGCGCCGGCTACAACGTCGTCGAGGCGGTGGACGGACAAGACGCCTTCGAAAAGGCCGGTGCCCGTGATTTCGACCTGGTGCTGACCGACCAGAACATGCCCCGCATGGACGGCATCAGCCTGACCAAGAAGCTGCGCGACAGCCCCAAGTTCAAGGCCACGCCCATCCTGATCCTCACGACCGAGTCGAGCGACCAGATGAAGCAGGCCGGCCGCGGTGCCGGTGCCACCGGCTGGCTGGTCAAGCCGTTCGACCCGGCCAAGCTGCTGGAAGTCATCAAGAAGGTCATTCGCTGACCTCTGTTGCTCTTTCCAGATCACGCAAGACATCACACGACAAAAACGCAGGAGCGCCCCCACCATGGCCGAGACCTCATCCGACAGCGCAAGCATGAGCGCTGGCATCGACCTGAGCCAGTTCTACCAAGTCTTCTTCGAAGAGGCCGGCGAAAACCTCGAGCGCATGGAAGCGCAATTGCTCGAGATCGACATCGAAGCCGCAGACGACGAAGAGCTCAACTCGATCTTCCGCTGCGCGCACTCGGTCAAGGGCGGTGCCGCCACGTTCGGTTTTGCCGACGTGGCCGAGCTGACGCACCAGATGGAAACGCTGCTGGACAAGCTGCGCCGCCACGAACTCGAACCCACGGCCGCCATGGTCGATGTGCTGCTGCAATCGGGCGATGCGCTGCGCGCCCAGTTGGCCCGCCATCAAGGCGCCGGCGGTGATGTGGTCGACACGAGTGATCTGCTCGTGAGCATCCGCGCCATGGTCGCCGGCCAGGCGCCGCCTGCGGTTGCCACGCCTGTTGCACCTGTCACGGTCGTCAAGGTCGCCGCGCCGGTCGTTGCCGAAGCCGCCCCTGCCGCCGAGTTGCCGGCCGGCATCCGCGTGCTCGAACTGCGCGTCGGCCCGCTGAAGAACCCCGAACTCGCCAGCAACATCGTCGACCTGTTCAAGGAAATCCCCGACCTGGGCACGATCGAGCCGCTCGACGGCGGCCAGGCGAGCGACGGCATGCGCCGCTTCAAGGTGCTGACGACCAGCGCCGACAGCGACCTGCTGGACCTCTTCACCTTCCATGTGGCCCGCGAAGAAGTCGCGCTGCTGCCGATCAGCGACGGTTACGGCTTCCACGCCGGCGCACCCGGCGCCCCGACCGAAGCCGAAGCAGCACCCGCACCCGATGCCGGCTACGGCTTCTTCGACGGCGCGCCCGGCTCGCCCGACGCTGCCGCCACTTCGGCCGGCACGGCCGCCGCCGAGGCACCGAAGCCGACGGCACGCGCTGTCGCCAAAGCCGACAAGGCGCCTGCCGCCGCGCTCGAATCGTCGACGCTGCGCGTCTCGGTCGAAAAGGTCGACCAGCTCATCAACCTGGTCGGCGAACTCGTCATCACGCAAGCGATGCTGGCGCAAAACAGCAAGCAGATCGACCCGACCCTCTATCAGCAACTGGCTGCTGGCCTGGCCGACCTGGACCGCAACACCCGCGACCTGCAAGAGTCGGTGATGTCGATCCGGATGATTCCCATGTCGATGGTGTTCAGCCGCTTCCCGCGCATGCTGCGCGACCTCGCCGCCAAGCTCGGCAAGAAGGTCGAGTTCGTGACGCAAGGTGAAGCCACCGAACTCGACAAGGGCCTGGTCGAGAAGATCACCGACCCGCTGACCCACCTGATCCGCAACAGTTGCGACCACGGCATCGAGATGCCGGCCGACCGCCTCGCCAAGGGCAAGCCGGAGCACGGCACCATCACGCTGGCGGCGTCGCACCAGGGCGGCTCCATCCTCATCGAGGTGCGTGACGACGGCAAGGGCCTGTCGCGCGAGAAGCTGATCAAGAAGGCCCGCGAGCGCGGCATCGATGCACCGGATTCGATGAGCGATGCCGATTGCTGGAGCCTGATCTTCGCGCCGGGTTTCTCCACCGCCGATGTGGTCACCGATGTCTCGGGCCGCGGTGTGGGCATGGACGTGGTCAAGAAGAACATCACCGCCCTCGGCGGCACGGTCGAGATCGATTCGGCCGAAGGCTACGGCATGAGCGTGAAGGTTCGCCTGCCGCTGACGCTGGCCATCATGGACGGCATGTCGGTCGGTGTGGGCGAAGAGGTCTACATCCTGCCGCTGTCGTCCGTCGTCGAATCCTTCCAGGTGCAGGAAGAAATGGTCAAGACCATCGGCGGCTCGGGCCGCGTGGTCAAGGTGCGCGACGAATACATGCCGGTGCTCGAGATGGAGCGCGTGTTCAACGTGCCGCGCTTCGACTTCGAGCACGTCAGCGGAATCATGGTGGTGGTGGAAGCCGAAGGCGGCCGCATCGCCTTGCTGGTCGACGAGTTGCTCGGCCAGCAGCAAGTGGTCGTGAAGAACCTGGAAGCCAACTACCGCAAGGTCAACGACGTGTCGGG
>JAMFRW010000331.1 GCA_026224975.1 Rhodoferax sp. | reverse complement strand
TATGCCGCGATGGTCTGCGCAACGATGCCGTGCACGATGTCGAAGCGTTTGGCCCCGTCGCCACGCTGATGGCCTACGACGACATCGACGAGGCGCTCGCGCTCGCCGCGCGCGGCAAGGGCAGCCTGGTCGGGACGCTGGTCACGCGCGATCCGGCGATCGCCGCGAAGGCGATTCCCGTGGCCGCGGCGTGGCACGGGCGGCTCTTGATCCTCGACCGCGAAGCCGCCGCCGAATCCACCGGCCACGGCTCGCCGCTGCCGCAGCTCAAGCACGGCGGGCCGGGCCGGGCGGGCGGTGGCGAGGAGCTGGGTGGCATCCGCGCGGTGCGGCATTACCTGCAACGGACCGCCGTGCAAGGCTCGCCGACGATGCTGGCCGCGGTGACCGGCGAACACATCCGCGGCGCCGTGCTGCGCGAGAGCGAGGTGCATCCGTTCCGCCGGCATTTCGAGGATCTGCAGATCGGCGATTCGCTGCTCACGCACCGGCGCACGGTGGGCGAGGCCGACATCACCGCCTTCGGCGGCATCTCGGGCGATTATTTCTACATGCACTTCGACGAGATCGCGGCGCGCGAGTCACCGTTCGGCAAGCGCATTGCGCACGGCTACTTCGTGCTCTCGGCAGCGGCGGGTTTGTTCGTGTCGCCGGCACCCGGGCCGGTGCTGGCCAACTATGGTCTGGACACGCTGCGCTTCGTCAAGCCGGTGGGCATCGGCGACACGATCCGCGCGCGCCTCACCTGCAAGCGCAAGGTCGATCGGCGCAAGAAGGACGCAGCCGGCGTCGGCCAGAGCGTGGTGGCCTGGGATGTGGACGTGACCAACCAGCACGGCGAAACCGTGGCGAGTTACGACATCCTGACGCTGGTCGCGAAGCGGACCTGAGCGTTGCCGGGGCGGGCGCCGTCTCGTGCCGACCTGTACCCGTTCTTCCAGGCAGCCGGCCGCGCAGGGGAAACCCCCTCGGGCCGGCCGTGCGCGCCTTCTAGAATCTTTGTGCAGTTGCAACAAAGGAGTTCCCGAATGGCCCAGCCCCGTCGCGCCAGCGTTCCCGAAGACGGCGCCCCCACGCCCTCGGGCATGCGCGTGCTGAAGAAGTACCCCAACCGGCGCCTGTACGACACCCAGCTCAGCACCTACATCACGCTGGCCGATGTGAAAGCCATGGTGCTCGGCGGCGGCGAATTCGAGGTGCGCGACGCCAAGACCGGTGAAGACCTCACCCGCAGCATCCTGCTGCAGATCATTCTCGAAGAAGAAACCGGCGGCGTGCCGATCTTCTCGGCGCCCATGCTCTCGCAACTCATCCGCTTCTACGGCCACGCCATGCAGGGCATGATGGGCTCCTACCTCGAGAAGAACCTGCAGACCTTCACCGAGATCCAGGCGCGCCTGGCCGAGCAGTCCAAGGGCCTCTACGACCCCACCGCTCAAAGCCCCGAAATGTGGACGCAGTTCCTCAACGGCCAGGCGCCGGTGGTGCAAAACCTGATGGGCACCTACCTGGAGCAGTCGCGCAGCATGTTCGTCAAGATGCAGGAACAGATGGCCAAGCAGGCCGAAACCTTGTTCCCCGGCATGCCGGGGTTCAAGGCGCCGAAGCGCTGAAAAAGGCGCTCATCGGGCGTCGGACGAAAGTTCGTTCCAAGGGCTTTCCCTGAATCGGCGAAAATCGCCGGATGCAGAGCGCGCGTTTCGACCGACCGGTCATCATCACCCGACACGCCGCGCAACGCATGGCCGAGCGTCATGTGACGCCGGAGTTGTTGCTGCGCGTGATCGACGAAGGCCAAACGCGCTACAGCGACGCCGTGCGCCTGTGGGCGTGGCTCGAGGTGCCAGGCCGTGACGACAACCTTTTGTGCGCAGTGCTCGTTCTCGAAGATGCGGTGATCGTCAAGACCGTGATGCACCACTGGGAGCTGATGCCATGAAGACGACTTATTTCGACGACGACGACACACTGGTCGTGCGCCTATCCGAAAAGCCGATCGTGCGGGAGGTCTCGCAAGACTGGCGCACGCACGTGAGCTACGCGGCCGACGGGACGGTGGTCGAAA
Organism: Rhodoferax sp.; assembly: GCA_026224975.1. Lineage (GTDB taxonomy): Bacteria > Pseudomonadota > Gammaproteobacteria > Burkholderiales > Burkholderiaceae_C > LMDS01. Next base: position 10,675 of record JAMFRW010000331.1, on the reverse strand, counting down.
CCGTGATCCTCGAAGCCCGCGAATGCGGTGCCTGGCCGCTGAGCATCGAGCACCGCCAGGCGGCCTGACCTGATTCATTTTCAAGATTGACCGAGATATAGCGCGATGCAAACCGTTTCCGATGCCATTTCCCGCCCGCCTGCCCTGGACCGTGCCCCCAAGATCGGCTTCGTCTCCCTCGGCTGCCCCAAGGCGCTGACCGATTCAGAGTTGATCCTGACGCAGCTTCGCGCCGAGGGTTACGAAACCTCCAAGACCTTTGCCGGGGCCGATCTGGTGATCGTCAACACCTGCGGCTTCATCGACGATGCGGTCAAGGAAAGCCTGGACACCATCGGTGAGGCGCTGGCCGAAAACGGCAAGGTCATCGTCACCGGCTGCCTTGGCGCGAAGGCTGGTGACGACGGCGGCAACCTCGTTCGCAAGATGCACCCGAGCGTGCTCGCGGTCACCGGCCCGCACGCCACCAACGAAGTGATGGACGCGGTGCACCTGCACAGCCCCAAGCCGCACGATCCCTTCTTCGACCTGGTGCCGGCCGTCTCTGGCCAAGGGATTGGCGTCAAGCTCACGCCGCGCCACTACGCCTACCTCAAGATCAGCGAAGGCTGCAACCACCGTTGCTCGTTCTGCATCATCCCGAGCATGCGCGGCGATCTGGTCTCGCGGCCGATCGGTGATGTGCTCGGCGAAGCACAACGCCTCTTCGAAGCCGGCGTGAAGGAACTGCTGGTGATCAGCCAGGACACGAGTGCCTATGGCGTCGATGTGAAGTTCCGCACCGGCTTCTGGGACGGGCGCCCGGTCAAGACCCACATGACCGACCTGTGCGAGAAGCTGGCCGAGCTCGCCGCCAAGCATGGCGCCTGGGTGCGCCTGCACTATGTGTACCCGTACCCGCACGTCGATCAGATCCTGCCGCTGATGGCGAGCGGCGGCATCCTGCCTTATCTCGACGTGCCGTTCCAGCATTCGCACCCCGATGTGCTCAAGCGCATGAAGCGGCCGGCCAATGGCGAGAAGAACCTGGAGCGCCTGTTGCGCTGGCGCGAGGCCTCGCCGGAGCTTGTGATCCGCAGCACCTTCATCGCCGGCTTTCCGGGCGAAACCGAAGCCGAGTTCGAACACCTGCTCGGCTTCATGCGCGAAGCCCAGATCGACCGCGCCGGCTGCTTTGCGTACTCGGCCGTCGATGGCGCCACCGCCAACGATCTGCCCGGCATGCTGCCCATCGAAGTGCGCGAGGAACGCCGCGCGCGCTTCATGGCCGTCGCCGAAGAGGTGAGCGCCGCCAAGCTGCGCCAGCGCATCGGCGCGACCATGCAGGTGCTGGTCGATTCCGCACCCGCGCTCGGCCGCCGCGGTGGCGTGGCGCGCTCCTATGCCGACGCGCCGGAGATCGATGGCAGCGTGAAGATCCTGCCGCCGGAGAAGGCCTCGAAGACGCTCAAGGTCGGTGAATTCGCGCGGGTCAAGATCGTCGGAACGCAGGGGCATGATCTGGTCGGCACGCTGGTTTGAACGCGCCGCGCCGCGCCGGCATCAGGTCCGCGCCAGCAGTGCCTTGAGCAGGACCGCAGCGCCGCACTGCTGCGAGACGCTTTCGGGGTCGAACTTGTGGTCTGCCACGAAGCGCCCCTTGCGATACAGGGGCGAGAAGCTCCACAGGTACGCCGAGGGCAGGCTGCGCGCGCGGTAGCCGAAGCCGTTGTAGCCCTCCCAGCGGTGGAGCATGCGGGCCGTGCTCCAGTCGGTTTGGTTCAGGTAGCCCTTCATTGCCAGGGCGTCGCGCGCGCTTGCTTCCCAGGTGAATGGTGGGCTTCCGGAACCAGGGCGACCCGCGGGCACCTGGACCGTTCGCGCGGTGAGCGGGTCGCCATTGTGAAGGTGCGTTGTGAAGTTCGACGACGCTTCCAGCGAATGGATGATCCCGATGAAAAACCACGGGATGCCCAGCGTGTCGCCAAGCGCGCGGTAGCGCGGCGCGTTGTCGAGCAGGCGCCTCAGCCGGGCCTCCACCGCGTCGCGTCGGGCGGGCAGAACCGTGCAGGCATCGAAGTAGGCGCGGTACTCACCCGAGATCTTCGAGAAGTCGGTGGAAGGATCGATCTTCGGCAGCGGCACGTCGGGCAGCGATGGAACGACGGCCAGTACCTCCGCCGCGCTCTCGGTGGCGAATGGCGCCAACTGCGCCGAACCTTCGAATGTGGCGACAACCGTGAAGAGGCCGCCGCCCTGGTCGATCTTCTGTGGCGTGGCCCCGATCGACACGAACTGCGCCATGACGCGGTCCACGTCGGAAGCAGGGATGTCGCGAATGGTTTCCTGGTGGCTCATTGTTTTCTCCAGGGTCAGTTGGAAAGGCCGAAGAACTTGACGGCGCGCGTTCGCTCCTGCGCAAAGACCCCCGTGTTGATGAACGAAACCACGCTGATGTCGTTCATGTCCTTCGATTGCAAAAAGCCTTCGAGCTTGCGGCGATTGGTCGCGTTGAGCACGCCGCCGGGAAACACGAAATTGGTCAGCAATGCCGAGCTGTCGTCGAACTCAAAGCTTCCCTCTGCCGCGGATGTTGTCGCGTTCGTCACTGTCGGCGGGATGCCCTTGGCCGGATCTGCCTTGCCGACATCGGGTTCGGCCTTCTTGACCGACAGGTTGACTTCGGCCTCGATGCTCGCGGGCAGGCAGAGCACTGCGTAGCGCCGGATGGCCGTGACCGCGGCGGGTCTCGACGAGTAGCCTTTGCCGAGCCCGCTTCGGTAGCGGGTCTGCATCGTCTGGACCATGGCGCGGACGGACGAAGGGTCGAGGTCGTACAGCAGGTTGCTGCTGAGGTTGTCGACCGTGGAACTCGCCAGTCCGAAGGCGATGGCGACAATGGCAACATCCTTCGCCGCCGACTTGGCGGCGGCCATGATGCCGGCCGTTGCCGTGCCCAGCAGCCCGATCTCGGCTGTGCTGGTCCGCCGGTCGCGGTTCAATCGGAAGAGCGCGTGCATGTAGGCATCGCACTTGCCGTCGGCGTAATTCATGCCGGCAGCGATCACATCGTCCCACAGTGGTGCCGGTGGGGCAGGCTGCGCGCCAGGCAGCGCTGTGAGCTTCATCAGTTCGGTCAGCACCTCGTCTTGCGATTTTCGATGCACCTCGAGTTCGGCTGCATCGAACTCGAGGCCCGGGCCGGCTTCCAATTGCCTGCCGTTCTTGAGGGTCTGACAGGCCGACATCGTCAGCGCGATGGCGATGACAGCGGCAAGTCGCGCGATGCTTCGGATGTGGACCATGGGCGCCTCCAATTGCGCCTGCCAGGCCGGCAAGCTGCTGGAGGCGAAGGTATGGCGACGCGCGCCGAGCGTCATCCATCGCTTTGTGGATCGGTGCCACACCGCGTTAGAGTGGGTCATCCGATCGATGGAGAAAATATGGACAACACCTTCGACGCAATCGTCATCGGCAGTGGCCAGTCCGGCCCGTTCCTCGCCGCGCGCCTGGCCGCCAGCGGCCTGAAGACTGCGTTGATCGAGCGTGAGCACATCGGCGGCACGTGCGTCAACAACGGCTGCATCCCGACCAAGACGCTGATCGCCAGCGCGCGGGCGGCGCATGTGGCGCGGCGGGCCGGAGACTTCGGCGTGACGATCGGCGCCGGGCCGGTGAGCGTGGACATGCGGGCGGTCAAGGCACGCAAGGACGCGGTGGTGAATGAATCGGTCACCGGCCTCACGACCTGGCTGGGCGGCATGGACAAGCTCACGCTGATCCATGGGCATGCGCGCTTCGTGGCGGCGCATCGCGTGCAGGTGGAGGCGCGTGCAGGTGCCGCCGATGCCGTGGCCGGTGAGGCCACGCTGCGCGAACTCGAAGCCCCACGCATCTTCATCGACGCCGGCGGGCGCGCGACCGTGCCCGATTGGCCGGGCATCGCCGAGGTGCCGTACTTCACCAACGCATCGATGATGCATGTCGACTTCCTGCCGGAACATCTGGTGATCGTCGGCGGCAGCTACATCGGCCTGGAGTTCGCGCAGATGTACCGGCGCTTCGGCGGCCGCGTCAGCGTGATCGAGGCCGGTCCGCGCCTGATCGGCCGTGAAGATGCCGAGGTGAGCGCCGAAGTGCGGGCGATCCTGGAGCGCGAAGGCGTCGAGGTGCATGTGGGCGCGGCCAACCTCGCGATGCGGCCGGTGCGCAAGCGTTCTCCAAACGGCGTGGCCATCAGCGCGAGCGTCGCTTTCGACGTGGCCGGTGCGGCCAAGGTGGTCAACGGCAGCCACCTGCTGCTGGCCGTGGGCCGCCGGCCGAACACCGATGATCTGGGCCTGGAAGCTGCAGGTATCGCCGTCGATGGCCGTGGCTACATCGTCGTCGACGACGAGTTGCAAACAACCGTGCCCGGCATCTGGGCGATGGGCGACGTGAACGGCCGGGGCGCCTTCACCCACACCTCGTACAACGATTTCGAGATCGTCGCAGCCAACCTGCTCGACGGCGGCTCGCGGCGCATCTCCGACCGAATCCCGGCCTACGCGCTCTACATCGACCCGCCGCTCGGCCGCGTCGGCATGAGCGAAGCCGAAGTGCGCGCCTCCGGCCGGTTGGCGCTGGTGGCCACGTTGCCGATGGCGCGCGTGGGCCGCGCCCGCGAGCGCGGCGAGACGGCCGGCTTCATGAAGGTGCTGGTCGATGCGCAGACGCACCGCATTCTGGGCGCGGCGCTGCTGGGCATCGAGGCCGACGAAGTGGTGCAGTTCCTGCTGCTCGCCATGGCCGCCGACCTGCCGTACACGCGCATTCAGCAGACGATGCTGATCCATCCGACGGTGAGTGAGCTGCTGCCGACGTTGTTCGGCAATCTGAAGCCGCTGGTCTGATTCGAGACTCTGATTCGGGCCTTTCGCTCAGCACGGCGCTTCGACAAATCAGGCGTTCAGCCTGGCCACCGCCTGCCGGACCAGCGCCAGTCGCTCGGCCACGCGCGGCGCGCCTTTTTCTCGCATCGCCGCCACCATGTCGGCCGGCGCCACATCCGGATGGCCGGCATCGAAAGGCGGCGCGGGGTTGTATTCGATGCCGAGCTGGATGGCCTCGGCCAGCCGCCGGTCGAACATCGTCGCGACGGCCGTCAGCGCGAAATCGATGCCGGCCGTGACGCCGCCACCGGTGATCACGTTGCCATCGGTTACGACGCGCGCGTGCATCGGCGTGGCGCCGAACTCGGCCAACATGTGGTGCGCCGTCCAGTGCGTTGTCGCCTTGCGCCCGCGCAGCAGGCCCGCCGCGCCGAGCAGCAAGGCGCCGGTGCACACGGAGGTGACGAAGCGCGCCGAGCGGGCCAGTTGCTGCACATAGGCAATCGTCTCCGCATCGTTGAGCAGCGGGTTGACGCCGAAGCCGCCGGGCACGCAGAGCACGTCGGCCTGTGGCAGGTCGGCGAAGGTGGCGGTCGGCAGGATCTGCATGCCGTGCTCGGTGACGACTGGCGCCATCGTCTTCCACACGAGATGGACAGTGGTGTCCGGGCAGCGCGAGAACACCTCGTACGGGCCGGTCAGGTCGAGCTGGGTGAGGTTGGGGAACAGCAGCAGGGCGATGGTGGTCATGGCAGCGTCGTGGCGAGTGGGAATGACGTGATGGTGCGGCGGTTAGCATTGGCGTGAATGACCATCGACATGGAAAAACTGCCAACATGCGATCTGCCGGTTCCGCGCGAGCATCTGCCTCGGCCACCAAGCCAAAGATGCTTCCCATTGCGGCGTCTTCCACAGCCGCACATGTGACGATCCCCGTATGGGTCGTGGTGTTTCCAGGCTTCCAACTGCTCGATGCCACCGGCCCGGCACAAGTGTTTTCCACCGCCAACGATGAAGCCACCGATGCCGGCGTGCCCGCGCCCTACCGCGTGCGGCTCGTCTCGATGGCCGGCGGCGCCATCGCGTCGTCGGGCGTGACGGTGCTGACGCAGGCCCTGCCGCGGCCAGCAGCGCTGCGCGGATCGACGCTGGTGATCGCGGGCGGCGCGGGTGTGGCGCAGGCGGTGCAGGACGCAGCGCTGGTCGCGTGGACGGCACGTGCGCACGACCTCGTCACCCGCTGCTGCTCGGTCTGCTCGGGCGCCTTCCTGCTGGCAGAGGCCGGCTTGCTCGAAGGCCGCCGCGCTTGCACGCACTGGCGTGATGTGGCCGCGCTGCAGCGCCATCACCCGGGCGTGCAGGTGCAGGATGACGCCTTGCATGTGAAGGACGGCTCGGTCTACACCTCGGCCGGCGTCACCGCGGGCATCGACCTGTGCCTGAGTCTGGTCGAAGAAGACTTGGGCCGCGCGGCGGCCTTGAGCGTGGCCAAGCGGCTGGTGGTCCACTTCAAGCGACCGGGAGGGCAGCGGCAGTTCAGCTCCGAATTGCTGGCGCAGACGGCCGCGGGTGAGCGCGGCGACGGGGTGACCGAACGCTTGATCGCGTGGCTCAAACCGCGGCTGCGCGAGCGAGTGTCGGTGCCCGACATGGCGACGGCGATGGCGGTGTCGGCCCGCTCGCTGCATCGGCAGCTGCTGGCCGAAGCAGCGCTCTCGCCAGCTCAGTTTCTGGCCCGTCTGCGCCTCGAATCGGCCTGCGGTTTGCTGGAGGCCGGCACCCTCTCGATGAAGCAGATCGCGCATCGCAGCGGCTTCGGCTCCGAGTACAACTTGCGCCGCGCCTTCATGTTGCGGCTGGGCGTGGTGCCGAGCGCGTACCGGTCGCGGTTCGCGTAAAGCGCACTGCGCATGCCGCGGCTTTTGGCGGGGGCCGGCATACTGTGTGATCACGGTGTTTGTCGAATCCACGCGCCGTTACGCTTCACCATCCACTGGCTTACTTGCCGACCCCTCATCGATCGCCGACCTCTTCGACCCCCATGAGCCCATCCCCCCGCATCCCTGGCCACCGCTTCCTCCATTCCCCCGGCCCGACCCGCGTGCCCGACGAGGTGCGCGAGGCCATGAGCCGCCAACCGATGGATCTCGGCGATCCGCGGGTCGATGCATTGATCGCCACCTGCGAGACCGGTCTGAAGCGCCTGCTGGGCACGGCCGACGCGCACGTCTTCATCTACTCGGCCAACGGCCACGGCGCCTGGGAGGCGGCCATCGCCAACCTGGTGGGGCCGGGCGCGGCGGTGCTGGTGGCGGGCACGGGGCACTTTTCGGAATCGTGGGCGATCCAGACCGAGGCGATGGGCGCCCGGGTCATCCGCACGCCTTACGTCGAGGGTTATCCAATCGATGTGGCGGCCATCGCGGAGGTGCTGCGTGCCGACACGCGGCACGAGATCGTGGCGCTGTTCGCCGTTCACACCGACACGGCGAGCGGCATCACCAGCGACCTGCGGGCGCTGCGGCAGGCGCTGGATGATGCGCGTCATCCGGCGCTGTTCGTCGTCGATGTGGTGGCCTCGCTGGGCGCCGCGCCGTTCGCGATGGACGCGCTCGGCGCGAACGTGGTGGTGGGTGCTTCGCAAAAAGGCTTGATGGTGCCGCCGGGGCTGGGCTTCGTGGCCGCCGATGTGCATGCGATGGCGGTGGCCGCCGCCAACCCGGCGCCGCGCTTTTACTGGGACTGGGCGCGGCGCGACAGCGAGTTCAGCTACCGCAAGTTCTGCGGCACGCTGCCGCAGAACCTGCTGATGGGTCTGGAAGCATCGCTGAAGCTGATCTTCCACGAAGGCGTTCAGCAGGTGACCGATCGGCACCGCCTGATTGCGAACGCGGTGCACGCGGCCGTGTCGGCATGGAGCGAAGCGGGCGCGGTGCAGTTCTTCTGCCAGGTGCCCGAGGCGCGGTCGGTGGCGGTGACGGCCGTGCTCGTTTCGCCCGGCATCGACCCGGAAGCGATTCGCAGCGTAGCCCGCGAGCGCTTTCAGGTGGCGATCGCCGGCGGGCTGGGACCGCTGGCCGGGCGGGTGTTTCGCATCGGCCATCTGGGCGACATGAATGCCGCGATGATCCTGGGTTGCCTGGGCGGCATCGAGGCCGCGATGATCGCGCAGGGCATCCCCGTCGGCCGCGACGGCATGCGCCGCGCGATCGATGTGCTGGCCTGCGGTTGACGCGTCTGCATCGGCCCAGCGTCTAAACTGCCCCGCTCCAGAACGCGGCGCCGAAGGGGCCCGCGCAAACGACAAGGTTGTGTGCATGGCCGAGCGCCCCGAAGAAGCCCCGATGACATCGCCCGTCATCTCGATGACCAGCAGCACCTCGCTGATCCACCACCCGTACCAGCCGCCGGCCGGCTTCGCCGCGCCGCAGCCGGCGGTGCACAAGGCTTCGACCGTCATCTTTGCGAACACCGCCGCGGTGCGCGCGCGCAACTGGAAAGAGAAGAACGGCTACACCTACGGCCTGCACGGCACGCCCACCACCTTCACGCTGGAGCAGCGCATCGCGACGCTCGAAGGCGGCTCGAACACGCTGCTGGTGCCCAGCGGCCTGGCCGCGATCACGCTGGTCGACATGGCCTTACTGGTGTCTGGCGACGAGGTGCTGATCCCCGACAACGCTTACGGCCCCGGCAAGGAGCTGGCGCGCAACGAACTCGCGCGTTGGGGCATCACGCACCGCTTCTACGACGCGATGGACCCGCAATCGCTGCTCGATGCAATCGGCCCGGCCACCAAGCTTGTGTGGCTGGAGGCGGCCGGCTCGGTGACGATGGAATTCCCGCCGCTGGCCGCGCTGGTGCAGGCGGCGCGCTCGCGCGGCATCACCACCGCGCTCGACAACACCTGGGGCGCCGGCATCGCGTTCAACGCGTTCGATTTGATGCCGGCCTCGGGCTCCGATCCGGTCGGTGTCGCTGCGGCAGGTGTCGATATCTGCGTACAGGCGCTGACCAAATACCCCTCGGGCGGGGGCGATGTGCTGATGGGCTCGGTGACCACGCGCGACGCGGCGCTGCACCAGCGCCTGACCGGCACGCACATGCGCATGGGCTGGGGCGTGGGCGCCAACGATGCCGAAGCTGTGCTGCGCGCGCTGCCGACGCTGCCGCTGCGCTACGAGGCGCAAGACCGCGCGGGCAGGGCACTGGCGCAGTGGTGGGCCGGGCGCAGCGAAGTGAGCCTGGTGCTGCACCCGGCCTTCACCGGGTCCCCCGGCCACGAGCACTGGCGCGCGCAGTGCTGCGCCGCGGCGGGCTTGTTCTCGGTGGTGTTCGACGAGCGTTATTCGGCGGCGCAGGTCGATGCGTTCGTGGATGCGCTGAAGCTCTTCAAGATCGGCTATTCGTGGGCCGGGCCTGTCAGCCTGGTGGTGCCCTACGACCTCTCGCTGATCCGCACGCGGCCGGCCTGGCGCGGCACGCTGGTGCGGTTTTCGCTGGGGCTGGAAGAGGTGGCCGACCTGATCGAGGATTCGCGGCAGGCGCTCGCTTTTCTGGGTTGAATCGCCGATGTGACCCGCTACGCTGCGGCCCGCAATTTCAACCGCATCCGCAGCCCGACCGGCCCCATCGAAAACGCCATGCGCTCCTCGGCCATCGCCGAGCCAGCGCCGGGCGCTTGCACATCCGTGATCTCGAAGCGCGCGAGCAGCATTGCCATCGCCATCTTGATTTCGAGCAGCGCCAGGTAGCGGCCCGGGCACACGCGCGCGCCGGCGCCGAAAGGCATCGAGACCCGCTGCGGCGCCGCGCCGTCGCCGATCCAGCGCTCCGGCTCGAAGGCCAGCGCGTTCGGAAAGTGCGCTTCGCTCACGCTGTCGTGCCGCATCACGCCCCAGACCATCGCGCCCTTGGGCACGCGGACATCGCCGATGCTCGTCTCGCGCAGGGCCATCACCGGCATGAACGGGGCGACCGGCTTGAGCCGCATGGTCTCTTGCGCGCAGGCGTCGAGGTACTCGAAAGAATCGAGTTGCTCCAGCGTCGGTGATGTCGCTGCGTCACCGATCGCATCGCGCACTTCCTGCTGCGCCCGCCGCAGCGCCTGCGGGTGGCGGTGCAGCAGGTGGATCATCCAGGCCAGCGTGTTGGCGGTGGTGTCTTCGCCGGCCAGCAGCATGGTGAGCACGTTGCCGGCCACGTCGGCATCGCCCAGGCCGCTGCCGGGCTGGTCGGCGCTGACGATCATCGCCTCGAGCAGGTTGGGCGGCCGCTCGCGGCGCTGCGGCTCCTCGAGAAGACGTTGGCGTGCTTGTGCAATGAACCCGGTGATGGCGTTGCCGATCTCGGCCACGCTGCGGTCGAGTGCGCGGTCGGCCGGCAGCTTGAAGAGCCGCCAGTACGGGATCATCGTGAACGATCGCGTGAAGAGCGCCGGGAAGATCTTGTCGAGGTGCCGCTGGATCACGTCTTCATCGGATTCCAGGGTGTTGATGTCGGTGCCGAAAGCCAAGCCGGCCACCGCATCGACGGTGTAGCGCATCAGGTCGGACTGCAGCTCGATCCACGCACCGCTGCCGGCCGCCTTCGCCCAGCGCCCCTGCAAGCGCTGCGTCACTTTCACCAGCGACGGAAAGTACGACTTGACGTGCTGCGGCGCCAGGCTCGCCATCACCATGCGGCGCTGGTTGCGCCACACCTCGCCTTCGGCCGCGAACAGACCTGGCCCGGGCAAGCCCATCTCGCGGGCGACTTGCAAGGAGCGCGGCGAGCGCTTGAAGCCATCGGGCCGGTCGCGCAGCACGGCGCCCAGCAGTTCGTGG
>JAMFRW010000330.1 GCA_026224975.1 Rhodoferax sp. | reverse complement strand
CGCTGCTGATCGAGCGCTTCCAGTCGCGCGAAGGTCAGCACCTCTTCCTCTACCCCTTCGCCGGCCGCAACGCGCACATCGGCCTGGCCAGTTTGCTCGCGTGGCGGCTTGCAAAGGACGCGCCCAACACCTTCAGCCTGTCGATCAACGACTACGGCCTGGAGTTGCTGAGTGCGCTGCCGGTGGATGCGGCGCCGTTGATCGACCAGACGCTCTTCAGCGACGAGAACCTGCTGCACGATGTGCTGGCGAGCCTCAATTCGAGCGAGTTGGCGCGCCGGCGTTTCCGTGAGATCGCGCGCGTCGCCGGGCTGATCTTCACCGGCTATCCGGGCCAGCCCAAGAGCACGCGGCAGCTTCAGGCGTCGAGCACGTTGTTCTACGAAGTCTTCAGCAAATACGACGCGGCCAACATGCTGCTGACGCAGGCCCAAACCGAAGTGCTGAGCCAGGAATTGGACATCCGCCGACTTGCTGCGACGTTGTCTCGAATGCGTGGTCAGCGCGTCGAATACGTCGAGTTGAAAGTGCCGAGCCCGTTTGCGTTGCCGTTGATGGTGGAGCGCTTTCGAGAGAAGCTGACGACGGAGAAGCTGAAGGATCGGTTGGACCGGATGCTGAAGGACATGGAGCGCGAGGCGGATCGGGTGGGTGAAGCGCCGGCGCGTCCTTCTCGTCAGCGTTCACGTGGTGCGCGTTCGGGTTGAGCGGGTGGCTGTTGTCGTTTTGGGGGGCTCGTGGTCCCCGCAGCAGTGCATGGGGTCGCCGCCTCCGTTCAGGGAATTCTGATTCACTCCGGCGACGACCCCATGCCCTGCTCCTTTGTGGCGGGTGTGGCGTTGCTGCATCCGACCACACGCGCATCTCCGCCCACTTGCGCTGTACCGCCCACTCCGGTCGCACTGAGCTTGTGTCCCCACTCGCACTGAGCCTGTCGAAGTGCCCGCGCCGATGCAGATCGAAGAGGACCAACCCCGCACGACTTAGTAATTCCGAGTGGTCAACGAAAACGGCACCCCAGGCAAGCTGATCGACACCCGAGCCCGCGACCCCAACGCGCCTGCGCCATTGATTTCCACGCACAACCCGACCGTGCCGCTGGACGTGGTGCCGGCGGCTTCGGGAGACACCGAGTTCTGGCACATCAGGATCACGCCTCCGTCGTTCTCCAGCGACCAGGTGACGGTGTCGGAACTGACGACGGCGGCGGTGGGGCTGCAGGAGGCCAGCAGGCTTTCGGTGTAGAGCGTGCCGCCCGTGCCGATGGCTGCGGTGGCGGGCAGTACGCCGTTCGTATCGGTGCGCGTGCAGGTTCCCTCACCGGCATCGAAGTCGCCGACCAACGCATCTGTCGAGGCATTGAAATATTGCACCACGCCGCTGGTAATCGATTGGCCGCCGATGGCCGTGAACGTCAGGCTTTCCTGCGTTCTCGCGGTGGTCGCGCCTGTCAGCGCGAAGACGCCGTTGGCCAGCGGCTGCGACGAGAAGGTGAAACTGTAATTTTGGCCATCGGAGCCGCGGCCCGTCGTCGTCCACTGGCCGCCGCTTGTCAGCCAGTTGTGGTTGGCGGCGGCGACCGCATACGAGGCAGTGCCGGGAACGCCGGCGTCGCCGCCTCCGCCGCCGCAGCCGGCGAGGAAAGCGGTGACGAGCAGCGTGGTCGAAAGGAGCTTCATGAAGGTGTCCGGATGATGTTCGAAGGTGAAGGTGCGCAAACGAGCGGGCCGCAGGTTAGCAGGGCGCGCGATGGATCGGCATTGCGGCCGCAAGGGTGAGCAGCGGTAACGGCCGGGCGTCGCGGACCGCTATGGCAACGCCGTGTTCAACACCTGGGCCAGCCGGACACCAGCCTTGCTCAACTGCAACGAGGTCGCCCGAGTCGCCGCGGCAACGTAAGCGGCGTCGAGCGCGTAGCCGCCATCGGCCAACGGCGCGGGAAGTTTGCCGTAAGTCGTGCGCAACGCCACCCCGAAGGTGTCGCGTGCCCAGTCTTCGGGGCTGCCATCGACCCACATGGCGCGATCTTTTGCGGTGATCTTCGCGATGAGCAAGTTCGCAACGACGGGTGGTTTGGGGCCGAGGCGGCGGACGAATTCGGTGTCCCAGAAACGATGCAGATTGCCGGGGGAGAAGCCGGCCGCGGTGACGTTCCTGGTGTTGCCGCCGCGGTCGTGATCGTCGCTCGAATGCAGCGGCTGGTGCAGATCGCCGACCAGGTGAAGCACGAACTGCAAGGCGCGCAGACGCTCTTCGGGTGGTGTGCCGGGCGCGCGCAGTTCGACGATGAACTGGTCGAGCTTGTCGATCAGGCAGGCGTGCTTGGGGCCTTGCAGCGCGGGGGTGCCTGCCGGCAGCGGCGGGTGGCCGAAGCAGGCGGTGTCGACATCACCGTCTTCACGCCGGCTCTTGAGCTGGATGTCGGTGAAGTGCCATTCGCGTGTCTGTTCGTATCGCAGCTGGGTGCTGTTGCGGTCGGAGTCGCGGTACTTGTCGGCCCAGGTGGCTTGGGCGGCGATGTCTTTGGCGGTGAGGCCGGTGGTGTCGGTCTTCAGCAGCGCGGCGATGCGGGCGCGCACGGCGGGTTGCAGGTAATGGTCGGCCACGCGTGCAACGATCTCGTGGCCGGCGTCGCCCCAGGCGTCAGCCGATGTGGCCACCATGACGAGCAACGCGGTGGCGCAGGCGCGCAGCATGTTCACAAGCCGCTCAGGAACGATTGGCCGAAGCGCGTTTGCATCTGGTCCAGGTGCTCGTCCAGCACCGCCAGCAGTTCGCTCACGCTGACCGGCTTGGTGAGGTAGTGCGAGGCGCCGGCTTCGAAGGCCGCGGCGATCTGCTGGGCAAGCGCGTCGGCCGAGACCACGACGATGGGGATCGCCGCGGTCGACGGGTCGGCCTTCATGTGGCGCAGCAGCTCCATGCCGCTGATGTCGGGGAGGTGCATGTCGAGCAGGATCAGGTCGGGCCGGTTCATGCGCATCGCGGCCAGGCCGTCGAGGCCGGTCACCGAGACCTCGAGCTTGACCTGCGGACGCTGCGCCAGGATGCCGCGCATCACCTCTACATTGGTTTCGTTGTCCTCGACGTAATGCACGATGCGCCGGTGGTATTCAGCAGCCATCGGCACCGGGCGGTCGAGGTCGCTGCGCACGGTGTCGACGTCGGTCGCGAGCGGCAGGGAGAGGATGAACGACGAGCCTTCGCCCGTCACGCTGCGCGCATGCAGCGAGCCGCCCATCAGCTCGGCCAGGCGCTGGCTGATCACCAGGCCGATGCCCGTGCCCTCCTGCCCCGAGCGCTCGCGGCCGAGGCGGTTGAAGGGCTGGAAGAGTTCGGCCATCTGCTGCGGTGTCATGCCGAGGCCGGTGTCGATCACGGAGACCTCGACCATGTTGCCTTCGCTCACGCGACTCAGGATGTGGATGCGGCCGGCGTCGGCGTTGTACTTGACGGCGTTGCTCAGCAGGTTGGTCAGGATCTGCTTGGTGCGCGTCGCGTCGCCCACCACGACGAGGCTGCCGGGCTCGAGGTCCTGCG
>JAMFRW010000329.1 GCA_026224975.1 Rhodoferax sp. | reverse complement strand
GGGGCCGATCAGGCTGGACAGGAGCCCGTAGAAGGTCTGGAGCAGGCGCGCACCGGCGGCCGCGGCATCGGCTGCGCGTTGCTGGGCGAGCGCGGTGCGCAGGGCGGCCAGGTCCATGGTGGCGGCGATGCCTTCCGCGGCAGGTGGCAACCAGGGGTGGCTGGGCCGGGCCAGGTGAACGGTGCGTTGGTACAGTGCCGCCACGCCGCGTTGGCCCACGATGGGCATCAGCACCTGCTCGATCCCTTCGAAGGCCGCAGCCACCGTGTCGCTCACCTCGTGTGAGGACGCACCGGATGACACCGTGCCTTCCAGGAAGGCCGTGATTCGGTCTCGGTCTTGACTTTGCATCGATAAAAGGCCGGTATCGGCGCAGATTTCAATCGATAGTAATCGTTGCGGTCAAAGATACGCCGCCTAAATTCGAAACCATCCCACGGTCTGCGATATCGTTTTCGTGTAGGGTGGGTAGCCTCTCGACGAATCGACGAGGTGCCATCCAGTGATGTTGTTGTCCCCGCCCGCCTTGCCCGCCAAGGCTGCGTTGTTTCTAGATTTCGACGGCACGCTCGTGCCGATCGCGCAGCGTCCGCAAGACGTGCGTGTGCCCCACACCCTGATCCCGACGCTGCAGCGCCTGCACCTGGCACTCGATGGCGCGGTCGCCATCATCAGTGGCCGGCCGCTTTCGGGAGTCGATGACTTTCTCTCGCCGCTGCGCCTGGCCGTAGCAGGCGCGCACGGCGCGGAGCGGCGCAATGCAGCGGGCCAGATCACGCTGCGCCGCGCCGAGACGCCAGTCGATGTGTTGGCTGCCGCAACCGCGCTGGCGGCCCAGCACGCAGGGCTCTTGCTGGAGACGAAGCCGAGCGGCTTCGCCCTGCACTATCGCTTGAACCCATCCTTGGCCGAGACTTGCCAGACGACGCTGGCGCGAGCGTTGAACGAAGCGCCCGGCGCCTCGCTCACCTGGGAGTTGCTGCTCGGCCATTGCGTGTGCGAGCTGAAGCAACGCGACGTCTCCAAGGGCACCGCCGTGCAGGCCTTTCTCGCCGAGGCACCTTTCGCCGGCCGCGTGCCGGTGTTCATCGGTGACGACGTGACCGACGAAGACGGCTTTGTGGCTGTGCAAGCCGCGGGCGGCTTCGGCATCCATGTGGGTGCAGGGCCGACACAGGCGATGTACCAACTGGCCGATACCGAAGCTGTTGCGACCTGGCTGGAAGCAGCAAGCGACACATGCGCCACGCAAGCCCGACAGGCCGCACAAGCCGCACAAGAACAACAAGAGCTGAACCAACCATGAACGCTGCCGCCAACCTCAACCTGGGCATCATCGGCAACTGCACCATCGGCGCCTTGATCGATGCCAGCGCGCGCCTGGTCTGGTGCTGCATGCCGCGCTTCGATGCCGATCCGGTGTTCCACGCCCTGCTGGATTCGGCCGACGGCATCGGCGACGACGGCAGTTCGCAAGTCGTGCTCATGGGCTGCGTGAAGACCGAGCAGTCCTACGACGAGAACACCGCCATCCTGCGCACCCGCCTCTTCGACGACCAGGGCGGTGCCGTCGAGATCACCGACTTCGCGCCCCGCTACTTCCGGCATGACCGCGCCTTCAGACCGATGCTGCTGGTGCGCCGCGTGCGGCCGATCCAGGGCGCGCCGCGCATCCGGCTTGTCGTGCGGCCGCGTGCCGACTGGGGCCGCACGACGCTCGCCCGGTCCCGCGGCAGCAACCACCTGCGCTTCATCGGGCCCGACCTCACCATCCGCCTGACGACCGATGCGCCCATCACCTACATCCTCGATGAAACCGCGTTCACGCTGAGCGGCACGATCAACCTGCTGCTGGGCACCGACGAACCGCTCGAAGGCGGCGTCGACGAGACCGCGCGCCATCTGGAAGAGCACACCGCCCACTACTGGCGCCAATGGTCGCGCCGCCTGGCCGTGCCACTGGAATGGCAGACGGCCGTGATCCGCGCGGCCATCACCTTGAAGCTGTGCCTCTTCGAAGAGACCGGTGCCATCGTCGCGGCCATGACCACCAGCATCCCCGAAGCACCGGGCAGCGAGCGCAACTGGGACTACCGCTATTGCTGGCTGCGCGATGCCTTCTTCGTGGTGCGTGCGCTCAACAGCCTCTCCGAAGTCGGCACGATGGAAGACTACTTGCGCTGGCTGCGCGATGCCGTCGGCAGCACTGTCGGCGAGCACATCCAGCCGCTCTACGGCATCGGCCTGGAGCGCCACATTCCGGAGCGCGTGATCGAGCACCTGGG
Organism: Rhodoferax sp.; assembly: GCA_026224975.1. Lineage (GTDB taxonomy): Bacteria > Pseudomonadota > Gammaproteobacteria > Burkholderiales > Burkholderiaceae_C > LMDS01. The sequence continues at coordinate 9,142 of JAMFRW010000329.1, read as the reverse complement.
TGGCTACCTGGGCCACCGACCGGTGCGCGTGGGCAACCAGGCGGCCGAGCATTTCCAGCACGATGTGTACGGCAACATCGTGCTCGGCGCGGCCCAATCGTTCCACGACCACCGGCTGCTGCGGCGTGGCACGCGAGAGGAATTCGAGCTGCTCGAACGCGTGGGCGAGCGCGCCTTTGCGATCCACGACCAGCCCGATGCCGGCATGTGGGAACTGCGCACCCGGGCACGCGTGCACACCTCGTCGGTGCTGATGAACTGGGCGGCGTGTGATCGGCTGGCCAAGATCGCCGAGACCTTCGATCTGGCCGAACGCGCCGCGTTCTGGCATGCGCGCGCCGAGCTGATTCGCCACAAGCTCCTCGAGCGTTCGTGGAGTGAAGAGCGGCAATCCTTCGTCGAAAGCTTCGGAGGACGCGAGCTGGATGCGAGCGTGCTGCTGATGGCCGAAGTCGGCATGATCGACCCGATGGACCCGCGCTTCATCGCCACAGTGGATGCACTCGAAGCCACGCTGTGCGACGGCCCCTACATGCGCCGCTACGAAGCGCCCGATGACTTCGGCCTGCCCGAGACCTCGTTCAACATCTGCGCCTTCTGGCGCATCGATGCGCTCGCCCGCATCGGGCGCAAGGCGCAGGCGCGCGAGATCTTCAATGCGTTGCTGGTGGTGCGCAACCCGCTCGGCCTGCTCTCCGAAGACACGCACCCGGTGACGGGTGAACTCTGGGGCAACTTCCCGCAGACCTATTCGATGGTCGGCATCATCAACGCCGCCATGCGCTTGTCGGAACCGTGGGATTCCCGCATTTGAATGCGGGTGCCATGACCTCCAAAAAAGCCGGCCGGCTCGTCGTCGTATCCAACCGGGTGGGAGACCCGCGCAAGGCTGCTGCGGGTGGCTTGGCCGTGGCGCTGGGCGACGCGCTCGCCAGCAGCGGCGGCATGTGGTTCGGCTGGAGCGGCAAGGTGGTCGAAGGCGGCGCGCCTGGCGAAGGCGAACTGCATCGCCAGCGCGCCGGCGCTGTGCAACTGGTAACCATCGACCTTTCGCAGGCCGACCACGACACCTACTACGCCGGTTATTCGAACCAGGCGCTGTGGCCGGCATTTCACTACCGGCTCGATCTTGCCGACTTTGCGGCCGGCTTCTTTGCCGGCTACCAGCGCGTGAACCGGCTCTTCGCCCGCAAGCTCGCACCGCTGCTGCGGCCCGACGACGTGATCTGGGTGCACGACTACCACCTGATCCCGCTGGCCGACGAGTTGCGTGCACTCGGCTGCAAGCAGCGCATCGGCTTCTTCCTGCACATTCCGTTGCCGCCGCCGCCCATCCTCGCGGCCATCCCCGGCCACCAGTGGTTGATGCGCTCTTTCTTCGCTTACGACCTGGTCGGCTTGCAAGCCAAGTCCGATGCGGACCACTTCGCCCGCTTCGTGCAAGAGGAAGCAGGCGCTACCGCATTGGGCGATGGCGGCTTCGAGGCCTTGGGCCGGCAGGTGGTGGCGCGCGCCTACCCGATCGGCATCGATGTGGAGGAGTTCCAGCGGCTCGCGAGCAGCACCGAATCGCGCCAGACCGAATCCTTGCTCAAGAAACAATATGGCCACCGGCGGCTGCTGGTGGGCGTGGACCGGCTGGATTATTCGAAGGGCTTGCCGCAGCGCTTTCGGGCGTTCAGGGAACTGCTGGCCAACTACCCCGAGAACCGCGACAGCGCCACCCTGATCCAGATCGCCTCACCGACTCGCGAGAACGTGGCCGCCTATGACACCCTTCGGCATGAACTCGAAGGCCTGGCCGGCGAGATCAACGGCGACTACGGCGAACTCGACTGGCTGCCGATCCGCTACCTGCACCGCGTATGGGCCAGGCGCCGGCTGCCAGCCCTGTACCGCTGTTCGCATGTCGCGCTCGTGACCCCGCTGCGCGACGGCATGAACCTGGTCGCCAAGGAATACGTGGCAATGCAGGACGAGGCCGATCCTGGCGTGTTGGTGCTCTCGCGTTTTGCCGGCGCGGCCGAGCAGATGCGCGAGGCGCTGCTGGTGAATCCCTACGACATTCCGGCGACTGCGCAGACCATTCAGCGTGCGCTGCGCATGCCGGTCGAAGAGCGCCGCGAGCGGCACGCGGTGCTGCTCAAGCAGATACAGGAGCACGATGTGCACGACTGGAGCCGGCGCTTCCTGGATGATCTGTCGTCGGTCGCTTCGCGGCCCTTGTAATCTGGCCCAGGGAATCGCCGTCGAAGCTACTCGTGCAGCGCCAGATTGAGCTGGTCGACCACCTCTGCCCAATCGGCATCCTCCACGAATTCCTCGCGCAGAAAGCGCGCCTGGGCCAGCGTCCAGAAAGGCGCATCGGCCAGCGCATCGCCACCGGCAAGCGGCCGGTGCACGGCGATGAAGGCCTGGATGTCGGCTTCCTCGCTGGGCAGGCCGAGCTGCGCAAAAAGATCGCTCATGGTGTGGGTCGATAGGTCCATCGGCGGCTCCCAGTGTTGGATTGAACGGTGTTGCGCCATGGTGGCCGCAACACATCTTCACCGAAGCCGGACGACGCAGCAAGCTGGCCGAGGCCGCGTCCTACGCCGCTCACCGCCCGCGCTCTTTCGAATCACTTTCACATCACGCTCAACGCTCGATCGTCTTGTTCCAGCGCGCGTTCCATGTCGGCCGGTTGGCGTTGACGCTTTCCCAATCCACCGTCACCGCGTTCTTCATCCACTGGGTGATCTGCGCGACCTGCGTGGCGCCTTCGCCGACCGCGGGTGCCTTGGGGTTGGTGGGAATCTGGCTGCCGTACTGCAATACGTTGGCCTGCGCGAGCGGACTCAGCAGGAACTCGGTGAGCTTTTGCGCGAGTTCGGGTTCGGTGTTGTTGGCGATGACGCACTGGCCGACCATCAGCACCACCGAACCTTCTTTCGGCTGTGCGTATTCGACCGGAATGCCCTTGGCTTTGAGGGCGGCCACGGCGGTCGGCGTCAGCGGGAAGAGCGCTGCTTCACCGGTCTGCACCATCTCGGAAATCTTGGCCGAACTCGGGATGTACTCCAGCACATTCGGGCCGATCATGGTGGGCCAGGCCTTGAAGCCGGGCTCGACGTTCTTGTCGTTGCCGCCCTGGATGCGATTGAACATGAGGAAGCCGTGCAGCCCGAAGGACGAGGACGACATCGACTGGAACACCAGCTTTCCCTTGTACTTGGGGTCGGCCATGTCCATCCACGAGGTGGGCGCGGCCCAGCCCTTTTCCTTGAACATCTTGGCGTTGTAGGCCAGGCCCGTCATGCCCAGGCTCACGCCGCTGGCCATGTCGCCCTTGAAGCGCGCGGCCGGGTAGATCTCGTTCAATGCGGCGCTCGGCCGCTGCTTCTCGCAAAGGCCCATGCCGATCGCGCGGACCATGATGCCGTCGTCGAGGAACATCACATGCATCTGCGGCCTGTCCTTGTTGGCCTGCGCCTTGGCGAGGATGTCGGAGGATGTGCCGGGCACGACAACGACCTTGGCGTTGTAGAGCTTCTCGAAGGCCGGGAACACATACTGCGTGTACGCCTTCTCCATGGTGCCGCCGTTCATGCCGATGTAGATGGTCTTCGATTGCGCCATGGCAGCGCCGCTGAAGAGCATGGCAGCAGCCGCGCTCGCCGCGAGGCCGAAGACGGCGCGCCGGGCAGAAGATGTGGAAGGGTGGCGGTGCATGGTGAGTCCTTTCAAGGGTCTGTTCACAGGTCTGACGGGGGAGATCTAAAACGCGCGATGTCGAAGGCATCGATCGGCGTGGCGGTGTGGCCGAGTGCGGCCAGGTCGGCCAGCACTTCGCCCGCGGCGGGGCCGACCTGAAAGCCGGCGCCCGCAAAGCCGAAGCCATGGAAGAGACCGGGCGTGGTACGGCTCGCGCCCAGCACCGGCTCGCGGTCGGGCAGGTAGCCTTCGGTGCCGCTCCAGCTGCGAATCAAATGCGAATGGCGAAGCGCCGGGATCAATTCGACGGCTTGTGCCGTGAGCGATGCGATGGCCTCGCGGCTGGACCGGGCGCGGTCTGCATCGAGTTCGATGCCCGCACCGCCACCCAGCACGAAGTTGCCCCGCGCCACCTGCCGGCAATACACGCCGCCGCCTTCCACGCCCAGGCTCCAGTCCATGAAGAACGGCAGGGGTTCGGTGACCGCCATCGCCGGGTGGCCGGAGTTCAGCGGCACCGGCTCGCCGAACTGCGCGGCCAGCGCGCCGGCCCAGGCACCGGCGCAGTTGAAGAGCACCCGCGCGCGCACTTCGAGCGCATCACCGGAACGCAGCGTGAAGTGAGCGCCATCGTGCGTGACCTCATCGACCGGCGTGCGTTCGAAGACCTGCGCGCCGGCACGCTCTGCCGCGCGCGCAAACGCCGGCGATACCAGCCGCGGGTTGGCCTGGCCGTCCTGCGGGCACAGCGAACCGCCGACCGCCTGGCCACCCAGCCACGGGCAGATGGCATTCATGCGCTCGCCGCTGATCAGTTCGATGCCGAGTTCGAAGCCGCGGCTCTTGTCGCGGTAGCGCTCCAGCGCGCCCATGTCATCGGCACTGCGGGCGATCTTGAAGTGGCCGCTGCGCTGGTATTCGCCATCGGTTGCGATGAGCGCGGGCAGCCGGCCCCAGATCTCGTGCGCGCGTTGGGCCAGCGGCAGTTGCGAGAGCGGCCGGCCTTGCCGACGCACGCCGCCGTAGTTGACGCCGCTGGACCGCGAGCCGCACAGGTCGCGCTCCATCAACACCACTTGCAGGCCCATGCGGCGGAGTGCCAGCGCCGCCGAGCTGCCGACGATGCCGCCGCCGATGATGGCCACATCGGCTGTAAGGCGCTGGGTCATGCGGGCTGCCCCTCATCGTGCTGTGTCTCGCTGACGACCATCGCCATCGGAATCGGCTTGATCGGCGCCTGGCCTCGCAAGCGGCCGACGAACTCGATCGGCTTCCCCGATGCATGCGCCAGCAGTTCAGTTGCGGCCACTTGGCACATGCGGCCCTGGCAGCGGCCCATGCCGATGCGCGAGAGTGCCTTCAGGCGGTTGATGTCGTCTGCGCCGGTCTCGCGCACGACCCGGCGCAATTCGCCGGCGCTGATGTTTTCGCAGCGGCAGACGATGAGATCGTCGGGCGCTTTCGCGGCCCAGTCCTGAGGGAATGGGAACGCGCGTTCGAGACCTTGGCGGAAGGTGCCAAGTCGTTCGAAGCGATGTTCGAGTTCGGCAGCGCGCGCCGCATCGATGGCGATGCCTTCGTCGGCCAGCAAGGCCAGGGCTGCGCGCTCGCCGGCCCATTCGGCCGCATCGGCGCCCATGATGCCGGCACCGTCTCCTGCGAGGTAGATGCCCTCTTCGCTCGATCGCCCTGCCGCATCACGCTCCGGCAAGTGCGCGCGCTGCATGGGCGCATAGGAGAAGCGGCAACCGAGCAGATCGGCGAGCTGGGTTTCGGAGCGCAATGCGTAGCCGAAGCCGACCGCATCGCACTCGATGCGGTGTTCTCTTCCGCCCGCTTCGAACACCACAGCCGCGACACGCGAATCGCCTCCCACATCCTGCCTTTCCCCGTTCGGGCTGAGCTTGTCGAAGCCTGCCCCACTCCGCTCAGGCTGAGCCTGTCGAAGCCCGCCCCCGAAGCGCTCCCTCAACGCCCCTTCGATGCGCACCGGCCGAATACCGCTGTGAATCGGCACCCCATGTGCACGCAACCAGCCGACGTAATACACGCCCTTGGCGAACACCGCAGGTTGCGTGAGCATTGCCGGCACTGCGGCCAACTGATCGGCGAAGCGCGCCGTGTCGAGCACTGCCGCAATCGTTGCGCCGGCTTTGACGTACTGGTACGCGACAAGGTAGAGCAACGGCCCGGTGCCCATCAGCACCACACGTTCACCGATGGCGCAGCCTTGGAACTTGAGCGCGACCTGCGCGCCGCCGAGCGTGTAGACGCCGGGCAAGGTCCAGCCCGGCACCGGCAGCACGCGATCGGTGGCGCCCGTCGCGACGATGAGCCTGCGGTAAGGCACGCTGCTGGCCATGTTCGTCTCTGCGTCCAGCAAGTCCAGCGCACCGCCTTGTGCGTTCCAGACCAGCGTGTCGGGCCGGTAGTCGATGCGGCCCTGCATCGCATCCATCGCCTCGTGCACACTGGTGGCGCGCAAGGCTTCGGTGCCGTAGAGCGATTGGGCCGAGCGTTCGAACTGGACAGGCGGCCGACGATAGATCTGCCCGCCGCCGCGCGAGGCTTCGTCGATGAGGATGGGCCGCAGGCCGTGCGCCAGCAGCGTCTGCGCGGCGCGAATACCAGCGGGGCCGGCGCCGACGACGACCGGTGCGAGCGCCCTCCCCGCGGTCGCCGTGGAGGCCGCCGCACCCACGCCCGTGCTCGACTCGTCGGGAACGTGGCCGCTCGAGTGGCTGCTCACGTGATCGCTCCCTCGGTCACCAGGCTCATCCCCTCGGCGATGAAGGTCGTGCATGCCCGCAGTCGCCCACCTTCCGCCGTGCCCACCCAGCAATCCTGGCAGGCCCCCATCATGCAAAAGCCCGCGCGCGGCTCGCCGCTGAACTCGTTGCGACGCAGGCTGCCATGCTGCGTGAGCACCGCCGTCAGCACGGTATCGCCCGCGAGCGCTGTCGCAGGCTGGCCATCGAGCGTGAAGCGCACGGGTTCGCGATCGGTGACCACCACACGCCGCAGCAACGGTGACGAGGATGACGAAACCGAAGCCAGGCTCATCGCCGCCCCACCAGCACCCGGTCCAGCCCATACACGCGGTCGAGGATGATCATGGCCACCGCCGTCACCGCCACCATCAGCGCCGAGACCGCCGCCATCAGCGGGTCGATCGACTCGGTCGCGTACATGTACATGCGCACCGGCAGCGTCACGGTGCTCGGCGAGGTGACGAAGATCGACATCGTCACTTCATCGAAGCTGTTGATGAAGGCGAGCATCCAGCCTCCGGTGACGCCGGGCAGGATCATCGGCAGCGTGATGCGCGTGAACACTTTCGCCTGCGTCGCGCCTAGCGAAAGCGCCGCCTGCTCGGCGCTGCGGTCGAAGCCGACGAGGGCCGCCACCACCAGCCGCAGCGTGTAAGGCGTGACGATCAGCGCATGCGCCATCACCAGAAAGCCGAAGCTGCCCGTGCCACCGACGAGTGCAAAGAGCCGCAGCAGCGCCACGCCCAGCACCAGGTGCGGAATGATCAGCGGCGAGAGGAACAGGCCGTTCAGGAACTCGCGGCCGGGGAATTCATAGCGCGTGATCGCCATGCCGGCCGGCACCGCCAGCAGCGTCGCCAAAGTGGCTGAGCCCAATGCCAGCCACAGGCTGTTCCAGAACGACTGCATGAAATCCGGGTGCGCGAACACCGCGCGGAACCAGCGCAGCGAGAACTCTGTCGTCGGCAGCGTGAGCGTGTTCTCGGGCGTGAAGGCGACGACGCAGACGACGACCAGCGGCGCCAGCATGAAGGCGATGACGAGCGCGTTGAACGCGAGGGCGAGGGGGCCGTTCTTGCTCATCTCTTTAGCCCAGCGACTTCTTGTAGCGCCCTTCGACCAGCCGGTTGTAGCTGAGCATGACCACGAGATTCGCCACCAGCAGCACCAGCGCGATGGCCGCGCCGAGCGGCCAGTTCAGCTCATGCAGGTACTCGTCGTAGACGATGGTTGCGACCATCTTGAGGCGCCGCCCGCCCAGCAGGCCGGGGATGGCGAACGAACTCGCCGAGAGGCCGAACACGATCAGGCTGCCCGAGAGAATGCCCGGCATCACCTGCGGCAGCACGATGCGGCGCAGCGTGGTGAAGGGCGAGGCCTTGAGCGAGAGGGCCGCGTTCTCCACGCCGGGGTCGAGCTTTTGCAGCGAGGTCCACACCGGAATGACCATGAAGGGCAGCATCACGTGGACCAGCGCGATGATCACTGCCGTCTCGGTGTAGAGCATCTTGAAGGGCCCGATGCCGGCCAGGCCGAAGAAGCCGTTGACCAGCCCTTCAGGCCCCAGCAGCATGCTCCAGCCGAAGGCGCGCACCACCACCGAGACCAGCAGCGGCGCCAGCACCACCAGCAGCAGGATCGAGCGCCACGGGTTGCGCATGCGGCTGAGCACATAGGCCTCGGGCGTGCCGATGACGACGCAGATCAGCGCGACCACGCCGGAGATCCAGAAGGTGCGCCAGAAGATGCCGAGGTAGTACGAATCGCTGAACACATGGGCGTAGTGTTCGAGCGTGAACTCGCCCGATTTGGGCCCGGTCGCAGGGTCGTAGACGTTGAACGAGAGCACCGCGGTGAGCGCGAGCGGCACCAGCAGCAAGGCGGTGAACAGCATCAGCGCCGGGCCGGAGAGCCACCACGGCGTGGCCTTGTGGGCAATGCCGCTCATGGCGTGGGAACCTCGGCTGTCACCTCGTCTGCGGTGACAGCATCCGCCGCCAAGACATCTGCAGCCAGAAGTCGCGTGCAATGCGCCGGCCAATCGATCGCCGTCAACGCGCCTTCTTCGAGCGCCGTGCGGCCATCGTTCGGACACAGCACCATCAGGTCGCCGACATCTGTCGCCACGCGATAGAGCCACTGGCTGCCGAGGAAGAACCGCTCGCCAACTTCCCCATCGATGCGCCCCGCGCCACGCGCCACCAGTTGCAGTTTCTCCGGCCGCACGCTCAGCAGCACCGCGGCGCCCGACCGAAAGCCCGCCTCCGCGACAGGCACGCGCAGCGAACCCACCTCGACCGACTGCGAAGCGCCCTCCCCGCTCACCCGGCCTTCGAGCAGGTTGGCTTTGCCCACGAAGGTCGAGATGAAGCGGGTACGCGGGTGTTCGTAGACCTTGTGCGGATGGTCGATCTGCGTGGCGCGGCCGCGTTCCATCACCACCACGCGGTCGCTGATCGACATGGCCTCGCTCTGGTCGTGCGTGACCATGACCGTCGTCGTGCCGACCTTGCGCTGGATCTGGCGCAGCTCGAACTGCATCTCCTCGCGCAGCTTGGCGTCGAGGTTGGAGAGCGGCTCATCCAGCAGCAGCACCGGCGGCTCGATGACCAAAGCGCGTGCCAACGCCACGCGCTGGCGCTGGCCGCCCGACAACTCACGCGGGTACTTGGTGGCAT
>JAMFRW010000328.1 GCA_026224975.1 Rhodoferax sp. | reverse complement strand
GGCCGGCCGCCTCGACCACCATGGCCGCATCCATGATGCCGATCGACGGGATGTTGAGGATCGCGGCCTTGCCCTTGAACTCGGGGTTGAGCAATTCCTTCCACGACTCGATCGGGCGCTTGATCAGGTCGGGGCGAATGCCCAGCGTGTCGGCGTTGTAGACGGTAGGGATCAGCGTCATGAACTGCGTGGGCGTCGAAGAGAAGGTCTTCGAATCCGGCTTCTCGAGGTACATCACCTTCTTGGGCGCGGTTCCCTGGTCGCCCACCTTCTTGCCGGCGACTTCGCCCTTGGTGAAGAGCGAGGTTATCTTGTCGGCGTTCTTGATGCGCTTGGTGTCGATGCCCAGCAGGTTGCCGGTGGGGATGATCTTCTTGAGCGAGAAGTACTCGGTGTCGATCAGGTCGAAGGAATTGGGCGCGGTCACGGCGCGCTTGGTCACGTCGTCGGTCGTGACCGGGATGTACTGGATGGTGATGCCGGTGTCGGCCTTGAACTTGTCGGCAATCGCCTTGTCCTGGTTGACGGCCGTGCCGAGGTAGCGCAGCGTGATCTTCTCCTGCGCATGCACATACGGGAAGGCGAGCGTGCCTGTCGCGGCGGCCACGCCCTTGATGAGCGTGCGGCGGGTCGGGTTGAGCTTGTCGGTCATGTGTCTCTCCGTGTGTGGGTCGTCGTCGGGAAAATCTTGCGAGCGCGGATACCGCTAAGCCAGGGCGTGCGCTTCGTGCTCGGCCCAGGAGACGAACACCGTCTCGCCAGGCAACAGCGGCTGGGCATCGAAGGCATCGTCGGGCAGCGTCACCGTCCATTGCGTGTCGGCTGCGGCGTCTTGCGGCGCGATGCTGATCTGCACATAAGTGCCTTGGTACTCGACGGCCTTGACCGACGCCTGCCATGCACCGCCATTGCCGTTGCCATCGCCGCTGCCACCACCGGCGCGCCGCTCGAGCCTGAGCCGGTCGGAGCGCACGGCCACGTTGCCCGCAGGCGTGGCGATCACGTTGTGCGCGCCCATGAAGCGGGCAACGAACTCGGAGCGCGGCGCGTTGAACACCTCGCGCGGCGAACCGGTCTGCTCGATGCGGCCCTGGTTCATCACCACCACCTGATCGGCGAGCGCCATCGCCTCTTCCTGCGAGTGCGTCACGTGCACGAAGGTGAAGCCGAGTTCCTGCTGCCAGCGCTTGAGTTCGGCGCGCATCTGCACGCGCAGGAAGGGGTCGAGCGCCGAGAGCGGCTCGTCGAGCAACAGCACGCGCGGCTCGGTCATCAGCGCGCGGGCCAGCGCCACGCGCTGCTGCTGGCCGCCGGAGAGCTCGCTCGGCAGGCGCGCGAGGTAAGGCGTCATCGCGACGAGCTGCAGCAGCTCCTTGGCGCGCGCATGGCGTTCGGCGACCGGCTTGCCGCGCATCTTCCAGCTGAAGGCCACGTTGTCGAGCACGGAGAGGTGCGGGAACAGCGCATAGCTCTGGAACATCATCGCCGTGCCGCGATCGGCCGCGGCGCTGTAGGTGATGTATTTGCCGCCGAGCAATATCTGCCCGTCGGACGCCAACTCGTGGCCCGCGATCATGCGTAGCGTGGAAGTCTTGCCGCATCCCGAAGGGCCCAGCAGGCAACAGTAGCTGCCGGAGGGAATCGTCAGGTCGATGCCGTCCACGGCCACCGTGTCACCATAACGTTTGATGAGCGAGGTGAGCACGAGGGTCGAATCGACGTTCATGGTTTGGATGTATGCAACCCACGTGCCAAGTCGGTGGAGCCGGCGCGCACTGCGGTGAGGCGCGTCTTGTGCACGGCATGCCCAGTTTTGCAGCGCGCTCGCGGTGAAAGGAAGTCGCGCGCCCGGTGATGGGGCACACGCCGATCCGGCTGCGGGCGCGCGACTTGCTCGACTTCATCCACATTTTCCGAATCGTTTTGTATACAAACGAGCCGTTGTTATCCCAGAGGACGTCCATGAAAATCCGCGTGATCAACCCGAACACCAGCGCCTCGATGACGGCCAAGATCGGCGCGGCGGCCCGCGCCGTGGCGGCGCCCGGCACCGTGATCGAGGCCGTCAACCCGAGCTTTGGCGCGGCCTCGATCGAAGATCATCTGGACGATGTGTGGGCCGCCGCCGGCGTGGCCGAGCAGGTGCGCACAGGCCAGGCCGAGGGGGCCGATGCCTTCGTGATCGCCTGCTTCGGCGACCCGGGGCTGCATGCCGCGCGCGAGATCGCGACCGGCCCGGTGATCGGCATCGCCGAAGCCGCCTTCCACGCCGCCACCCTGCTCGCCACCGGCTTCTCCGTCGTCACCACCCTCACGCGCACCTGCGTGATCGCCGAGCACCTGGTGCTGCAATACGGCTTCGAACGCCGCTGCCGCGGCATCCACGGAACCGACATCGCCGTGCTCGACCTGGAAGACCCGGCCAGCATGGCCTTCGAGCGCATTCTGGCGGCTTCGAAGCAGGCGCTGGAACAAGACCGCAGCGAAGCCATCGTGCTCGGCTGCGCTGGCATGGCCGATTTGTGCCACGCCTTGCAGGATCGGCTGGGCGTGCCGGTGATCGACGGCGTGGGCGCGGCGGTCAAGTTCGCGGAGAGCCTGGTGAGCCTGAAATTGGCGACCAGCAAGATCGGCGACTACGCGGCGCCGTTGGCCAAGTCGTATGCGGGGTTGGCGGGGCCGTTCTCGCCGGGGTGATCCGCCGAGCAGGCGGACCGCCGTGCGACACTGCCCGCCACTCCTGCGCACTTTTCACCGCAGGGCGACATCCTCATGGCCCGCCCGCAGCTTCACCCGTTTCGCCCTCGCCTGCTCGATGCCTTGCCCGGCTACGACGGCACGCGCTTCATGGCCGATCTGGGAGCGGGCATCACGGTGGGCGTGGTCGCGCTGCCGCTCGCGATGGCGTTTGCGATCGCCTCGGGTGTCAAGCCGGAGCAAGGCCTCTTCACCGCGATCATCGCGGGCTTCATCATCTCGGCGCTCGGCGGATCGAGGGTGCAAATCGGCGGGCCGGCGGGTGCGTTCATCGTCATCGTCTACGGCATCGTCGAGCGCTACGGCCTGGCCAACCTGCTGATCGCGACTTCGCTCGCCGGCGTTCTGTTGTTCGCGCTCGGCCTCTTCAAGCTGGGCGGGCTGGTGCGGTATGTGCCGGTGCCCATCGTCATCGGCTTCACCAACGGCATTGCGGTGCTGATCGCGATCTCGCAGTTGCGCGACCTCTTCGGCCTGAGCATTCCGGGCAAGCTGCCGGGTGACTTTTTTGCGCTGCTGCGCACGATGTGGCTGCACATTGCGAGCTTCAACCTCTATGCGTTCGGGCTCGGCATGTTGTGCCTGGGCGGCCTGTTCCTCTGGCCGCATGTGTTCAGGCCGGGCGGTTTGCTCACGCGCCTGTCGCTCGAAAAACGGCTCGAAGGCCGGCCGCTGCGCATGGCGTCACGCATGCCGGGGCCCATCGTCGCGCTCGTCACGCTGAGCGTGCTCGCGGCGGTGTTCGACTTGCCGGTCGAGACCATCGGCACGCGATTCGGCGGCATCCCGAGCACGCTGCCGGCCTTCGAGTTGCCCGATTTCACCTGGGAAACCGCCAAGCAGCTTTTCATCCCGACGCTGACGATCGCGCTGCTCGGTGCCGTCGAATCCCTGCTCTGTGCTCGAGTGGCCGACAACCTCATCGACCCGCCGCGCCACGACCCCAACCAGGAACTGATGGCGCAAGGCCTGGCCAACTTCATCGTGCCCTTCTTCGGCGGCATCCCGGCCACCGGCACGATCGCGCGCACGGTCACCAACGTACGCGCCGGCGCCACCAGCCCCATCGCCGGCATCGTGCACGCGGTGGTGATCCTGCTGGTGGTGCTGCTCGCCGCGCCGCTGGCTGCCAGCGTGCCGCTCGCCGTGCTCGCCGGCATTCTGCTCTTCGTCGCGTGGAACATGGGCGAGTGGCGCGAGTTCGCGCGGCTGCGCCAGTTCAGCACGCAGTACCGGCTGATCCTCGTCGGCACGTTCTTGCTCACGGTGATCTTCGATCTGACGGTGGCAGTCGAAGTGGGCTTGGTGCTGGCCTGCGTGTTCTTCATCTACCGGATGAGCCGGCTGTTCGAAGTGCGGTCCCATGTTGCGTCGCGGGGCCAGGCGCTGCCGGTGGGTGTGCAGGTGGTCGAGTTGTACGGCTCGCTGTTTTTCGGCGCTGTCGGCGGCATCGAGAAGCTCGAAACCCAGGTGCTGCCCGCCACGCGCACGCTGGTGCTGGAGATGACCCGACTGGTGCTGATCGATGTGTCCGGCATCGAGGCGCTGCACCAGTTGCACCGCAGCCTGCAACGCCACGGCGTGGGCCTGGTGCTGGTGAGCGTCAACGATCAGCCGATGTCGCTGATCCGGCGCTCGGGGCTGGAAGCGGTGATTGGCGCGCGGCACATCGTGCGCGGGTTGGTCGATCTGGAAGATGCGCTGGCGCCGGAGAGCCAGCCGGCTTGAATGAAAGCCGTCAGTCGAACACCGGCAACACGTCGTTCCTCAACGTCCCCCGCGCCTGCTCGAAATCGGGCATCACCGAGCGCACCACATCCCAGAAGCGCGGGCTGTGGTTCATCTCGCGCAGGTGGGCGAGTTCATGGGCGACGACGTAATCGATGGTCGGCAGCGCAAAGTGGATCAGCCGCCAATTGAGGCGGATCGAACCATTGGCGCTGGCGCTGCCCCAGCGCGTTTGCGCCGACGAGAGGCTGAGCCGCGTGTAGCGAACGCCGAGCCGCTGGGTGAAGATCTGGCAGCGCTCTTCGAACACGCGCCGCGCCTGGCGCTGCAACCAGCTTTGCACCGAATCGCGGATCTGCGCCGGCGTGGCCGTGTGCGGCAGGCCGATGTGCAGCGTGAGCCGCGGCACGCCTTCGATCTGGCCTTGGACAGCCCCCGCATCGGTGTTGAGCAGCGCGCCACCGCGCGTGGCGGCCGCGCGCGGGTCGAGCACCACGATCACCGGCTGGCCGAGGAAGGGAATGGACGCGCCATCGCGCCAATCGACCTTGGCCGCCTGCAGCCGCTTGCCGCGCTCCTGCTGCTCGGCCAGCTTGCGCAGGATCCAGGCAGCCTTGGCACGCAACGCCGATTCGATGTCGCCGACCGACACCCATTTGGGCGCGTTGACGCTCAGACCTTCGGTGTCGACGACGAAGCCGATGCTGCGCCGCCGCGCCCGCCGCAAGGCATAACCGACCACATGCGCTTCGAGCCGGATCGTGCGATCGGCTTGCGGGTGTTCGAACACGGCGGGCGCGAGGACGCTGGCGAGGGTCACGGGATGGGCCGATCCAATGTCGGGGGGCGGTGTGAAGGTGGGCTGGGGAACCGCCGGCGGAACAGGGGGCGAGGTGTGCGCGACCCGCGGTGAAAACTCAGGCGACGAAGCCGGCTGCAGCGCAAAGAACGACGGCGGCGGCGGCGCCGATTGATCGAACAGCGATAGCTGCGATTCGTCGATGGTGCCGGCCTTGCGTGTCATGCAGGCAGAGTCTATGCGGGCTTGGCCGGCGCACGCGGGTTGCCTTGCGGATACGCTTCCGGATCGAGCCGCTGCATCTCGGATTCGATCCATTCCTCGACCTCGCGCATCAGCTCTTCCGGCTTGCGGCCGACACTCGGGATCGGCTTGCCGATCGACATGTCGATCACACCCGGCCGCAGCGTGAAGGTCTTGCGCGGCCAGCAGCGCGCCGAGGTCACGGCCACCGGCACGACCGGCACGCCTGCCTCGATCGCCAGCCGCGTGCCGCCGCTCTTGTAGGTGCCGCGGCCACCACGCGGGGCGCGTGTGCCTTCGGGAAACATGATGACCCAGTGCCCCTTGCCCATGAAGCGCTTGCCCTGGCTGAGCACGCTGCGCCAGGCTTCGGAGCGCCGGCCGCGGTCGATGTGGATCATGTCCATGCGCGCCATCGCCCAGCCGAAGAACGGGATGTAGAGCAGCTCGCGCTTGAACACGTAGCAGAGCGGATGCGGCATCAGCCCGGGGAAGGCAAAGGTCTCCCAGGTCGATTGGTGCTTGGGCAGAAGGACCACCGGCGTGTCGGGCAGGTTCTCGAAGCCATGCAGCCGCGCATGCACGCCGCAGATCACCTTGGCACCCCAGATGCAGAGCGTGAGCCAGCGCGCGCACAGCCAGTAGACCGTGTTGCCGCGCGCAAAGATCGCCACGACCATCACCGCCGTGGCCCACGGGATCACGGTGATGACCATGAACAGCACGAAAAGGAATGAGCGAAAGCCGTAGAACGCCGCACGCATCAGGCCAGCCTCCCGAAGCCCGAATCGGTGGCGCCGCTGGGCGCGCGCGACTTGCGTTCGGTCTGGATCAGATGCTCGGCAAACGCCGTGAGGTCTGCATGCACTTGCGTGCCGGGCACCTGGCGGATCAGCTCGTGCAACTGATCGCCATCGAGCCGCGCTCCCTTGCCGGTGCGTACGAAATGCGGCGGACAACCCACCGCCGCGCCGGCCTGCAGGTCACGGATCGTGTCGCCCACCACCGGCACATTGGCCAGCGCCACGCCGAAGCGCTCGCCGATCTGCTCGAAGAGACCCGGCAGCGGCTTGCGGCAGGTGCAGGCCTCGTCCGGCGCATGCGGGCAAAAGAACACCGCGTCGATCCGCCCGCCCTGCTTGGCCAGCATCTGGTTCATCTTGGTGTGCATCGCGTTCAGCGTCGACATGTCGAAGAGGCCCCGCCCCAGACCGGACTGGTTGGTGGCGACCACCGTGTGCCACCCCGCATGGTTGAGCCGCGCGATGGCTTCGAGCGCGCCCGGCAGCGGCACCCATTCGTCCGGCGACTTGACGTAGTCGTCCCGGTCTTCGTTGATGGTGCCGTCTCGGTCGAGGATGATGAGTTTCATGGGGATGCCGCGCGGCAAAGCGCTTATGACGCGAGCTTGGACAAGTCGGCGACGCGGTTCATGGCGGCGTGCAGTGTGGCGAGCAGGCCGAGGCGGTTGGCGCGGAGCGCAGGGTCTTCGGCGTTGACCATGACGCCACCGAAGAAGGCATCCACTGGCGCGCGCAGGCCAGCGAGGGCCTGCAGCGAGGCGGTGTAGTCGCCTGCTGCGAAGGCGGCATCGGCGGTTGGTGTGATGGCGAGAAGCGATGTGTTGAGCGCGACTTCGGCGGGCTCGACCAGCAGCGTTGGCTGCACGCTGGCCACGACCGAACCTTCGACCTTCTTCAGGATGTTGCCGACGCGCTTGTTGGCGGCTGCCAACGAAGCAGCTTCGGGCAGTGCCGCGAACGCGCGAACGGCTTCCATTCGCTTGGATATCTCGCTGAATCGTTGGGGACTCAACGAGAGTACCGCACTCACCTCTTGCGGGGAGTACTGCTGCTCACGCAAATAGCCTGCCAACCGGTCGCAGATGAAATTGAAGACATCTTGGTTTCCATTGACCTTGTAGTTTTGTTGGAAACCGAGGTTGAAATGAATCGACTGCGAGCTTTCTTCCGACTGCGTACTTGCAAACTTCTCGAACTCTCGGATCGCGAATCCAATGACTGTGCCAAGTTCGAGATCAAGATCTTTTTCGATCATTAACCTGCAAATGCCCAGCGCGTGGCGCCGCAAAGCAAATGGGTCTTTGTCGCCCGTAGGCTTTTGATCGATCGCGAACAGCCCCACCAGCGTTTCGAGCTTGTCGGCCAACGCGACGATCACACCGACCTCGTTGCGCGGCAACTCGTCGCCGGCGAAGCGTGGCTTGTAGTGGTCTTCGACTGCTATGGCGACGGCTTCGGATTCGCCGTCGTGACGGGCGTAGTAGCCGCCCATCACGCCTTGCAACTCGGGGAACTCGCCGACCATGTCGGTCAGCAGGTCGGCCTTGGCGAGCAGCGCAGCGCGGTCGGCTTGCGCTGCCAATGCATCGCCACCCAACTGCTGGCCGATGGCCTTGGCGATGGCGCGAACGCGCTCGGTACGCTCGCCCTGCGTGCCCAGCTTGTTGTGATAGACCACCTTCGCCAAGCCAGCGACGCGCGATTCGAGCGACTTCTTGCGGTCCTGGTCGAAGAAGAACTTGGCATCGGCCAAACGCGGGCGCACGACGCGCTCGTTGCCTTCGATGACGCGGCTGGCGTCTTCGGGGCAGATGTTGCTGACGACGAGAAACTGGTTCGTCAGCTTGCCGGCGGCATCCAGCAACGGAAAGTACTTCTGGTTGGCCTTCATCGTGAGGATGAGGCACTCCTGCGGCACATCGAGAAACTCGGCCTCGAATTGGCAGAGCAGCACGTTGGGCCGCTCGACGAGCGCGGTGACTTCATCGAGCAGGGCGGCGTCTTCGATCGGACTGAGACCCAGCTTGGAGGCCGAGGCCTGCAGTTGCCGGGCGATCTCGCCGTGGCGTGCGGCGAAGCTGGCGACGACCGCGCCTTGCGTTTCGAGTTGCTGTGCGTAGTGGTCGGCGTCTTGCAGCACCACCGGGTCCATCGGCGCTTCGAAGCGATGGCCGTGGGTTTCGCGGCCGGATGTCAAGCCCAGTGCGTGAACCTCTACCACGTCGGCGCCATGCAATGCGACGAGCCCGTGTGCAGGCCGCACGAAGTTGACGCTGGTCCAGCCATCGGCCAACTGGTATTGCATAACCTTGGGGATGGGCAGCTTCGCCAGCGCATCGAGCAGCGCCTTTTGCAGGCCTTCGGCCAGCGTGGCGCCCTTGACAAGGCTGTCGAAGTAGAGCGCTTCGGCCTTGCCGTCCATCTGGCGCTTCAACTGAGGCACGGCCGACGCATCGGCACCGACGCTAGCAAGCTTCTTGAGCAACGCGGGCGTGGCTTCGCCAGCAGGCGTGAGGCCCACGCTCGCCGGCATCAGCTTTTGCGAGACGGCCTTGTCGGCGGCGAACGCATGCACTGCGCTGATGTGCACGGCCAGCCGCCGCGGAGACGCAAACGGCGTGATGGCCGAATGCTCGGTTGCCAGGCCTTGCGCCTTCAAGCCATCGGCCACGCCGGTGGCAAATGCCTCACCAAGCTTCTTCAGCGCCTTGGGCGGCAGTTCCTCGACGAACAGTTCGACGAGCAGGTTCTTCGTCGTGCTCATCAGGCGGCCTTCTTCTCGGACTTCTCGGCGTTGCGCGCCATCAGGGCCAGCACTTCGTCCGCCCGGTCCTTCTGCGCCATCGGAAAGCCCAGGCGCGCACGGCTTTCCAGATAACTCTGCGCCACGCTGCGCGAGATGTTGCGGATGCGGCCGATATACGCCGCGCGCTCGGTCACGCTGATCGCGCCGCGCGCATCGAGCAGGTTGAAGCTGTGGCCGGCCTTGAGCACTTGTTCGTAGGCCGGCAGTGCGAGCTTTTGTTCCATCAGCAGCTTGGCCTGTTTCTCGTGGGCGGCAAACGCGCCGAGCAGGAAGTCGACATCGGCATGTTCGAAGTTGTAGGCGCTCTGCTCTTCTTCGTTCTGGTGATAGACATCGCCATAGGTCAGGCCATCGGTCCACACCAGGTCGTAGATGCTCTCCTTGCCCTGGATGTACATCGCCAATCGTTCCAGGCCGTAGGTGATCTCGCCGGTGATGGGCTTGCAATCGATACCGCCCACTTGCTGGAAGTAGGTGAACTGCGTGACCTCCATGCCGTTCAACCAGACTTCCCAGCCCAGGCCCCAGGCGCCGAGCGTCGGGTTCTCCCAGTCGTCTTCGACGAAGCGCACGTCGTTGGTCTTCAAATCGAAGCCGAGGGCCTCGAGCGAACCGAGGTAGAGGTCGAGGATGTTCGCGGGCGCGGGCTTGAGGACCACCTGGTATTGGTAGTAGTGCTGCAGGCGGTTGGGGTTGTTGCCGTAGCGGCCGTCCTTGGGGCGGCGGCTGGGCTGCACATACGCGGCCTTCCAGGGCTCGGGGCCGAGCGCGCGCAAAAACGTGGCGGTATGGCTGGTGCCAGCGCCCACTTCCATGTCGTACGGCTGCAGCAGCGCGCAGCCTCGCGAACCCCAATAGTCCTGCAGCTTGAGAATGATTTGCTGGAAGGTGAGCATGGGTCGTGAGATGGGTGGCCTGCGGGGGTGGTCTGCTTACAAGAAGCCCGGATTCTAGGGCGTGACTTTCCCTGCTAGCCTCGGCGGATGACCCTTGCGCAACTCACCCTGAGCCTCGTGTTGGCGACCATGGTGTTTTCGGTCGCGCTCGACCTCCGGATCGCCGATTTCACCCGCGTGGCGCACCGGCCGAGGGCGGTGATCTGCGGGCTGGTGCCGCAGTTCGTGCTGCTGCCGGTCGGCACCTGGATGGCCACGCTGGTGCTCGATCTGCCACCGGCCGTCGAGGCCGCCATGCTGCTGGTGGCCGCCTGCCCGGGCGGCACGCTCTCGAACGTGGTCACGCATGTGGGCCGGGGCAACACGGCGCTGTCGGTCAGCATCTCGGCGATCTCGAGCGTGATGGCGCTGTTTCTGACGCCGTTCAACTTCACCTGGATGATGGCGACCAACCCGTCGACGGCGCACTGGATGCGCGACCTGGCGATGGACCCATCCGAGATCTGGTGGAGCCTGCTGGGTTTGCTGGCGCTGCCGATGGCGCTCGGCCTCTCGCTGAGCCACCACTTTCCGAAGCTCGCCGCGGCCATCCGCAAGCCGCTGGGCGCTTTCAGCCTGGCGGCCCTGCTGGCCCTGATCGCGCTCGGCCTCTACCGCGAACGGGATGTGCTGGGCGCGCACATCCTGCCGCAGCTCTTGATCGTGGTGCTGCACAACGCGAGCGGCCTGCTGCTGGGCTACCTGTGTGCGCTGGCCTTTTGCCTGCGCGAACGCGACCGCCGCGCGGTGATGATCGAAGGCGGCATGCAGAACTCGGGGCTGGCGCTCGGCATCATCGCGGTGCAGTTCGACAACGACCGCGGCATGGTGATCATCGCGAGCCTGTGGGGCATCTGGCACATCGTCTCGGGGCTGGCGCTCGCGCTGTGGTGGCGGCGCCAGGATGCGCGGCGCCTCGGTTAGGCCGCCGCCGGAATGAGCGAATGGCGCCTCAGCGGCGCCGCCTGAACGCCAACGCGAACGCCGCCACGATCGCCACGGCGACCAGCAGCAAGGGCCACAAGCCGAAGCGCGCCGCCCACCACGCAAACGGCGTGAGCCCTTCGCGGCCCTGAACGTTCGCCTCCAGCACGCCTTGGGTGTGTGGCGCGAGCGCAAAGGTGACGCGAGCCGAAGGATCGATGACGACCGTAGCGCCGGTGTTGGTCGAGCGGATCATCGGCAACTGGAATTCCAGCGTGCGCATGCGCGAAATCTGCAAGTGCTGATCGACGGCGATGGTGTCGCCGAACCAGCCGATGTTGCTGATGTTGGCGAA
Source organism: Rhodoferax sp. (assembly GCA_026224975.1). Taxonomy (GTDB): domain Bacteria; phylum Pseudomonadota; class Gammaproteobacteria; order Burkholderiales; family Burkholderiaceae_C; genus LMDS01. The sequence goes on along the minus strand of JAMFRW010000328.1, from coordinate 10,959 downwards.
GATCGTCGGCGCGGTCGCCGGGTCGGCAAAACGCGCGGCGAGTTCTTCGCCGAACAGGTCTTCGTAGCAGATGTTGGCCGCCACCCGCTCCTGCCGCACGGTGAACGATGGCGCCGTGACCGGCCCGCGCGCGAAGTCGCCGAGCGGGATGTTCATCAACTGCGTGAACCAGCGAAAGCCGGTGGGAATGAACTCGCCGAAGGGCACGAGGTGGTGTTTGTCGTAGCGGTAGAAGCCGCCGGGTGCGTTCGCCGTGCCGGCCGAAATGCCTGCCGCCGAGTTGGTGTAGCCCACGGTTTCGTCGCCCAGCGGCAGGCCGATGAGCGCGGCCTGCTGGCCCGACTGGAAGTGCTGCAGCAGGCTCTCCCAGTAACCGGGCTCGAAGTGCGCGAGCTGGTCGGGCAGCAGCGGGATCACCGTCTCCGGCGCCACCACCAGATCACCGCGCGCGGCCAGCAGCTTCTCGCGCGCCCAGGCCAGCGCCTTGGGCATTTCTTCGAGCGAGAACTTCTCGTCCTGCGAGACGTTGCCCTGCAGCAGCGTGAGCGAGAGCGTGCCGGTGGGCTTGGTGAACTGGCCGGGGCCGACGAGCTGGGCGGCGATCATCAACGCGCCGCAGCCGATCACCGGCGCCGCCCAGCTTCGCCACGATCGCGACTTGTAGAGCGCCAGCCAAGCCGCCAGCGCCGCCGCCACAAAGCCGATGCCATAGGCGCCGATCCACGGCGCCAAAGTTCCGAGCGGGCCATCGACATGCGCATAGCCGCTGGCGATCCACGGAAAGCCGGTGAAGATCACGCCGCGCGCCAGCTCGGCCAGCAGCCACACGGCAGCGAACAGCAGCGCATCGCGCCCCGCATGGCCCGATCGCCAGCGCGCAAACGCCGCCATCGCCGCGGCCAGGTAGAGCGAGAGCAGCGCGCTCAGCAGCGCCACCGCCAGCACCGCCAGCCAGGCCGGCAATTCGCCGTAGCGGTGCAGGCTGATGAACAGCCACCAGGTGCCGGTGGCGAGCCAGGCGGTGCCGAAGACCTCGCCGATCGCCGCCGCGCGCAGCGGCGTGGCGCGCGAGACCCGCCACGCCAGCAGCGCGACCGCCGCAGGCTGCAGCCACCACTGGTGCGTGTAGACAAAGGGAAGGCTGTGCAACGCGCCGAGCGCCGCGGCCAGCAGCAATTCGAGCAAGCTCAGCCGCCGTCCGAACCGAGCGCTTCTTCGGGCGCGCGCGTCACCTTGAACCAGCGCACCGCGCCGCCGCGGGTCAGCATCACGGTGAAGACCAGCCCATCGAGCGTCACCGCCTCGCCGCGGCGCGGCACGCGGCCGAGTTCGTGCGCCACCAGCCCGCCGATGGTGTCGAAATCGACCGACGAGAGCGTGGACGCAAAGGTCTCGTTGACCGCCTCGATTTCCACATCGCCCGCCACACGCTGGCTGCCATCGGCCAGGGTGTAGATGCCGGATTCGCCGTCCTTGTCGTCGAACTCGTCCTCGATCTCGCCGACGATTTCTTCGAGCACATCCTCGATGGTGATCAGGCCGGCGGTGCTGCCGAACTCGTCGATGACGATGGCCAGGTGGTTGCGGTTGGAGCGGAAGTCGCGCAGCAACTCGTTCAGGCCTTTGGATTCGGGCACGAAGACCGCCGGGCGCAGCAGGGTCCGCAGGTTGAGGTCGGGCGAGCGCTGGAGCTTGAGCAGATCCTTGGCCATCAGGATGCCGATGACGTTTTCGCGCCGGTCTTCGAACACCGGAAAACGCGAATGGCCTGTGGCGATCACGCCGTGCAGCAGATCGTCGTAGTCGGCATCGATGTCGAGCTGGTCCATGTGTGGCGCAGCCACCATCACGTCGCCGGCGGTCATGTCGGCCATGCGGATGACGCCTTCGAGCATCATCCGCGACTCGGGCGGAATCAGCTCTTTTTGTTCTGCATCGGCGAGCGACTCGATCAGCTCGTCGCGCGATTCGGGTCCGGGCGACACCAGTTCCATCAGTTTCTGGAACAGGCTGCGCTGCGCCGGAGGAGCCGAGCCGGGGCGCCCGCCCGCTTTGTGAGTGCGCGCGGAAGGTAGATCGGACATCGCGCGTGGGAGCATGAGTTCAGGTGCCGGCAGCTTAACCTAAGGGACACCTGCACGCGCTTGACAGTTCTGATACCTTGAACGAGAGTGATCGACCCCCATCTGCTGCCCCTTCATCCGCCAAGTTCCATCCGCCCAAGTTCCTTCCGCCAAAGATAGCGAGCAAGCACACCATGAGCCTCATCCCCGCGACCATCCTCACCGGCTTTCTGGGCTCGGGCAAGACCACGCTGCTCAAGCGCGTGCTGACCGAAGCGCACGGCCAGAAGATCGCCGTGATCGAAAACGAGTTCGGTGACGAAGACATCGACAGCGACATCCTGGTGCAAAACAACAACGAGCAGATCATCCAGCTCAACAACGGCTGCGTCTGCTGCTCGATCCGCGAAGACCTGCGCACCACGCTGGCCGACCTGGCCGAAAAGCGACGCAAGGGCGAGTTGCAGTTCGACCGCGTCGTGATCGAGACCACCGGCCTCGCCGACCCCGGCCCGGTGGCGCAGACTTTCTTCATGGACGACGAAATTGCAGAAAGTTACCTTCTCGATTCGATCCTGACGCTGGTCGATGCCAAGCACGCCGACGAGCAGCTCAACACCCGGCAAGAGGCGCGCCGCCAGATCGGCTTTGCCGACCAGATCTTCATCAGCAAGACCGATCTGGTCGATGACGCCACGGTCGAGGCGCTGATCCACCGCATCAAGCACATGAACCCGCGCGCACCGCAAACGCGCGTGAACTTCGGCGTGGTGCCGCTGGCCGATGTGTTCGACCTGCGCGGCTTCAACCTCAACGCCAAGCTCGACATCGACCCGGAGTTCCTGAAGGCCGATGCGCATGCCGGGCACGACCATGATCATGATCACCATGACCACGAGCACGGCGAACACTGCGACCACCCGCACCACCACGCGCACGACGACGACGTCAAATCCTTCGTGTTCAAGGCCGACAAGGCGTTCAACCCGGCCAAGCTGGAAGAATTTCTGGGTGCGATCGTGCAGGTCTACGGCCCGAAGATGCTTCGCTACAAGGGTGTGCTGCACATGAAGGGCAGCGACCGCAAGGTGATCTTCCAGGGCGTGCACCAGCTGATGGGCAGCGACCTGGGCCCGAAGTGGATGCCCGGCGAAAAGAAGAACAGCAAGATGGTGTTCATCGGCCTCGACCTGCCGAAAGACATCTTCTTGCAAGGGCTCGAACAGTGCCTCGTTTGAGCGCTGCTGCCGTGGCTACAATCCGCGGCGGCCGAAACCGCGGCGCCCAGGCGCCCCACCCCCGCGCAGGGGGCATTACCGCCGTAGCGAGGAGACTCCCGTGACCAAGACCCCGGCCCCCAAGGCAAGTTCCCACCCGCCCGCAGCCGCCAAACCGGCGCCTGCACCGAAGGTGGCCGCCAAGAACAGCGCGCCGGCTCCGCTCGACGACATCGACGAAGAGCTGGAAGAAGACGCACCCGACGAGGCGGTGACCAAACCCGCGGCCTTGTCCGAACTCGCGCCGCTGGTCATGTCCAAGAAGACCGGCCGCGGCGCCTCGAAGTACGCCACGGCGCCCGTTCAGGCGCCGTTGCCGCCCCCCACCTCCCGATTCGCCGACCGATTTGCACCGCCCCGGCCCCCGACCCGACAGATGAGCAACCTCGAACTCGAAACCCCCCGCCACGCGCAAAAGTCCGATCCGAAACTCGCCAACGCCTGGAAGACCAAGGCCGGCCGCGACATGAGCGAAGCCGAAATCCTGGCCATGCCGGATTCGGAGTACATGAACGACAAGCAGATCGAGTTCTTCAAGGCCAAGCTGCAAACGCTGAAGGACGATCTGCTGAGCAACGCCGGTGAAACCACCGAGCATCTGCGCGAAGACACCTCCATCGTGCCCGACCCGGCCGACCGCGCGACCATCGAAGAAGAACACGCGCTCGAACTGCGCACCCGCGACCGCGAACGCAAGCTTCTGAAGAAAATCTCGCAGTCATTGGGCCGCCTGGAGTCCGGCGAGTACGGCTTCTGTGACGAAACGGGCGAGCCGATCGGCCTCGGCCGTTTGATCGCGCGCCCCACCGCTACACTGTCTCTCGAAGCCCAGCAGCGCCGGGAGCTGAAGCAAAAAATGTTCGGCGACTGATCATCCAGGCCCCTCGCCCGAGACCGCACCCACCATGCCGGAACCCAAAGACACGACGAGTTTCTTCCGCAAGGTGGTGAAGTTCGTGGCGAACCCGTCCACCGAGTGGGCGGAGCTCGGCACCCCGAGCGACGAAGCGCGCGAAACCGAGTTCGCCAAGGGCGAGCTCAAGGCGATGATCGAGCGCAAGCGGCGCAACGATTTCGTGCGCAAGCGAGAGTTCGACATGCTGCGCAAGGTACGGCGTGAAGGCCTGAGCAGCGAGCAGCTCGCCGCGCTCGGCGGGTCGTCCAGGCTCGACGATTCCGAAGCGCGCAGCCCCGAGAGCGGGGCCCGGCCCGACAGCGGCGTCAAGGCCAAGATCGACGAGATCGAACAGCAGATGGTCGGCGACCCGTACTTGGCCGCGCCCCCCGCCGCGCCGAAGCGCGCGCCCGACTTCTACAACGCCCCAACCGAGCCGGCTGTGCTGGCCGTCTCGCAACGGCCCGAGATGAACACCTCGCAGGCGCCGCTGCAGCGCCCGGCGGCACGCAGCGCCGAGCCGGCACAGCCCGCGCGCGCCAGCGCATCGGCCGCGCCAGTTTCAGTGCCGCCGCCACCGCTGATCCCGCTCAACCTCAACCTCGACGCGTCGGTCGGCGACTTTGCGCACCCGTTCCAGGTCGAGGTCGGCGGCATCGAGCACGACCCGGACCTCGACGAGGCGGTGATCGCCTTCGCCAACGCCGATTTCGAACAATGCGAGCAGGCCCTGCTGACCATGACAGGTCCCGGCGGCGCGCGCGCGCAGCATGCCGAAACCTGGCTGGTGCTGTTCGACCTCTACCGCGCCATCGGCCAGCAGCAGAAGTTCGAGAATCTCGCATCCGACTACGCGCGGCAGTTCGGCTGGTCGGCGCCGCAGTGGTTTTCCATGCCCAAGCTGGTGGCCGATGCGGCGCTGGAAGAGCGCGTGCCCGACACCCGCCCCGGCCGCATGGATGGCCAGGTCGGCTGGGCCAGCCCGGAGTATGTGGACGCCGATGCCATCGCCAAGCTGTCGTCGCTGAGCCTGCAGATGCCGCTGCCCTGGGTCTTCGACTGGAGTGCCCTGAAGAGCATCGACGCCGAAGCCTGCGCGCGGCTCTCGGAACTCTTCCGCAGTTGGATAGGGCAAGACCTCGACATGCGCTGGCTCGGCGGCGAACACCTCTTTGCGGTGCTGCAGGAAGCCGCACCCACCGGCGTGCGCGATTCCGACCCTGCCTTCTGGCAGGTGCGGCTCGATGCGCTGCGCATGACCAACCGGCCCGACCAGTTCGACGAAGCCGCGATCGACTATTGCGTCACCTACGAAGTCTCGCCACCCTCGTGGGAGAAGGCGCGCTGCCATGTTCGCGTGAGCGGCGGCGGCCGCAGCACCACCTCGCCGCCGTTGACGGTGGTGAGTGATGTTTCCACCAGCTTCCTCGAATCGCAATTGATCGAGAACACCGGCATGGTGCAGGTCGGGACCGTCGAACTCTCCGGCCAACTGGTGGGCGACATCGGCGCCACGCTCAAGAAGATGGATGCCGACCTGGGTGCCGCCAGCATCGTCAACGTGTCGTGCGCCAAGCTGATCCGCGTCGATTTCATCGCTGCCGGCGACCTGCTCAACTGGGTGCTCGCGCGCCGCAGCGAGAACCGCAGCGTGAGCTTCATCGAAGCGCACCGCATGGTCGCGCTCTTCTTCGGCGCGATGGGCATCAACGAGCATGCCAAGGTGAAAGTCCGGACCGTCTAGAAAACGTCGGCCCTCGGCTTCGCCGTAGCTCACCGTTACTGCCAATCCCTTCCCGCTCTTCGCTTGAAACGGCACGCGCCGTCTTCACCTTCATCCCATGGAAAACTATCACGGCACCACCATCCTCAGCGTGCGGCGCGGCAACATCGTCGCGCTCGGCGGCGATGGGCAGGTCACGCTCGGCACCATCGTCGTCAAATCTTCGGCGCGCAAGGTTCGCAAGCTCCACCATGACCAGGTGCTCGCCGGCTTCGCTGGCGCAACGGCCGATGCGTTCACGCTGTTCGAACGCTTCGAGGCCAAGCTGGAAAAGCACCAGGGCCAACTGGTGCGCGCCGCCATCGAGCTGACCAAGGATTGGCGAACCGACCGCGTGCTGCGGCGGCTGGAAGCCATGCTCGCCGTCGCCGACCGCCATGCCTCGCTCATCATCACCGGCAACGGCGATGTGCTGGAACCCGAACACGGCATCGTCTCCATCGGCTCCGGCGGCGCCTACGCCCACGCCAGCGCCCGTGCGCTGCTCTCCAACACCGAACTCTCGCCGAAAGACGTGGTGAAGAAGTCGCTCGAAATCGCCGGCGAACTCTGCATCTACACGAATCAAAACCACATCATCGAGACGCTGGACTGATGAACGAAGCTCCCATGAAATCCAGCATGACGCCCCAAGAAATCGTTTCGGAATTGGACCGCCACATCGTCGGGCAAGCTAGCGCCAAGCGCGCCGTCGCCATCGCGCTGCGCAACCGCTGGCGGCGCCAGCAGGTGCCCGAGCCGATGCGCGCCGAGATCACGCCCAAGAACATCCTGATGATCGGGCCGACGGGCGTCGGCAAGACCGAGATCGCGCGGCGCCTGGCCAAGCTGGCCGACGCGCCCTTCATCAAGGTCGAAGCTACCAAGTTCACCGAGGTCGGTTATGTGGGCAAGGACGTCGATTCGATCATCCGCGACCTGGTCGACATGGCGGTGAAGCAGGAGCGCGAAAGCGCCATGAAGCGCCAACGCGCACGCGCCGAAGACGCCGCCGAAGACCGCGTGCTCGACATCCTCGTGCCGCCGGCGCGCGTGTCGACCACCGAGTTCGGCCTCACGCCCTCGGCGCCGCCTGCGCCGCCGGCCGACAACACAGCGCGGCAGGTGATGCGCAAGCGTCTGCGCGAAGGTGCGTTGGCCGACAAGGAGATCGAGGTCGAGGTGGCCGATGTGAAGCCCACCCTCGAAATCATGGGCCCGGCCGGCATGGAAGAGATGACCGAGCAGCTCAAGGGCTTGTTCGCCAACGCCGGTGGCTCGCGCAAGAAAACCCGCAAGCTGCGCATCGAAGACGCGCACAAGCTGCTGATCGACGAAGAAGCCGCCAAGCTGGTCAACGACGACGAGGTCAAGACCGCCGCCTTGAGCAACGCCGAGCAGAACGGCATCGTCTTCATCGACGAGATCGACAAGGTGACCTCACGCTCGGATTCGAGCAGCGCCGAGGTCTCGCGCCAAGGCGTGCAGCGCGACCTGCTGCCGCTGGTCGAGGGCACCACCGTCAACACCAAGTACGGCATGGTCAAGACCGACCACATGCTGTTCATTGCCTCCGGCGCCTTCCACCTGAGCAAGCCGAGCGACCTGATCCCCGAGCTGCAAGGCCGCTTTCCGATCCGCGTGGAGCTGGGTTCGCTGAGCGTCGATGATTTCGAGGCGATCCTGACGCAGACGCATGCGAGCCTCGTCAAGCAGTACACGCTGCTGCTGGCGACCGAAGGCGTGACGCTGGATTTCAAGCCGGAGTCGATTCGCCGACTGGCGCAGATCGCCTACGACGTGAACGAGCGCACCGAGAACATCGGTGCCCGGCGTCTCTCGACGGTGATGGAGCGGCTGCTCGACGAAGTGAGCTTCGATGCCCCCAACCGCGAAGGCCAGACGGTGACGATCGATGCCGACGTGGTCAACGCCAAGCTCGCGGAGCTGGCGAAGAACGAAGACTTGTCGCGCTACATTCTCTGAGGCGGTTGGCGTTTCATAACGCCAACCGATGCGACTGCAATTGCAGCAGCCCGTCGAAGATCAGCGTATCAACTGTTTCGAACGGCAGGTCGGTGATGGTCGTGAGCTTCACGGCTGCGCCGCCGCTCATCATCAGCGCGGGCTGCTGGCCCGTACGCGCGAGCAGCTTGCGGTGCATGCGTTCGACGGCTCCGGCGATCGCATCGGCGCCGCCGCTCATCAAGGCATCGCTGGTGTTGGTCGGGAAGTCGACGGCCTCGCCGGTCGGGGCCTTGAGCCCCGCGGTGCCCATCTCCAAAGCCCGCAGCATCAAGCCGAAGCCGGGCAGGATCAGCCCGCCCAGAAAGCGGCCGCTCGCGTCCAGCGCATCGACCGTTACCGCGGTGCCGACCATCACCACCAGCGCAGGGCGCGCCGGGCCGCGCGCCAGCACGCGGTGGCGCGCACCGATCAGCGCCACCCAGCGATCCACGCCCAGGCGGCTCGGGTGGTCGTAGCTGTTGGTCACGCCGCAGGCCTGGGCCGATGAGGCAACCCAGCGCGGCTCGATGTCCCAGATTTCGAGCTGCTCTTCGACGCGGCGCTTGACGCCTTCGCCGGCCACCACGCAGCCGAGCATGCTGCTCGGCGCCGGCAGCGGCTTCCATTCGTTGTCGGCCAGGTGGTCGATGGTCTCCAGGAAGACCGCACCATGCGCCAGCAGCGCGGCGCCGGGCTGGGGCGAGGCGTATTGCGCCCACTTGAGGCGGGTGTTGCCGATGTCGATCGCGAGAAAGCTCATAAATCCCCTTGGCGCCGCACGCCCACCGCATGCTCGATAACCCTGCGTATCTGCCGCGGCGAATGGCCGGGATTGTGCCGCCAAATGCCGGGGCAGGCGTACACTGCGCATTGACGTATACGTCAATCGAGCGTCGACCCCCAAACCACGCCATCCGGAGGCAGCTTGGCCAAGAACAACCCGACGCTGGCGGACTATCGCTACAGCGCCGCACTCGATACCAAATCCAACGGCAAGCCCAAGGGCGATGGCTTCGACCTGAAACGCTTCGACCCCGCCGCCAAACCGTTTTCGAGCGGTGACAAGACGCGCGACAAGGCCGCGGTGGAAGCACTCGCCGCCGAGCTCGACGGCCTGCAAAACCTCTTCTATGCCGACCGCCGCTTCAAGCTGCTGGTGATCCTGCAAGGCACCGACACCAGCGGCAAGGACGGCACCATCCGCGGTGTCTTCGGCCAGATGAGCGCACTCGGCGTGCACACCATCGGCTGGAAGGCGCCCACCGAACCCGAGCGCGCGCACGACTACCTCTGGCGCATCCACGCGCAGGTGCCGGCCCAGGGCGAGGTGACCATCTTCAACCGCAGCCAGTACGAAGACGTGCTCGTGCCGGTGGTCAGCGGCTGGATCACGCCCGAGCAAACGGCGCAGCGCTATGCGCACATCAACGACTTCGAACGCATGCTGACCGAGACCGGCACGGTGGTCTGCAAGTTCCTGCTGCACATCTCGAAGGAAGAGCAGCGCGTGCGCCTGCAAGAGCGGCTGGACGACCCGACCAAGCACTGGAAGTTCGCCATCGGCGACCTCGACGCGCGCAAGCACTGGGACGACTACCAAGCCGCCTACAGTGCCGCCGTGGCCGCGACAGGCACGCCGTGGGCGCCGTGGACCATCGTGCCGGCCGATTCGAAGGTGCACCGCAACCTGATGATCGCCACATCGCTGAAGAAGACGCTGACAGACCTGAAACTGCGCTACCCCGAAGGCGACCCCAAGCTCGCCAAGCTGATCGTCGAATGACTCGATCTTCGCGTCGTTCGACACCACGCTCAAACCGCACCCGACCCTGACGGAGACACCCATGACCGACCTGTCCGCCGAATTCAAAGCGCTTGCCGATTACCGCCCGACGAACAAGGTGCGCTTCGTCACGGCCGCGAGCCTCTTCGACGGGCACGACGCCGCCATCAACATCATGCGGCGCATCCTGCAAGGCATGGGCGCCGAGGTGATCCACCTGGGGCATAACCGCTCGGTGGACGAGGTGGTGACGGCTGCGCTGCAGGAAGACGCGCAAGGCATCGCCATCAGCTCCTACCAGGGCGGCCACGTCGAATACTTCAAGTACATGGTCGACCTGCTCAAGGAGCGCGGCGGCGCGCATGTGCAGGTCTTCGGCGGCGGCGGCGGCGTGATCGTGCCGAGCGAAATCGCCGAGCTGCAAGGCTACGGCGTGACGCGCATCTATAGCCCGGAGGACGGCCAGCGCATGGGCCTGGCCGGCATGATCGGCGAGATGGTCATGCGATGTGATCATGATTTGTCGGTGCATGCACCGCAGTCTCTCGCGGCCATTCAGGGCCAGACCGAACCGCACTGGCGAGCCCTGGCACAACTCATCACCGCGCTCGAAAACGGCAAGGTCGCGGCCGGCACCAAGGCCACCTTGCACGATGCTGCCAAGCAAGCGAAGACCCCGGTGCTCGGCATCACCGGCACCGGTGGCGCGGGCAAGTCGTCGTTGACCGACGAACTCATTCGCCGCTTGCGCCTGGACCAGAACGACGCACTGCGCGTGGCCGTGATCTCCATCGACCCATCGCGGCGCAAGAGCGGCGGCGCGCTGCTGGGCGACCGGATCCGGATGAATGCCATCTCGCCTTGGGCTGGCGGTCAAAGAGTCTTCATGCGCAGCCTCGCCACCCGCGACTTCGGCTCCGAGATCAGCCAGGCCCTCCCAGACGTGCTCGCCGCGGTCAAGGCCTCGGGCGGCTTCGACCTGATCATCGTCGAGACCTCCGGCATCGGCCAGGGCGATGCGGCCATCGTGCCGCTGGTCGATGTGCCGATGTACGTGATGACGCCCGAGTTCGGCGCCGCCAGCCAGCTCGAGAAGATCGACATGCTCGACTTCGCCGAGTTCGTCGCCATCAACAAGTTCGACCGCAAGGGCGCGGCCGATGCGCTGCGCG
>JAMFRW010000327.1 GCA_026224975.1 Rhodoferax sp. | reverse complement strand
GCTTTGCCAGCCTCGTGCACTACATCGACGTCGGCGGCATCCCGGTCGACGAAGCGCCAGGCCTCGAGATGCTCGTGCGTGGCCTCCAGGCCCGGCACGCCGACGACGACGCGCTGCTCGACGCGGCCTTGCCACTTCTCGACGCTTGCTACGCCGCCCTGAAGGTGCCGGATGACCGCTGACGCCATCGCTCCCTTGGCCATGGAGCCACCCGTGCCGCCCACCCGAGCCGAGGCCTTCGCCTACTGGCTGAAACTCGGCTTCATCAGTTTCGGTGGCCCGGCCGGCCAGATCGCCCTCATGCACGAGGAACTCGTCGAGCGGCGCCGCTGGATCTCCGAGAAGCGGTTCCTGCATGCGATGAACTACTGCATGCTGTTGCCGGGCCCGGAGGCGCAGCAGCTTGCAACCTACATCGGCTGGCTGATGCACCGGACGTGGGGAGGCATCGTCGCTGGCGCGCTCTTCGTGCTGCCATCGCTGCTCATCCTGATCGGGTTGTCCTGGGTCTACATGGCGTTCGGCCACCTGCCGGCCATCGCGGGCGTGTTCTACGGCATCAAGCCCGCCGTGACGGCGCTGGTCGTGCACGCCGCGTACCGCGTGGGTTCGAGGGCCTTGAAGAACGCCTGGCTGTGGAGCATTGCAGCGTCGGCATTCCTCGCCCTCTTCGCGTTGAATGCGCCGTTTCCGCTCATCGTCGTGGCGGCGGGCGGCATCGGGTTTGTCGGCGGCCGCTACAGGCCGGAGAAGTTCCAGATCGGCGGGGGCCACGGCAAGTCGTCGCGGGCGTTCGGCCCGGCACTCATCGACGACGACACGCCGACGCCCGAGCATGCGCTGTTCAGGTGGGCGCGGTTCCGGGTGGTGCTGGTGTCGTTCCTCGCGCTGTGGGCCGTCGTCCTGGGGGCGTTGACCCTGGCCTTCGGATGGAACGCCGTGCTGCCGCAGATGGGTTGGTTCTTCACCAAGGCGCCGTTGCTGACGTTCGGCGGTGCCTACGCCGTGCTGCCTTACGTCTACCAGGGCGCCGTCGACCACTACCACTGGCTCACGGCCGCGCAGATGATCGACGGCCTGGCTCTTGGCGAGACGACGCCGGGGCCGCTCATCATGATCGTGTCCTTCGTCGGCTTCGCGGGCGGCTGGACCCATGCCATCTTCGGCAGCGACTCGCTGTTCCTCGCGGGCGCGGCGGCGGCGACCGTGGTGACCTTCTTCACCTTCCTGCCGTCGTTCTTCTTCATCCTGCTCGGCGCGCCGTTCATCGAGTCGACGCACGGCAACCTCAGGCTCACGGCCCCGCTGACCGGCATCACTGCGGCGGTGGTGGGCGTGATCATCAACCTGGCGGTGTTCTTCGCCTGGCACGTGCTGTGGCCGCGCGGCCTGGCCGGCCCCTTCGAATGGCATTCCGCGCTCATCGGTTTCGCGGCAGCCGTGGCGCTCTTCCGTTTCAAGGCCGGCGTCATCCCGGTCGTGCTGGCCTCGGGTCTGGCCGGCCTTGCGCTGAGCCTGGCAGCCTAGAAATGGGGTTGCCAAGCTGTCAGCTCAACACCCGCACGGGTCGCGGCTGGTTGGTGCGGGCGCTTCGTCAGTCGAGGAATCGTGCAGCGTAGTCTGGCGGCGGAAGAATGCAGACCTCCGTGCGACCGAACACCCGATACCGGTTCCTGGCCACGAGCCGATAAAGGGGGTCCCTGATGACCGAAGGGACCAGCCATGCGAGCCAGGCCAGACGCCAAGGCCAACCGAGCGCGTGAAGCACTCGAAAGATGGCTGCCGTGTGCTGCCAGCTGCGCTGCCCGTCGACGAGCAGCAAAGTCTGCAAGCCGTGGACCTTCAGCCCCTCCAGGGAGAGCAGCTTCTGACCGGCAGTTCCCTGGATGGCCGCGAACTTGAACGTGCCCTTGCGGTCATGCCGCAGAAGGAACTGCACCCACCCGTTGCAAAGCAAGCATTGCGCGTCGAACACGATAATCATGACTTGGTCTTCGAGCTGAGGTCGAGGTGGCCCTGGTAGCTGGCGACAACACCGACTAGCGGAAGTGCCGCGACCACCTGGAAGTGGAGCTGGTCTTCGGTGCCAGTCTCATCTGCAACGACGCGTGGCATCAGCCACCTAGGGCAGGGCACGCCCAAGAACCGCAATCTTGCCAATTCCATTTTCAATTTTCCGTCGACCGCGGCCAGGTTGAAGGTCAACTGTGCTGTGCCAAGGCGCTCTTCAACTTGGCCGCCAACAAGACGCATTCGTGAGGTCATCGTCTGAGTCGGAAAGTGGCGAGTCCATGACTCGATGCAGGGACCGGCTTCAAGCTCAAACCGGAGTGGTCCGCTGCTGGCGATACGCGGGGTCCCGAGGCAGTAAGCCAAGACTCGAGCCAGCGCTGAGACTGGCGCGTGGGTCTCCACCCAGCCGTGCAAGACGATGCGCCCGGTCAACCTGTGGAATCGCTGCACCGCTAGCGGAAGATTGGCGTAGTTCGCGCCAAGCACCTGCTCGTACATGCTGGGCGGGCTCACCGTGTACCCTCAGCCATGTCGATGCGGAGCCCTTCGGACTCTCTGGCGAAGTCGTCGAGGGAGAGAAGGCCGATGCAGGGTCGCGCGCCGACGAGGGATGTGTCTCCTTGGTGCAGTTTGCGTACGAGGGCAGCCGCGGCAAGCGTAGGGACATACGGCCCGTCCCCCGCCGTCGCCACCAGGTGCCAGGTGCGGGTGCCTTTGACCCCTTGAGCCGTCTTGCCGGTCAGTGAGACATGCATGGCCCCGGCGTCCGACCCCAGGTTTCTGGTCCAGTCCGCGACGCGTTTGAGCGCGTTGGCATGTACTGACCAGTCGGGGACGATGCCAAACCGGGTCAACATCGCCATCGCGTTCATGCCCCGATGCAGGAGCGACAGCTCAAGGCCGGCGCCGAAGCCGACCGCAGGGTTGCCGGCGTACCGGGCGGCCAGCAGCACAAGGTCGGGTACGTCGCAGGGCGACAGAAGTCTGCTGCCAACCGGGGCGGGATACGTATGCCGACGACTGCCGCTCCATCCGAAGGCGGCGGGGGCTGTACCTGCTACCGGCAAGGGCTTGCCACAATAGCTCAGTATGGCTTGCACGGTCGAAAGCCCCCGGTCAGTCCGATTCCCCGGACTGATGCCGATGTCGATGGTCTCGACCTGGCCAAAGCCTTGTGCCAGATGGTCGGCAACGGTGCTCGAAAGCGCAGGAACGCTACTCGCACCGCTGATAACCGCAAGGCTGGCAGCAGACGCCTCGCTGTCCAGGCAGCCAATGCCGCTCACGAACTCGCGTCCGTCAGCCAAGTCGATGTAGTGCGCGCCCGCGGCGATGCATGCCATGGCGACAAGGTACTGCTGCCCCTGGAATGGGCCGGATGTGTGAACGACGACATGGGGAGCCAGTGCCCTGAGCTCACTTGCGAGGCCGCCGGCATGCAGGTCGAGCGTTGCGCTGCTGACCTCCGCCATGGCCGATCGGCACAAGGTCTGTACGAACGTTTGACCCTGCCGCGCGGACCTGCCGGCCACGACAATGTGGAGGCCTGGCTGGCGGGCCAGCCGCTCGACGAGTCGTCGTCCGAAGAACCCGTATCCGCCAATGACCAGTACTCGGCATGTGTGCATGTTGGAGAATGAAAAAACCCGGCCGGGGCCGGGTTCTTCTGGGGCGCCGCGAGAGGCGCCATCGCTTCCCTAAAGATCAGGCCGCGGTCTTCTTCGTGGCCTTGGTCGTGGTCTGCGCGGCCTTCACTGCCGTGTTGGTCAGCGACTGGAAGTTGGCTTCGGCGACGTCGGCGGCCTGCTTGGTGGCCTTCTGGACGCTTTCCATCGCGTTGGTGGCGGCGGCGATGGCCGACTTCACCAGCGCGGCGGCGGACTCGGTGCCGGCCGGCGCGTTCTTGATGGCGCTGTCGAGGGCGCCGGTGAACTTGGCCTGGGCCGACGCGACCTGCGCCTCGGCGACCTTGGACACCTCGGCGTTGGTGGAGGCGGCGATGTCGTACAGGTGGCGGCCGTAGGCGGCGGCCTTTTCAGCGGCGGGTTGCAACAGGCCGGCTTGCAGTGCCAGCAGTTCCTGGGCATCCTTGACGCTGAGGCTGGCCTTGGCGGTTTCTTGCGCTTCGCCCATCGACGCCTTGG
>JAMFRW010000326.1 GCA_026224975.1 Rhodoferax sp. | reverse complement strand
TTCGAGCGCCAGGCTGCGCGCGATGGCCTTGCCGATGCCGCGGCTGCCGCCGGTGACAAGGGCACGTTTGTGGGTCAGGTGCAGATCCATGGTGAGCTTCTTTGCAATGGCTCGCGTCCACTGCGATCGGGCGAGCGCAGCCGCGAGCGTTGCAGTGTGGGCAGCTGCAGGCACGGCGCCAAGTGAGATTTGCGAATAAGGCGATGAGATCGAACGCGTGTTCTGACTCGAAATGCGTCACTTGCTGACAGAGAGACCCGTCCCATTCCGCCTGGCGGTTCACGAGGGAGAAAACCCCATTGCTGTGCACGGTAGGAGTGAATTACAAACGATCCGACCTCAAAGCGAACGAAAACGAACGTAGTTCTTGAGGTTCCGAAAGAATTTGTATTAATAACGAAAGGAGACGAAGATGGAATCTGCATCATCACCCCGTGGTCGACACCGTCCACTGGCGGCCGTTGTGGCCTTGCTCACCTGCCTCATCGGCGCGCCTGCTCGAGCTGCCACACCGGTCCCGTCGGTCAACGGACCACTGCCCAACTCGGCGCAATCGCATCCATTCGGCGGCGCCGCGTACACGATGCATCCACAGGACCTGGCCAAGCTCGGCTATGTGGAGGAGGAGTACCTCATCAGCGGCCAAGCCAACGTGTACGACTGGCCTGCGCCAGGCCCGGCGGTCGTGCGCACGCCCGACGCCCCCTACACGACACGCGTACTCGTTCGCCGGCCCGTGAACCCGAGGAAGTTCAGCGGTAACATCATCGTCGAGCCGCTCAACCCGAGCAACCTGTTCGACCTCAACATCGGTTGGGGCGTCTCCGGCGAGCATCTCGTGCGCAACGGTGATGTGTGGGTGGGTGTCACGGTCAAGCCCGTGTCGGTGGTCGCGCTCAAGAACTTCGACCCGGCGCGATACGCGGCGCTGAACTTCGCCAACCCGTTGCCACTGGACGACCCGCGCAACTGCGCCACGGTGCCGGCCGATTCGTCGCGCAGCACCGAGAACGGTTTGGCGTGGGACATCATCAGCCAGACCGGCGCCTGGTTGAAGAGCCAGGACGCGAGCAATCCGTTGCGTGCCGCCGCAGGCTATCAGCTCCGGCACCTCATCGGGTTCGGCTACTCAAGACCGGTGGGTACTTCTACAACTACATCAACGGCATCCATCCGCTGGAGACGGCCCGCAATGGTGGACAGCCCTTGTACGACGCCTACATCGTCGCGGTGGCCGGTGGGGCGTTTGCCGGGCTGTACCCGATCAACCAGTGCAAGCCTGCCCCACCGGTGTCGGACCCGCGTCGGCAGTTCAGCAACGTGGGCGTGCCGATCATCCACATCATGTCCCAATCGGATTATCTGAGCGGCATCGCCTCGCGCCGGCCCGACAGCGACGCACCTAACGACCGCTTCCGCCACTACGAGATGGCCGGCATGGCGCATGCCACGCCGGACGAGCTCTACAGCGCCGCCAGGCCGGAGGACATCGTCAAGGCCGGCCGGGCCGTGCCGCCGATGTCGTGTAACGAGGGGCCTCGCAGCCGATTCCCTTCAAGCATTCACTTTGATGCGGCGTTCCAGAACATGGACTTGTGGTTGAGCCGCGGCTTGCCGCCGCCGCATGCCGACCCGATCGCAGTGGTGGACGGCAAGCCGGTGCTGGATGTGTTCGGTAACGTCACCGGCGGTGTGCGCAGCCCGCTGGTGGACGTGCCCACGAGCAGCTGGAGTGGGACGTCCACCGGCGCCAGCTTCTGCTTCATCGCCGGCCACGAGACCCCGTTCGAGCAGGCTCGACTGGACCAGCTTTACGTGAACCACGGCGACTACGTCGCCAAGGTGAAGGGCAGTATCGACCGCTTGGTGCGCGACCGATTCCTGACGCCTGCCGATGGCTTGAAGCTGCAGCGTGAAGCCGCGCAATCGCAAATCCCTTGACCGCACCGACAACCATCGACAGGAGACCTTCGTGAACCATCACTTTTGCTTTCGGCGCCTGGCCCTGGGCGGCGTCACTGCGTGCGCCATCGGCGCCGCTGCACCTGCTCACGCCTTGGACGTGTCCATGAACTGGGGCGATCACGGCCCGGCCCGGCTGGCACAGCACAACCCAGGGCCGGCCGGTGAATTCTTCAACGACGTTTATGCCTTCGGTCTGGGCGCCGGCAGCTGGCAGATCGCCAGTACCGCGGTGTCCAACGAGCTAACGCTCGGCGGCAGTGCCGTGTACTCGATCATCGGAGGCTTCTACGGCCTCTACGTCGACCCCGACGGCACGCCGGAAACAGGCGACGAAACGCTCGTCGGCACCGACAGCGCCTTCAATGGAACCACCGGCGAATTGTCCATGC
>JAMFRW010000325.1 GCA_026224975.1 Rhodoferax sp. | reverse complement strand
GAGCAGTTGTAGGCCAGCATCTTGCCCGGGAACTTGGCGTGCACGGCGTCGGCGAACTGTTTGGCGAAGGCCAGATCAGGCTTGCCGGTTTCGCACCAGACCAGGTCGGCATACGGCGCATAGGCCAGCGCGCGCGAAATCGCCTGCTCGATGCCCGGCTTCACTTTATAGAAACCTTCGACGGTACGCTCGCCGGTGCAGAATGGACGGTCGTTGTCGTCGACGTCGGAGGTCAGCAAATCGGCTGCTTCGGCGTCGGTGCGGGCGATCACCAGCGTCGAGGTGCCCATCACGTCGGCAGCCAGGCGCGCCGCCGTCAGTTTTTCAACCGCTTCGCGCGACGGCACCAGCACCTTGCCGCCCATGTGGCCGCACTTCTTGACCGACGCCAGCTGGTCCTCGAAGTGCACGCCGGCGGCGCCCGCGTCGATCATCGACTTCATCAGTTCATAGGCGTTCAGCACGCCGCCGAAACCGGCTTCCGCGTCGGCCACGATGGGCGCGAAGAAATCGATGTCGTCCTTGCCCTCGGACCATTGGATCTGGTCGGCGCGGGTGAAGGTGTTGTTGATGCGCTTGACGACCATCGGCACCGAGTTGGCGGGGTACAGCGACTGGTCGGGGTACATCTCGCCGGCCAGGTTGGCGTCACCCGCCACTTGCCAGCCGCTCAGGTAAATCGCCTTCAGGCCGGCCTTGACCTGCTGCATTGCCTGGTTGCCGGTGAGCGCGCCCAGGGTGTTCACGAAGGGTTCGTTGTTGACCAGATCCCAGAGCTTCTCGGCGCCGCGCTTGGCCAGCGTGTGCTCGACTTGCAACGAACCGCGCAGGCGAACCACGTCGGCGGCCGAGTAGCCACGCTTGATGCCCTTCCAACGGGGGTTCTCGGCCCAGTCTTTTTCGAGGGCGGCAATTTGTTGTTCGCGGGTCGGTTGGGTCATGAACGGCTCCTGAGGTGAAGTGAAAGAGTTGAAGGTGAGATGAGGGAAAACTCTGGCCTCAAGGTTAGCCGCGCATGCAAGTCTTTGGAAGACTTATGTCTTATATAAGACTAAAGATGTTTTCATTATGAATCAACAACTTACGATCAACATCCCGGGATGTAAAACGACATTCTCCACAATGAGAAAGATTGCGGCGCTGCAGCACGCCGAATTTTCGCGATGTGAAAGTGGGTTTTCTGATGCTGAGAGCGCGCCCTACGCGTTGACCAGCCAGCGCCGGTAGATGCGATCCGCCAGGTGCTGCTGCGCCGGCAAGGCCAATTCCGCGTGCGCGCGCATCGCCGGCCCGCTCTGCACCGTGCCGCACTCGCGTTGCAGTCGCAGGAAGGTCGCGTCCTGCGACGCCGACCACTCGCCCAGCTTGGCCGCGTCCAACTCCACGTGGAACTGCATCGCCAGATGCGGCCCGATCGCAAACGCCTGATGCGGGCAAGCGGCATTGCTGGCCAGCGGGATTGCGCCCGCCGGCAGATCGAAGGATTCGGAGTGCCAATGGAACACCGTGGCGTCACGCACATCTCCGAACCAGTCGACGGCTTCCGCGCAAGCCGCGACATGCATCCCTTGCCAGCCAATCTCCGGCGCACGCGAAGGCCCGATCACCGCGCCCAGCGCCCGCGCCATCAACTGCCCACCCAGGCAATGGCCGATCACCGGCACGCCCGCATCCATCGCCTGGAGAATCAACCGCTCCGCCTGTCGCAACGACGGCAGATCGTCGTTCGCGCTCATCTCGCCACCCATCACCGCGAGCGCGGCGTAGCCTTCGATGCTCACCGGATAAGCATGGCCCGCCTGCGTGTCGCGCACGTCGGCCGCCACGCCCTCGCGGGCGAGCCATGTGCCGAGGTAGGCCGGGCCATCGGCGCTCAGGTGCTGAAGGATGAGCACCGGTTTCATCGACGCGGCGCGAAGTCGGCTCTAATCATCGCCCGGAGTTTGCAACAGACAGAACCCCCTCATGAGCAGCTTTGCTTTTCTCTCGAACAACGCCTTCCTGAAGACGCCGCCGGCATCGGCGCAAACGCCCTACGCCGTGGCCGGTATCGCGTGGGACGGCGCGGTGACCAACCGACCCGGTGCGCGCTTCGGGCCGCGGGCGATCCGCGAGGCAAGCCACATGCTGTGCGATGGCATCCATCCGCATTTCGATGTGTCACCGGAGGGTTTGCTCGGCGATGCAGGCGATCTGCTGCTGCCGAACACGAGCATCGAGAGGATGCGCGCCGCGATGATGCCGCAGGTGGAGCGGCTGATCCGCGCGCACCACATGTGCTGGCTGGGCGGCGACCATTCCATCACCCTGCCCTTGCTGCGCGCCTATAAGGCCTGGCTCGGCCAGCCGCTGGCGGTGATCCACTTCGATGCCCATTGCGACACCTGGGAAGACCATTTCGGCGAGCCGAGCGGCCACGGCACCTGGGTGTACGAGGCGATCCAGGAAGGGCTGGTCGTCAAGGAGTGCTTCACGCAGATCGGCATCCGCTCGGCCGGCGTGCGCGAGGCGCGTGACTACGTTCGTGATCAGGGCGGGCAGATCTTCACCGCGCGCGATCTGCGTGGGCTGGAGAACCCTTCGCAGCTCGCCCACGTGCTGGGCGCCATCCGCCAACGCCTGGCGGCGCATGGCCATCCGCCCGTTTACCTGAGCCTGGACATCGACTGCCTCGACCCGGCCTTCGCGCCCGGCACCGGCACGCCCGAGCCGGGCGGGTTGACTTCCAACCAGGTGCTGAGCCTGCTCGAAGAACTGGCCGATCTCGCCTTCGTCGGCATGGACTGCGTGGAGATCGCCCCGCCCTACGACCACGCCGAGCTCACCAGCCAGGCCGGCGCGGCGTTCGTGTGGACCTACCTCTGCGGGCGGATCGCCGCGACCGGCGCCTCCGGCGCTTGACGCCCGAGTTGACGCGCGAGCGACCTCACTTCGTGCCCTTCTTCTCCACGTGCCCACCGAACTGGAAGCGCATCGCCGACAGCAGCTTGTTCTGAAAATCCGCCTCGCCGCGTGAATTGAAGCGCGCGTAGAGCGCCGTCGTGAGCACCGGTGCGGGCACGGCTTCGTCGATGGCGGCCTTGATGGTCCAGCGGCCTTCGCCGGAGTCGGATACGCGGCCCTCGAACTTGGCGAGCTTCGGGTCGTCGTGCAAGGCGTTGGCAGTCAGGTCGAGCAGCCATGACGAGACCACGCTACCGCGCCGCCACAGCTCGGAGATGTCGGCCAGGTTCAGGTCGTATTGGTAGTGCTCGGGGTCGCGCAGCGGCGTGGTTTCGGCATCGACCTCGTGCGTGGCCTTGCCGATGTTGGCCGCGGCCAGGATGCCCATGCCTTCGGCGTAGGCGGCCATCATTCCGTACTCGATGCCGTTGTGGACCATCTTGACGAAGTGCCCGGCGCCACTCGGCCCGCAGTGCAGGTAGCCGTTTTCGGCGGTGCCCTGCCCAGCCTCGCGGCCCACGGTGCGCTCGATCTCGCCGACGCCCGGCGAGAGCGTCGCGAAGATCGGGTCAAGCCGCGCGACCGCCGCAGCATCGCCGCCGATCATCATGCAATAGCCGCGCTCCGCGCCCCACACGCCGCCGCTGGTGCCCACGTCCACGTAGTGCATGCCCTTGGCGGCGAGTTCCTTGGCGCGGCGAATGTCGTCCACATAGTAGGAGTTGCCGCCGTCGATGAGGATGTCATCGGCCGCGAGCAGCGGCAGCAGATCATCGATGCTGGCATCGACCACGCCGGCCGGCACCATGAGCCAGAGCGCACGCGGCTGGGCGAGCTTGCCGATCAGGTCGGCGAGCGACGACGCGCCGGTGACGCGCCCCGCGGCCGATCCTGCCACCGACGCCTCCACGCTCTTGGGCGACATGTCGAACACCACGCAGTCGTGGCCGCCTTGTGCGAGGCGCTTGACCATGTTGGCGCCCATGCGGCCCAGGCCGATCATTCCGAGTTGCATCAGAGACTCCTGGTTGGATACGAAACACGAACGCCGGTCCCGCTTGTGGCGAGACGACGATTCACTTGGAAAGCACTTCGGGATTCAACGCCGTCGGCGGCTTGCCGGCATTCGGCCCGACGCCGAGCGCTGCCATCAGGTTGTCGACCGCCAGGCTCGCCATCGCGCGCCGCGTCGGCAGGCTGGAACTGGCGATGTGCGGCGTGAGCACGATGTTGGGCACGGTGAGCAGCGCGGGGTTGACGCTCGGCTCGCCTTCGAACACATCGAGCCCGGCCGAGGCGATCACATGGTGGCGCAGCGCCTCGGCCAGCGCCGCGTCGTCCACCACGCCGCCGCGGGCGATGTTGGTGAGCGTGGCGGTCGGCTTCATCATCGCCAGTTCGGCCGCGCCGATCAGGTGGTGCGAGGCGGCGCTGTAGGGCACCACGATCACCAGGTGGTCGGCCTCTTTGAGCAGCGTGGCCTTGTCGACATAGCGCGCGCCAATCGTCGCTTCATCGGCCTCGTTCAGCCGCGAGCGGTTGTGGTAGATCACCTTCATGCCGAAGCCGAGCGCGCCGCGCCGGGCGATGGCCTGGCCGATGCGGCCCATGCCGAGCACGCCCATCGTCGCGCCGTGCACATCGCTGCCGGCGAACATGTCGAAGCTCCACTTGGTCCACTCGCCGCGGCGAAGGAAATGCTCGCTTTCGGTGACGCGGCGGGCTGCGGCCATCATCAGCGCAAAGCCGAAATCGGCCGTGGTTTCGGTCAGCACATCGGGCGCGTTGCTGACCACCACGCCGTGCGCCGTGCAGGCCGGCACATCGACATTGTTGTAGCCGACGGCCATGCTGCACACGGCGCGCAAGTTGGGGCAGGCATCCAGCAACACGCCGTCGATCTTCTCGCTGCCGGTGATGAACAAGCCGGCCTTGCCTTGCAGTTGACGGATCAACTCCGGTTGCGGCCAGAGGGTGTCGGCCTCGTTGGTCGTGACCTCGAAGTGCTCACGCAGGCGGGCTACGGCTTCGGGAAATACATTGCGGGCAACGAGTACGGCGGGTTTCATGGTGATCCTTGGTCGGTGGCGGGCGGCGGGTTCAGCCCAGAAAGTGCGCGAAGCCCGACACCGGCTCGCGCTCGGTGACCAGCGTGTTCTCCACCGCTTGCGGGTCGGCAAAACCGAGCGACATGCCGCACACCAGTTGCTCGTTCTCCGGCGCGCCGATGTGCGCCATGATGATGCTGTGGAACTGCAGGAAGGCCGCCTGCGGGCAGGTGTCGAGCCCGCGCCCGCGCGCCGCGACCATGATGCTCTGCAGGAACATACCGTAGTCCAGCCAACTGCCCTGGCGCATCACGCGGTCGATGGTGAACATCAGCCCCACCGGCGCGTCGAAGAAATCGTAGTTGCGGCCGTGCTGGGCGTGCATGCGCGCCTTGTCGGTCTTGCCGATCTCGAGCAGGCCGTACAGATCCCAGCCGACCTTGCGGCGGCGGTCGATGAACGGACTCTTCCAGTCGGTCGGGTAATAGGCGTATTCCTCGTTGAGCGTCGCGAGTGCCGCCGGGTCGTCATGCGCCGCGCGGATCTTGTACGAGAGGCCTGTCTTGGCCTCACCCGTCAGCACATACACCTTCCACGGCTGGGTGTTGGTGCCCGAGGGCGCACGCGCGGCCACGGACAAGATCTCTTCGATGGTTTCGCGCGGCACCGGAGTCGGCAGGAAGGCGCGCAACGAGCGTCGGGTGGTGATGGCGGTGTCGACGGCGGCGGTCTGTTCGGGCGTTGGCGTGGGCGCGGGAGTGGGTTTCACAGCAATCCTTGCAAGGCGTGGGTCAGGGCGGGCGGCAGCGCGACCGGGCGCTGTGTGGCCCGGTTCACGTAGACATGGACGAAGTGGCCGCGCGCGGCGGTGAGCTCTTCGCCGGCAGCGAAGAGGCCGATCTCGTATCGCACGCTCGACGAGCCGACCTGTGCCACGCGCAAGCCCGCGTCGAGGATTTGCGGGAACGCGATCGGCGAGAAGTAGTTGCAATGCGTCTCGACGACGAAGCCGATCACCTCGCTGCTCGCGATGTCGAGCGCGCCGGCCGCGATGAGATAGCGGTTCACCGCCGTGTCGAAGAAGCTGTAGTAGACGACGTTGTTGACATGCCCGTAGGCATCGTTGTCCATCCAGCGCGTGGGCAGGCTGATGAAGTGGCGATACGCGCTGCGGGGTTCAGGGCCGGGGCGTGGGTTCGTGGTCATCGGGCAGACATGAGGTTGGGCGATTCGGCGGCGTTCTCGCTGGGGTTCCCGCTGGTGTTCCAGAGCTTCCAGCTTTCCAGCGCCGCGGCGATG
>JAMFRW010000324.1 GCA_026224975.1 Rhodoferax sp. | reverse complement strand
TCAGCCGCACGATCATCACCCACTTCTGCACGCAGATGATGGTGCTGTCGATGCTGATCTTCGGCGGCCCCACGCTGCACTATTTCGCGATGGCCCTGACGATCGGCATCTGCTTCGGCATCTACTCGTCGGTGTTCGTCGCGGCGGCCATCGCCATGTGGTTGGGCGTCAAGCGCGAAGACCTGGTGCATGGCGGCGTGAGGGCCGAGATCGACCCGAATGACCCGAATGCGGGCGCCGTGGTGTAGATTGCGTCAATAACGCACGACAGCGGATCCACTCCAAGGGAAGCGAAGCAACCGGATGGTCGAGGGCAAATCGTCGCCAGATATCGCACGCAGGGCTCGGCTGATGTACGCCGAGCAGCTTGCCGAGGCCGGTCCACGCCTGCTCGCTTCCGTGCTGGAGGCGGCGCGCCTGTTGCTCGACAAACCGGCCGAGCGCGCCGTGGCGCAGCAGCGCCGCGACACGCTGCAGGCCTTGATGACGCACGGCGAGGAATGGATCGATCGGCAGGGCGAGATGCTGCGCGACGCCTGCGTCGCCGATCGGCCGAGCACCGGCACCGGCGCGCTCGTGGCTTCGATGCAGGGCCACACGCAGAAGCTGATGCTGGTCGATGACGAGACGGTGCAGAAGGAGATCTTCATCTCGCGCCTGTCGCAGGCCATCGTCGACCTGGCCGTCTGGGAGCTGAACGACCTCGGCACGCGCATCGCGGCGCTCGAGGGGCTGGACGAACTCGCCGATCACGACTTGTTCCGCCCGCAGCAACTGTCCAAGATCATCGTGCGCTCGTTCATCGACAGCGACTTCGGCGCAGACGCCTGGGCCGGCATCGAGTCGCAGGTGAAGGTGGAGATCGCCGCGCTCGCCACCGAGGCGTACCACGAGGCGAATCGCTTCCTGATCGAGAAGGGTGTGCTGCCCGAGGTCAACTTGCGCACGCTCATCCGACGCAGCGTCGACCGCGCCCCGGTGGTTGCGTCGCGCCAGATGCCGATGGAGGACTTTCGCAACTCCCAAGACGGCGGCAACAGCACCAGCAGCGGCGGCACCCAGTTCGCGCCGACGACCTATGGCGGCCCGGGCGGCTACGGCCCCGGCGGCCAGGGCAGCCAAGGCGGCCAGGGCGGTAGCGGCCAGGGCAGTCGTGGCGGCGGCCAGGGTGGCTACAGCGGTGGCCAGGGTGGCGGCCAAGGCGGCCAAGGCGGTTACGGTGGTGGTCAAGGCGGTCATGGCGGTGGCCAGGGTGGTTACGGCGGTGGCCAGGCAGGCGGCCAAGGCGGCGGCCAGTCGGGCGGCAACGGCGGCAATGCGAACGGCAATGGCGGCTCGGGCGGCGCCGGCGGTGGCGGTGGCGGCGGCAGCATGGCCGACTTCATGCGCAACACGTCGCTGCAGCCGATGGGCGAAGGGGGTGGCGCGAGCGGCCCCGGCGGCGCAGGCAATGCCGGTGGCGCCGCTGGCCCTGGTGCGCCCAACGTCGGCATCAGCGTCAACGGCAACGTCAAGGCGCCCAATGGCGGCGGCGGCGCGGGCGGTGGCGGACACTTCGTGTCGCCGGCTTCGGTACAGGTCGACGCGACGCTGAGGCGCTTCGGCCGGACGATGGAGCGCCACGTCCAGGGCTTCATGAACACGCAGCGGTTCACGATGCCCTCGGGCGAGATGACCGGCGCGATCGCTGCCGCGCAGCAGGTGTTCGTCGATCGCGTCGAGGCGCGGCGCAACGAGGGCAGCAACCTCGAGCCGGCCGAAATGGTCGATGCGTTGCGCCAGCAGAAGCAGGCCCTCAAGAGCACGGCCAGCACGCAGGAGGAGCGTGCCACGATCGAGGTCGTCGCGCTGCTGTTCCAGAGCATCCTCACCGAGGAGCGGATTCCCAGCGCGGTGCGCGTGTGGTTCGCGCGCCTGCAGATGCCCACGTTGCGCGTGGCGATGGCCGAGCCCGACTTCTTCTCGTCGGCGCAGCATCCCGCGCGTCGCCTGATCGACCGCATGGGCGCCTGCGTGATGGGCTTCAGTGGCGGCGCCGGCAATTCGCAGCCGGGCTCGGTGGGCGATCCGCTGGAGCGGGAGATCAAGCGCGTGGTGCAAGTGGTCGAGGCATACCCGGATACCGGCCGGCGCGTGTTTGCCACCGTGCTGGCTGAATTCGAGAAGTTTCTTTCGCACTATTTCGAGAACGAAAACCAGGCGTCCAAGAAGGGCGTTTC
>JAMFRW010000323.1 GCA_026224975.1 Rhodoferax sp. | reverse complement strand
C
Organism: Rhodoferax sp.; assembly: GCA_026224975.1. Lineage (GTDB taxonomy): Bacteria > Pseudomonadota > Gammaproteobacteria > Burkholderiales > Burkholderiaceae_C > LMDS01. The sequence continues at coordinate 9,533 of JAMFRW010000323.1, read as the reverse complement.
GAATGCTCGAAGAAATCGACTGCCTTCTCAGCACTGTCGCGCAGCACGCATGTCGGCTCTCGTTCAAGAGTCTCTACCAACTGACAAGCGGTCGTCTTTTCGGAATTATCCAGCGCATCAATCACGATTCGGGTGCGGCGGAAGATTTACTACAGGAGACCTACGTCCAGGTTTGGAATCAATGCGGGCAGTTCGAGCTGTCCAAGGGAAGAGCGCTCTACTGGATGTCCGCGATTGCGCACAACTTGGCGATAAATAACCTTCGGCAGCTCAAGGCACGTCCAGTATTTCGCGCGGCGCGCGAAGGTGTTGACGACCCCTACGAAATGTTTCCCTCTCCGCGCCCAGGGCCGGAGGCAATTTTTATCGAAGCGCAGCGCTTTCAAGCAGTGCACCAATGCTTGCGCGAACTGCCCTGCATGGAACGCGAGAGTCTGTGCCTGGCCATCTACGACGGGCTCACGCACGCCGAGATAGCTCAACGCATGGGACGGCCGCTCGGCACGGTCAAGAGTTGGGTTCGGCGCTCTTTAACAACATTGAGACCTCCACTGGTGGCACACCGGTAGACGATTGTTGGAGGGGCGGACTCAAATTTGAACTGCAACACCTCATCCCCATGTGAGGTGGAGCAATGTCAGAACGAGCGAAGTACGAGCAACTGAAACCCGAGCACCGCATGGTGATTGCGAGCCTGAGGCTGCAGGGCGAGGGCATGAGATCGATAGCGCGAGTGATCGGCCGAGCACCGTCGACGGTGAGTCGGGAGTTGCGGCGCAACGCGTGCTCGGAGTCGGGCCATATCAGCGACCGAGCGCAGGCGTTGCACGCGAGCCGACGTGCTGCGGCGCGCCCGACGCGCAAGCTGGACCTGGACAGCGTCGCCTGGGGCGCGGTGAAGACGCTGCTGGACTGGAAGTGGTCGCCCCAGCAGATCGCCGCTACGCTCAAGCGCGTGTTCCCCAATCAACCCGAGCGCCACGTGTCCCACGAGACGATCTACACGGCCATCTACGCCCAGCCGCGCGGCGAGTTGCGGCGTCAACTCATCGCCTGCCTTCGTCTCGGACGCAGCACGCGACTGCCGCGCAGTCGTGGCACGGATCGACGCGGACAGATCCCCGAGATGGTCAGCATCCACGTGCGCCCGCCCGAGGTGAACGACCGCGTCATGCCCGGCCACTGGGAGGTCGACCTCATCAGGGGCGCGGGCAACAAGTCCGCCGTGGGCGTGCTGGTGGAGCGCACGAGCCGCCTGGTGTTGCTCGCGCGCATGCAAGACGCCACCGCCGCCACGGCGCTGGCCGCCTTCACGGCCAAGCTCCAGTCGATCGCCGCGCCGCTGCGCAGCAGCCTGACCTACGACCAGGGCAAGGAGATGACGCGCCACGCCGAGTTGACCGCCAACACCGGTGTGCGGGTGTACTTCTGCGACCCGCACAGCCCCTGGCAGCGCGGAACCTGCGAGAACACCAACGGCCTGCTGCGCCAATACTTGCCCAAGGGGACCGATCTGTCGATCTACACCCAGGACGAGCTCGATGCGATCGCCGACAGCATGAACAACCGACCCCGTGCCACGCACGACTGGAAGACGCCCCTGCAGGTCTTCTCGCAGACCCTGGCCAACGCCCACCAAGCGCCAATCTCGGTTCAGTGACCGGCGGGTTCGAGGCGGCACGGGCATGTCAAGGCCGGCCGCCAGGCCGCCCAACGGGCTTGGCCTTGACACGCCCGCGCCGCCTCCGACGCTCGCCCAAGGGCGTGCAGGCCAGGCTCTTGTTGGCCTGCACGGCTGACGGCAGGGCGACTCGCTCCCTTCCCGCCCCGCGGGAAGGGCGGGGGGATGGGTGTCCATCCACCAACCAAGCCATCCTCGCATTCATGCCGCTCAAACCCCTTGCCGTCGTCTCATCAGCGACCTGAATTAGAGTCACTAATCCTGGTGTTGCACTTCACGTTTGAAACCGCCCTCGGTAATCCAGCCTGCTGGCATCTCCGATTCGTCCGGATCGGAGGCCAATGTGACATCCGCACCCTTATCGACCCTCGATCGTCGACCCCTTCTTAATAGCGCTCACAGTGACCACTCTCGGAGCGACCAGCTCCCGCAGCACCGCATCGAGTTGCAGGCTGCCCTTGCGGATGGTGTTTGCGTCGCCCTCGAAATCGATCCAGCCTTCGTTGAAGCCATCGAGCATCTGGATGCGCGGCGTCGGGTTTTGCATGCCTTGTGACCTGAACAGCGCTTCCCAGGTGGCACGCGGCACCACTTCCATTCGCACATCGCGGCCCAGCACGCGGGCAAAGCCGGCGGCCACGTCGTTCGGCGCCAGGCGCGCACCTTCGAGTTCGACGATGCGTTTGCCTTGCCAGCGCTCCTGCAGCAGCTCGGCGGCCACGCGGCCAATGTCGGCCGTGGCGACCATCGGCACCGGCTTGTCGAGCGGATACAAAAAGCTCGGGATCACGCCGGTCGTACTCGCTGGCGCGACATCCCACGCCGCGTTCTCCATGAACCAGGCGGCGCGCAGGAAGGCGATCGGCACGGGCAGCGTGCCCAGGCTTTGCTCTTGCAATGTGTGCTGCTGCAAGAGATTGGGCCGCGCCGACTGGGCGCCGATGGTGGAAAGCGACACGACCCTCCCGGCCTGCGCCGATTCGAGCGCCTCGCGCACGGCGGTGACGACGCGGCGCGCTTCTGCAAAGCCCGGCGTGGGGTCGAACACCGGTGGCAGCAGGAAGAACACGCCTTCCACATCGGCGAAGGCTTTGGTCAACGCCTGCGCATCGTCCAGCGCCGCGACGGCAACTTCGCAGCCTCGCTGCGCCCATTCGGCCCCCTTGGCGGCATCGCGCACGACGGCGCGCACCTGTTGGCCGGCCGGCATCAGCGCGCGTGCCACCGCGCCGCCGACCTGGCCTGTGATTCCTGTGATGGCGTACATCTTCGATTCCTTGCGATGAGCGGCACATGCCGCGGTGCAAGAAGTCTGGGCGACGGGAGGTCATTTCTCAATGGCATGGATGTCATTTGACTCATGCCGCCACGTCATCGAAGGCAGCACCCACTCATTGCAGCAGCATGACGATGAAGTCGAGAAACGCGCGTGTCTTGGCCGGCAGATGATGGCGCGATGGGTGCAGTGCGTAGAGCGGGAAGCGCTCGTCGGGCCAATCCGGGAACACCTCGACAAGACTGCCATCGGCCAGCATCGGCTCCACGCCCAGGTCCATCACCTGCGCCATGCCGTGGCCCGCGAGGCACACGCTGTAGAGCGTGCCTGCGTCGTTGACCGTGAGCTGGCCACTCAGTTCGAACACCAGCTTCTTGCGCTTGCGGTGGAACTCCCATGGAAACGGGCGGCCGGTCTCGGGGTCACGGAACTGGATGCAGACATGGGTGCCTTTCTCCAGCTCGCGCGGATCCTTCGGGTGGCCGTACCGCTTCAGATAAGCGGGCGATGCGACAGTCAGCATGCACGTGTCGAGCAGCTTGCGCGCGACCAGGGTCGATGGGCGAGGGTAGCCAAAGCGCACCGCGAGGTCGAAGCCATCGGCCACCAGGTCGCCCACCTGGTCTCGGGTGATCAGCTCGAGCGACAGCTGTGGGTAGGCTTCGAGAAAAGCGCCGAGCCGCGGCCCCAGGATCAATCGTGAAAAGTAAGGATCGATGTTGACGCGCAACCGCCCGCGGATGGTCGTCGTGCCCTGCGCAGCCGATGCCGCCGCTTCTTCCAACCCGGCCAGCAGCGGCGTCACCTGCTCATAGAAGCGCCGGCCCTCGTCGGTCAGACTGACGGAGCGCGTCGTGCGTTCGAGCAGGCGAATGCCGAGCCGCTTTTCCAGGCGCGCAATCGCCCGGCTCACACCCGGCTGCGACATGCCGAGGATCTCGGCGGCCGCTGCGAACGTGCCGCTGTCGATGATGGCGGACAACACGCCGATGCCGTTCACGATCCGTTCGTCGAAGCCCGCCATTCATGCGCCTACGTCATTGCCAAGGTCGAACCGATGCTAGTTCAGCGGCCATCCGACCGTCCGGGAGCTTGTGATGGGGCGGATGGATCTGGACGATCTCGTTCAGGTTTCCCTCGCGAGCACCGCGCCGGTCGCCGGGAATTTCACCGCCACGCGCGTGCCGCCTTCCGCGCTGCTGCGGATATCGATCTGGCCGCCGAGCATTTGCGCGCGTTCGCTCAAGCCGATCAGCCCAAAGGATTTGGGACTGCGCGTGGCGGTTGGGTCGAAACCGATGCCGTCGTCCTGGATGGCGAGCGAATAACAATCCTCGCGCCGATCCAGGCGCACCTCGACCCGGCTCGCCTGTGCATGCCGCGACACGTTGGTCAGCGACTCCTGGACGATGCGAAACACCATCACCGTCTGGTCGCTGTCGAGCTCCAGCATGGACTCGGTCATGCACAGCTCGCATTGGATGCCGCTGTGTTCCTGAAGCTCGCCGACCAGCCATTCGAGCGCGGTGCCGATGCCCATGTCGAGCACGGCCGGCCGCAGGCTGGAGACCAGATTGCGTTGGACCTGGATCACAGAGTCGACGAGCGCCAGCATGCCCGAGGCCTTGAGCGCCAAGCTTTGCCCGTCCACGCCACCGCGCATGCGGAGCACCGAGATTTCGAGACGCAGGGCCGACAGCGTCTGCCCGAGTTCGTCGTGCAGCTCGCGGGCGATGTAGCGCCGCTCGTCTTCGCGCGCCGCCTCGCGCCGGAAGCCCAGGTCGCGCACCAGCGCTTCGGTGCGGCGCCGCTCGGTCACTTCGCGAACGATGCACAACACACTGCCGACCTCGCCGCGCACATCCATCTCCGGCACATGCCGGACTTCGAAGAAGCGCTGCCCGTCCGGCCCCACCCACGGGATCTCGAGCAGGTCGGGGCGGGCAGCTTCTATCGTCCGCGCCAAAGCGGCGCACATCAGGCCGGCGGGGTCCAGGCCCAGTTCCTGATTCGTGCGGCCGATGAACCGCTCGAACGGAATGCCGAAGGCCTTCGGCAGCGCCGGGTTGGTGTAAAGGTATCGGCCTTGCCGGTCGAAGCGCGCCACCATGTCGGGCAGGTTCTCGAGCAGCGCTTGCAGACGCCGCTGCGTGTCCATCATCTCGGTCACATCGCGGCCGATGGCCATCACGCTCACCACCTGGCCCTGTTCGTCACGCTCGGCCACCAGGCGCACCTGGTAGGAGATCGTGCTGGTTTCGCTGGCACGCAGCGCGATCCCGATGGAAGCATCGACACCGCTGGCGAGCACCTCGCGAACCTGCGCGTCGTACACCAGAGCCTGCTCTGGCGGCATGCCGATCAGCTCGGAAGGGCGCGCGCCCAGAAGAGAGTCCACCGGGATGCCCAATGCGAGCGCCAGCGCGGGGTTGGCGTAGATGCGGCGGCAATCGATGTCGAACCGCGAGACGAAGTCGGGCGTGTGCTCCACCAATGCCCGAAACTCCTGCTCGCGCTGGCGCAGCGCGGCGTCGGATCGCTTTCTGGCCGTCACGTCCGAGAACACCGCCACGGCGCCACTGGCCACGCCGGCCTGGTCGGTGAGCGGGCGCGCGGTCACGTTCAGCCAGCAACCCTCTGGGCGCGCCGCGTTGCGCACGAACATCTCGACGTTGTCGACCGATTCGCCGGCGAGGCCGCGGGCGAGAGGCTGGTCGGCCGCCGGATAGGTCGTGACCTGGTCGGGAAGGTAGAGCCCGTAACGATCCGGCCACACCTGAACTCCGCCGGGCCGCAGACCCATGCCGAGGATCCTCTCGGCCATGGGGTTGACGATGATCAGTTCCCCTTCGGCATTGGCCACGGAGACGCCGTCGGCCATGCTGTCGAGAACCGATTGAAGGATGGCACGCTGCTGCCGGAGATCGGCCTGAAAGCCGCGCAGGCGGATGAACAGGTACGACAGCAGCGCCAGCGCCGCCACGCTGCCCAGAAGCACCGATCCGAGCCAGCGCTGCCGAGAGCGCTGGCGCTCCAGCTCGTTGGTCTGTTGCAGGTTGCGGGCCGTGAGCCTGTCGATCTCGCGTTGCTTGCTCTCGGCCAGGTAACGCTGCGCCAGCTCCAGCATGCGCGCGCTCGACTTCTCGCGCGCGGCTTGGGCCGTCATGTCGCTGGCCTCCGAGGCCAGTTCGTAGGCCTGCCGGTAGTCGCCGTCGGCCGCCGCCAGAACGCTTCGCCGATGGGCACTCTCGCTCACATAGAGTGCAAAGCCGATGTCTTTGGCGATGGCATGGGCGCGCTCCGCATCGGCCCGCGCGCCTCGCAGATCGCCGAGCGATTGCAGGTTGACGCTGCGGGAGTTCAGCCCATACCAGAGGCCGATCCGGTTGGGATACTTGTCGTAGGTTTCGACCACCTGATCGAGCATGGGCTGGGCTTCTCGAAACCGCCCCTGGAGGCGCAGGTTGTGCGCCAACTGCGTCAGGCCGAAGTTGATGCCGAACGGCGCACCGGTCTCGCGAAAGAGTCTCATCGCTGCGCGGATGTGGCGCTCACCGCCGGCAGCATCCCCGAGCGCCGCCGTGGCGCTGCCCAAGCCTAGCGTGGCGTAAGCCTCCATTTGCTTCGAGTGCGCAGCAATCGCCTGATCGCGCATCTGCACATAGTGGTCGCGCGCCTCCTTGTACCGAAAGCTCTGGTCGAACGAGATGGCGAGCCCCTGATGCGCGTAGGTCAGCGCCATCGGATCGTTGGTGCGGCGTGCGATTTCCATCGCATGCATCGCCATCGCCACCGACTCTTCGAGCTGCCCGATGCGGCGGTACATCATGGCGGTGCGAAGGAACGATTCACCCAGCAGGCTCGGTTGGTCTACTCCGTCGAGTTCGCTCAGGCTGCGGCTGGTGGCGGTGATCAGCAGATCGATCCGCCCCTGGTTCACCGAGGTCAGCGCCACGTTCAGGTCGGCCTCGGCCTGGCCCACCTTGTCGCCAGCCTGCGTAGCGAGCTCGAAGGCCTGCTCGGCATGGCGCGCGGCCGCATCGGTTTGCGCGACGTAGATCTCGGTGCGCGAGAGCAGGTTGAGGCTGCGCGCCTGGTCTGCCTGGGTCGCGTCGGGTGGGATCTGTGCGCGCAACTGCTGCGCGCTGGCATATGCGGCGGGGGCGTCGTTCTCGGCCAGTGCGCGTGTCTGTGCGACACCGGCACGCCAATCTTCCAGCGGCGTGGTGGCACGGGCAGCGGGCGTCGCGCAGAGCATGGCCGCGTACAGGACGAATACGGCCATGGACACGGACATGGACGTAGAAGGCACGTTCCTCATAGCCTCAAGCTCAAGGTCGCGCTGAGCTGCCGGTCGCCGATCCAGCTGCTCTGCGGTCTGGTCGACGAGCCGTAGTACGACTGCCGCAAGGTGTTGAGCAGGTTTGCCCCGGCGACCGAGACAGTGAGCGTACTGGTCAGCCGGTAGCCGATCGACGCATCGAGCCAGCCGTAGGACCGCGTGTAAACCGGCAGCGCGCCGATGCCGACGATGTTGGTCACGCCGCTCAGGAAACGATCGCGCCAGTTGTAGGCCAGCCGCGCCGAGAGGTCGCGGCGCTCGTACAAGCCGATCAGGTTGAGGCTGTTCTTCGACAGGTTTTGCAGCGGCACGCGGGTGGCGAGATCGCTGTCGAGTGTTTCGCTGCCGACGTAGGTGTAATTCGCTTGCAGCCCGGTGCCGCCCAGCCAGCCAGGCAGGAAATCGTAGAACTGCTGGTAGCCGAGTTCCACCCCGCGGATGGTCGCGGCGCGGCTGTTTTGCGGGCGGCTCACCTGGTACGTTACGCCGCCGTGGGTCTCGGCGCTGCTGACCGTCGCCAGGAAACCATCGACCCGTTTGAAGAAGGCGGTGAGCGACATCGAGGTGGTCCGGCCTGGATAGGCCTCCAGCGCGAGGTCCACGTTGTTGGAACGGATCGGCCGGAGCGCTGGGTTGCCGGCGCTGCCCTGGTTCAACTCCGGGTTGATCGGGTTCGGGACCAGCGTGAGCGAAGGGGAGAGCTGCGCAAAGTCGGGCCGCGTCACGGTCTTGGAGGCAGCGGCGCGAACGAACACGCCACCGCCGACGGCGTAGCGCAGGTTCATGCTGGGCAAGACGTCGGTGTCGGCATGGGCGATGGCGATCGGCGCGGTGGCGCCGTCGGCGGGCACCGACTGCGCACCCGTCACCGACTCCCGAACCCGCACCATCCGCAGCCCGGCGCTGCCGTTCAGCTTGCCGGCCAGCGGCGTCGCAGCGGTCTCGAACCGTGCGAGAAGGTAGGCCGATTGCGTCTCTTCTTCGATGCGCCATACGCTGGTCGCGCTCGCCGCTGCCGGGAGGGGCGTCGTGATGCCGAAGGCGCTGCGCAGGCCCATGGCATCGCGTGCGCCTGCCAGGTCGGCCACGAGAAACCGGCCCAGCGTGGTCGCGCCCCTTCCGGGGAAGGCGGTGTAGGGGTCGACTGTCACCGCCTGCGGCATCTGCGCCGGCGAGAGCCCGGTCACGGCCACATCGCCGAATCGCAAGCCGGGTGAATTGGTCGCACGCCGCCTCGCATAGCGCACGCCCATCGCAACCTCGCTGATCAACTCGCTCACGAGACCTTCGTCGGGCCGGTAACGCACATCGAGCTGCGCGGCGGGCAGGTTGCCACTGAGCCGGTTGGCGCGATAGGCCACGCCGGTATAGCGAAAGCTCGCCGGGTCCGTCAGGTCGGTCCCGCTCACGACCGAACCCGGGATGCGGGTCGAAAAATCTTGCGAGAAGCTGGCTGCCGTGGCCGCCATGAACGGGCCGGAGAAGAACAGCGTGTTCTCGCTGCCGGTGACGCTGAGGTCGCCCGCGACTTCCAACGCGCCCTGGGCCCAGGTGCCGCCGAGGGCCGCTTGCCGCGTGCGATCGACGGTGTCGCGTGCAAAGCTCAGGACCGAGACCGGCGCGTTCGTCCAGGTGATGCGTTTCAGGTCGTCGGTGCCGTCGAACAATGCGGCGCTGCCGGGCACGAAAGTCCGCGAGGCGCCGACATTGATCTGATACGAATCCTGTCGCGTCCGCATGTCCGCATAGTGGCCTTCGGCGTACAACGAGAGCGCGCTCGAAGGCTGCCATTGCAGCACCACGCCCGCAGCGCGGCGGTTGCGGTCACCGAGGCTGGTGGTTTGCGAGATGCCATTGGGTGCGACCACGTTGCGGCCGGGGATGAGGTCGGTTCTGGCGACCGGGTTGCCGGCGCTGATCTGGTCCTCGCGAAACGCGCGGTTCTGGATCGAGAGGCTCACCAGCGCGCCCACGTCGCCAGCAGCCGGTGTTGTCCACCGCCCGCTCGCGAGCGCCGAGAACTGCGGTGTGCTTCGCTGCACCAGATCGCCACGCACCGCACGCACCGAGCCGGCGATCACGTTGCCGGTGAAGTCGAAGGGCCGGCGTGTCCGAAGGTCGATCGTGCCAGCGAGACCGCCTTCGAGTTGCTCGGCCGAGGCGGTCTTGTACACGTTCAGGCTGGAGATCAGCTCCGAGGGAATCACCGAAAAGTCGAGCGCCCGCCCGAGGTT
>JAMFRW010000322.1 GCA_026224975.1 Rhodoferax sp. | reverse complement strand
GGCAGTGAAAAATCAACCGCTACTGGCCCGGGCCTTCGTGCGAGCGATCGCCCTCGCTCCAACCTTGCGGAGCACGCTCCGTTTGGTCATGGTGGGCGACGGCCCCCTGCGCGAGGAGTCGCACCAGATCCTGACGGCGGCCGGTGTCGCGGACCTCGCGTGGCTCCCCGGCGAGCGCGGCGACGTGCCGGAAATCATGAGAGGCCTGAATTGTTTCGTGCTGCCGTCCCTTGGCGAAGGCATCTCGAATACGATTCTGGAAGCAATGGCCACCGCCTTGCCGGTAATTGCCACGGGCGTTGGTGGAAATGGTGACTTGGTCACCCACGGCGTGACGGGCGACATCGTGCCCAGCGGCGATGTCGAAGCTCTCGCCACATCGATCATTGCGATGGCCCAGAACACGAATCGAGCCGCAACGATGGGACTGGCAGGGCGCGCCGATGTCGAGCGCCGCTTCAGTCTGCGCGCCATGGTCAAGGCATACGACGATCTTTACCGGCGCTCCCTCGCGGAGGCGAAACGCCAGCCCAGGAGCCAATAAGCCATGTGTGGAATCACAGGAATCTTCGATACGCGCCAGCAGCGCCCGATCGACACCGCCCTGCTGCAGCGCATGAACAACTCGCAGCGGCACCGCGGCCCGGACGAAGGCAGCGTGCACATCGAGCCCGGGCTCGGCTTCGGCCACCGGCGCCTGTCGATCATCGACATCGCCACCGGCCAGCAACCGCTCTTCAACGAAGACGGTTCGGTCGTCGTCGTGTTCAACGGCGAGATCTACAACTACCAGACGTTGATTCCCGAACTGCAGGCGCTCGGCCACATGTTTCACACACGCAGCGACACCGAGGTGATCGTGCACGCCTGGGAATCTTGGGGCGAAGACTGCGTCAAGCGCTTTCGCGGCATGTTCGCGTTTGCGCTCTGGGACCGCAACCGCCAGACCTTTTTTATGGCGCGCGATCGGCTCGCGGTCAAGCCGATGCACTACGCCGTGCTCGACGACGGCATGCTGGTGTTCGGCTCCGAACTCAAATCGGTGCTGGCGCACGACAAATTCCGCCGCGATCTCGACCCGCTCGCGGTCGAGGAATATTTCGCCCTCGGCTATGTAGCCGACCCGCGAACCATCTTCAAACAGGCCGCCAAACTGCCCGGCGGTCACACGCTGGCCTGGCGGCGCGGCGAGCCGATGCCCGAACCCAAGGCTTATTGGGATGTGCGGTTCTCGGTGGGCAGCCCGGTCAGCACGGAAGACGCTTGCGAAGAGCTCGAACATCGCCTGAAAGAGTCGGTGCGCCTGCGCCTCATTTCCGAAGTGCCGATCGGCGCGTTTCTTTCGGGCGGCGTGGACTCGAGCGCCGTCGTCGCGATGATGGCGGGCTTGTCCGCTGACCCCGTCAACACCTGCTCGATCGCGTTCGACGATCCTGCGTTCAACGAATCGGCTTTCGCGCAGACGGTAGCCGACCGCTACCGCACGCGCCATTTCGTCGAGACCGTCAAGAGCGATGATTTCGACCTGATCGACACGCTCGCGCAGCTCTATGACGAGCCCTATGCCGACAGTTCGGCCATTCCCACGTACCGTGTCTGCCAACTCGCGCGCAAGCACGTGACGGTGGCGCTCTCGGGCGACGGCGGCGACGAAACCTTCGGGGGCTACCGCCGCTACAAGCTGCACATGATGGAAGAGCGCATGCGCGCCGCGCTGCCGGAAAGCGTGCGCCGCCCGCTCTTCGGCCTGCTCGGCCGCGTCTACCCCAAGGCCGATTGGGCGCCGCGTGCGTTCCGGGCCAAGACCACCTTCGAAGGTATGGCGCGCACGTCGGTCGAGGCCTACTTCAACACGATGTCCATCCTCCGGGAGCCGATGCGCGCGCAGCTCTTCAGCCCCAAGCTCAAGAGCATGCTGGGCGGCTACGACGCGCAAGAGGTCTTCACCCGCCACGCGGC
>JAMFRW010000044.1 GCA_026224975.1 Rhodoferax sp. | reverse complement strand
CCTGGCCGGTGCTGTCGGCAAAGCCGCGCTTGCCGACATCGACCCAGCGCGCGTTCGGTGCCAGCCTGCGCAGCGCCGGGTCGGTCAGGGCGTCGAACAGCACGACTTGCGCGGCGGCCAGTTGCGCTGCGCCTCGCAGGGTGATCAGGTCGGCCGCGCCGGGGCCGGCACCGATGAAGACGACGCGGCCCATGCTCAGCCTGCTCGCGGTGGCGCGCTCACGCCGTCTGGCCGATCGGGGAAAGCGTGCTGATGGCACCCAGGCTGCTCACCCCGCCGTGCGCATTCGAGCCGTGCAGGCCGCACTCCTTGAAGCCTTCTTCCTCCCACCACCAGCGGCCGGCGCGGAAGTCTTCGCCCACGGCGATGGCGCGCGTGCAGGGCGCGCAGCCGATGCTGGGGAAGAACTCGTCGTGCAGCGGGTTGTAGGGCACGTCGTAGGCGGCCACGTACTGCCACACATCGGCCCAACTCCAGTCGGCCAGCGGGATGACTTTCTCGCGGCCGTCCTTGTCCACGTCGTGAAAGGAGACTTCGCTGCGGTTGTCGGATTGCTCGCGGCGCAGGCCCGTGACCCAGGCGGTGCGGCCGGCCATCATGCGAGACATCGGCTCGATCTTGCGCACGGCGCAGCAGCCCTTGCGCAGGTCCACGCTCTCGTACATCGCGTTCTCGCCGTTCTGGCGGACGAACTGGATGACGGATTCATTCACCGGCTCGTAGACCTCCACATCGACCGCATAACGGTCTTCGATGCGCGAGATCAGCTCGACCGTTTGCGCATGCAGCTTGCCGGTGTTGAGCGTGCCGATGGCGATGGGCAACTGGTGGCGCGCGATCATGTCGGTGAGCACCATGCCTTCGACGCCGAGGCTGGTCGACTGCACGATGGTGCCCAGGTGCTTCTCGCTGGCGGCCTTCAGGATCGCGACAGCGTTCGCCACGCGGTCTTCGAAGCCGGGCGTGGGCTTGGCGTAAAGCGAGATGGCCGAAGCGGCCGACGTGGAAGACCCAGCGGCCGACGGCAGCGCAGACACGGCCGCAGCATCGACTGCGGTCACAGCGGTCATGCCGCCACCTTCGCAAAATGCGGCCGGTGCTCATGCACATCACCCTGGTAGAACTCGGGGAAGAATTCGAGCGCGCGCCGCGCGGCTGCCACCGATTGATCGGCGCGCAGCACCACCGCATCCACGCCGGCACGTTCGAGCAGCGGCAGCATGTCGACCAGCACTTCGCCGGTCGCGCGGATCTCGCCGGCAAAGCGGTAGCGGGTGCGCAGCAGATGCGCCTGGCTGTAGGCGCGGCCATCGACCCATTTCGGAAATTGCAGGGCGACCAGCGCGAGCCGTGGCAAGTCGGCGGCGATCGTTTCCACATCCACATCGTTCGCGAGCGTGATGCCCACCGGCAGATCGGCCGGCCATTGCGCGCGGAAGGCATGCCACTGCGCTACATCGAGCAGCAAGTTGGGGGCGGGCTTGATGCAGACCGCAGGGCCGTCTTCGCCGCTCAACGTGTGCCAGCGGTCTTTGTGGGTGTCGATGAATTGCATGGCTTGGGGCATGGGGCGGTTCATCAGGCGTTCATCAAGCATGGGCCAGCGCTGTGCTGCGCCGCACTGCATTGGCCGAAGTCTTGAACGGGTCAAGGCCGATGCGCTTGACGGTGTCGATGAAGAGTTCGTTCGCGGCACGGCTGGCCTGGTAGGTTTCGATCACCGCTTCGATCACATCGGTGACTTCATCGGCCGCGAACGACGGCCCGATCACCTTGCCAGCAAACGAGTTGCCGCTGATCACCGACCCATCGGAGCCACCGAGCGAGATCTGGTACCACTCCTTGCCGTCTTTGTCCACGCCGAGGATGCCGATGTGCCCGCTGTGGTGGTGGCCGCAGGAGTTGATGCAGCCGCTGATGTGCAGGTCGATGTCGCCGATGTCGTAGAGCTCGTCGATCTCGGCAAAGCGCTGGGTGATCTCTTCGGCGATCGGGATCGAACGGGCGTTGGCCAGCGCGCAGAAATCGCCACCGGGGCAGGCGATCATGTCGGTCAGCAGGCCGATGTTGGGCGTGGCGAAACTCGCGTCGTGCGCGGCTTGCCACACGGCTTGCAGATCGGCCTGGCGCACCCACGGCAGCACGAGGTTCTGATCGTGCGTGACACGCAGCTCACCGTGGCTGAAGCGGTCGGCGATGTCGGCCGCCAGGTCCATCTGGTCAGCCGTGGCATCACCCGGCGCCTGGCCGCTGCGCTTGAGCGAGAGCGTCACCGCGCGATAACCGGAAAGGCGGTGCCCGTGCACATTGCGCTCCAGCCAGCGGGCATAGGCCTTGGGCGCATCGAGGTTCTGCGGCGCTGCTTCGGCCTCGGCCTGCACGCCGGCCGGCACGGTGAAGCTCTGCGCCACGCGGTCGAGTTCGGCCTGCGGCAGCAGGTGGGCGCGGCCGCCTTCGTCGTTCTCGAGGATGTTGACGAACTCGGCGTTGACCGCGTCGATGAACTTCTGGCCTTCGGCCTTGACGAGGATCTTGATCCGCGCCTTGTACATGTTGTCGCGGCGGCCGTAGCGGTTGTACACGCGCACGATGGCTTCGATGAAGACGAGGATCTGCTGCCACGGCAGGAACTCGCGGATCGTGGTGCCGATCACCGGCGTGCGGCCCATGCCGCCGCCGACCAGCACCTTGAAGCCGATCTCGCCGGCGTCGTTCTTCAGCAGGCGCAGGCCCACGTCATGCCAGGCGATGGCTGCGCGGTCTTCGCGGGCGCCTGTCACCGCGATCTTGAACTTGCGCGGCAGGAAGGCGAACTCCGGGTGCAGCGTGCTCCACTGGCGCAACAGTTCGCAGTAGGGCCGTGGGTCGACGATCTCATCGGGTGCGATGCCGGCCAGCGCGTCGCTGGTGATGTTGCGGATGCAGTTGCCGCTGGTCTGGATGCCGTGCATGTTGACCGCCGCCAGCACATCCATGACATCGGCGCTGCGGTCCAGCGGGATCCAGTTGTATTGCAGGTTCTGGCGCGTGGTGAAGTGGCCGTAGCCGCGGTCGTAGTCGCGGGCGATGGTGGCCAGCGCGCGCAGTTGTGGCGAGGTGAGTTCGCCGTAGGGCACAGCGACGCGCAACATCGGCGCATGGCGCTGCACATACCAGCCGTTTTGCAGGCGGAGTGGCTTGAATTCGTCGTCGAGGAGTTCGCCGGAAAGGTTGCGTTCGAGCTGGTCGCGGTACTGCGCTGCGCGTTGGCGGACGAACTGCTTGTCGAACTCGGTGTACTGATACATGGGCTGCGGGCAGGGCGTGCAAAAGGCTGTTCAGGGTACGGGAATGTACCCACAGCGCATATGCGCGTGAACTACTCTTTCGTTGATTGGTTATGCGCGTGAGGATATATGCTCCGCGCGATGTGCGCCCAGGGCCGGGCACGGCGCTCGCTTCGAGACGCTCCTCCTAGAATTGCGGCATGAACATTCACGAGGCGCCGCCCGCCACGGGCTGGACGCGACGCCACTGGCTGCTGGCCGTGACAGGCAGCATGGCAGCAGGCCTGGTCGGCTGCCAGACCGCTCCCCGAATCGCTCCCCCGATGACCCCGGCCGATGCGCCGGTCGCCACCTACCCGCCGCTGGAAGCACCCGCCGCGCCTGCGCCCAAGCCACCGCCACGGTTACCGAAAATCGGCCTGGCCCTGGGCGGCGGCGCCTCGCGCGGCTTCGCCCACATTGGCGTGATCCAGGTGCTGGAAGAAAACGGCATCAAGCCCGATCTGGTCACCGGCACTTCGGCCGGCAGCGTGGTGGCCGCGCTCTACGCTGCGGGCAAGAGCGGCGCCGAACTGGCCGCGCTCGCCGATTCGATGGACGAAACCGCCTTCGCCGACTGGTCCTACCCTGGCCGCGGTCTGATCCGCGGCGAGGCCCTCGCGCGCTATGTGCGCGAGCAAACCGGCAAGCGCACCATCGAACAACTGCGGCTGCCGCTCGGCATCGTTGCGACCGATCTCGACAGCGGGCAGGCGATCCTGTTCCAGCGCGGCGACCCCGGCGTGGCGGTGCGGGCTTCGAGCGCGGTGCCGGCGGTGTTTCAGCCGGTCAAGATCGGTACGCGCGAATACGTCGATGGCGGCCTGGTCGCCCCGGTGCCGGTGCGCTTTGCGCGGCAGATGGGGGCCGAGGTCGTGATCGCCGTCGACATCTCCGCCGCGCCCGATGGTGCCGCCACCGGTGACGCGATGCGCATGCTGCTGCAGACCTTCTCGATCATGGGTCGCAGCATCAACAACTTCGAGCTGCGCGAAGCAGACGTGGTGCTGCGCCCCAAGCTCCCCGGCGTGGCCGGCACCGATTTCAGCACCCGCAAGCGCTCGATCCTGGCGGGGCGGGAAGCGGCGCTGGCGCAGTTGGCGGCCCTTCGGCAGGTGATCGCGGCGAAGTCGCATTGACGAACCCGCGAGAGGGCT
>JAMFRW010000043.1 GCA_026224975.1 Rhodoferax sp. | reverse complement strand
TCGCCCTGCAGGTAGTTCATCACCATGTAGACGGTTTCGTTCTCGCGGAAGAAGTTCAGCACCGAGACCACGCTCGGGTGACTGATCTGCGCAAGCGAACGGCCTTCTTCGAAGAAGCTCTTCAGGCCCAGGCGATAGAGCGGCTGCTTCTCGGGCTTGACACGCGGCGTGAGTTCACCCGGCGAGCGCTCGGCCAGCGACGAAGGCAGATACTCTTTGAGGGCGACGAGGTGGCGCTCGGTGTCTTCACACAGATAGACCACGCCGAAGCCGCCCGCTGCCAGGCGCTTGATCACCTGATAGCCGCCGACCACCGTGCCGGATGGCAAAGGGGCTGGCTTTGGCTTTGACATAATCCGGCGCTCCCCTCGCAAAGATTCGGCAGTTGATTCGAACGTCGATCTCGCGTTGATCTGGCTGACCAAACAAGTAGAAAGACTTCATGGCAGTCTACAGCATGACCGGCTACGCCTCGGCCACGGCCGGTGCCGCCCCCAGCCCGGAAACCACCGCTTCCGCGGACACTCCGGCCCCCAGGTTATCGGCAGCGAACAGTGCCAGCGTTAGCGTCGAATTGCGCTCGGTCAACGGGCGTTTTCTCGACCTCGGCTTTCGCCTGCCAGACGAGTTCCGCGCGCTCGAGCCCGCGCTGCGCGAACTGCTCGCCGCTGCCTTCAGGCGCGGCAAGATCGAGCTGCGCCTGAACGCCCGCACCGAGGCCGACAACGCGTGGCCGAACCCACAGCCTGAGCAGCTCAACCGCCTGGCCAGGCTTGAAAGCGTGATCCAGGGCTGGCTGCCCAAGGCGCAACACCTCTCGGTCCACGAAGTGATGCAGTGGTGCAAGGGCGGCGCGCCGGCCGAGAAGCTCGACGAAGTCGCGCTCGACGCCGCCAAGCGCTGCATCGAGGGCCTGCGCGATGCCCGCGCCCGCGAAGGCAAGCGTCTGGTCGCCGTGCTGATGGAACGCGTGGCCCGCCTGCGCGAGTTGGCCATTCAGGCCGAGCCGTTGGTGCCTGTCGTCGTGCAGCGCCAGCAGCAGCGTTTTCTGGAGCGCTGGAAAGAAGCGCTCGACGCCAGCGGCGCCGCGCAAACCATCTCGCACGAAGCCCTGCAAGAGCGTGCCGTCAACGAAGCCGCCGCCTACGCCATCCGCATCGACGTGGCCGAAGAACTCGCCCGCCTGCGCTCCCACCTCGACGAAATCGCCCGCCTGCTCAAGGCCGGCGGCGAGGTCGGCAAGCGCCTCGACGTCCTGATCCAGGAACTGCTGCGCGAAGCCAACACGCTCGGCTCCAAGGCCGCGTCACTCGAACTCACCAACATCGCGGTCGAGATGAAGGTGGCGGTGGAGCAACTGCGGGAGCAGGTGCAGAACATCGAGTAGGGCCTGTCTGGCTGAGCGC
This sequence comes from Rhodoferax sp., assembly GCA_026224975.1. Taxonomy (GTDB): domain Bacteria; phylum Pseudomonadota; class Gammaproteobacteria; order Burkholderiales; family Burkholderiaceae_C; genus LMDS01. The sequence goes on along the minus strand of JAMFRW010000043.1, from coordinate 6,061 downwards.
ACGCGCCCAAAACGCGGCGCCCCCGTGGTCGATCTGCACGCTGAAACCTGGAGTCATGAGCGCGATGTGGTTGACCGATCGTGATCTGAAACGGCAGGGTCGCAACGTGTCCGACCAGGCCAACATAGACGGAACTGGGTGCAATCTTCGCCACGTGCTCGAACGTTCAAAGTCGGGGACCCGCTTTTCTGTGCCGGAAAATCTTCTGCCCTCTTCCGTCAAGCCAGGCCAGAACCCCGTGCATCGCAAGTCGGCGCAGCTACGCGAGCATCCGCGCCGTCAAGAGACCCCCGAACCTGCGCTATCCGACCGCCAAGAGAAAATGCAAGTGATCAATTTCGATCCCATTGCATGAGCAAGAGCCTTGTCGAATTGCACGATCCGATGACCACCGCCCCACACCCGGCACAAAAGGCCAGCCCCACCAAGGCCAAAGCATCCGCCAAAACCGCAAAGCCCACCAAAGCCGCGCCGCGCCTCTCACCCCGCCGCCGCCCCGATGCCATGGACCCGGCCGACTGGCAGCGCGCGTTGCGACGCCAGTTCGGGCAGGAGCAGGCTTTCACGCTGCGGGCGCTCGGTACTGAGCCGGTGTTCGGCGACTACCGGGTCGGCAATCCCGAGAGCCAATCGAGCTACCGCGTGGCCATCCGCGGCTTGGCGGCGGGTGACAACTTTTGCGCCTGTGCGGACTACGCGACCAACGGCCTGGGCACTTGCAAGCACATCGAGTTTGCCCTGCACAAGCTGCAAGGCAAACGTGGCGCGCGAGCCGCATTCCGGCAGGGTATCAGCCGGCGTTCAGCGAGCTTTGGTTGCACTACGGCGACAAACGCTCGGTGCGCTGGCGCGCCGGTGCCCAATGCCCGGCCACGCTGCAACGACTGGCGGCTGGCCTGTTCGATATGGATGATGACGCTCGGCTGCCGGACGACAAGTTGCTGCAGCTCGATGCCTTCATCCACCAGGCACGCAAGCTGGCGGAATCCGCAGGCCATGCGCTGCAGATCCATGACGAGCCACTCGCCTTCGTGGCCCAGGCGTGTGATGCGCATCACCGCCTGCAGGTGCTGACTGCGGCCTATCCCAAGGGCATCGCCGACAAGGGGTTGGACAAACTGCTCGACACGAAGCTCTATGCCTACCAGATCGAGGGCGCCTTGTTCGCGGCGCGGGTCTGGCGTGTGCTGATCGGCGACGAAATGGGTTTGGGCAAGACCGTGCAGGCCATCGCGGCGGTCGAACTGATGGCCCGCCACTTCGGGGTGCAGCGCGTGCTCGTGGTCTGCCCAACCTCGCTCAAGCAGCAGTGGCAGCGCGAGATCAAGAAGTTTTCCGGCCGCGATGCGCAGGTGCTGGGCGGCCTGCGCAATGCGCGCCGGGCCCAGTGGCACGAAGAGGCATTCTGCAAGATCGTGAACTACGAAGCCCTGGTGCGCGATGCCGATCTGGTGCAAGCCTGGGCGCCCGAGCTGCTGATCGTCGACGAGGCGCAGCGCGTGAAGAACTGGAACACCCAGGCCGCGCGGGCGCTCAAGCGCGTCGCCGCGCCTTCGGTCTGCCCGCACGTCATCGTGTTGACGGGCACGCCGCTCGAAAACCGGCTGGAGGAGTTGGTCTCGATCGTGCAGGTTGTCGATCAGAACGGCCTGGGGCCCACTTGGCGCCTGCTTCGCCAGCATCAGGATACCGACGACGCCGGGCGCGTGATCGGCTAACGCGATCTCGGCCGCATCGGCACCGCGCTCGCGCCCATCTTGCTGCGGCGGCGCAAATCCGAAGTGCTGAGCCAGTTGCCCGAGCGGGTGGACCAGACCCTGTTCGTGCCGCTGACACCCGAACAGCGCGCGCACCACGACGAAAACGGCAGCATCGTCAGCCGCATCGTGCAGCGCTGGCGCAAGCCCCACTTCCTGTCCGATGCCGACCAGCGGCGCTTGCAATGCGCCTTGCAGAACATGCGCATGGTGTGCAACAGCACCTGGCTACTCGACCATGAGACCGACCACGGCGGCAAGGCCGACGAACTGGTCACGCTGCTCGACGAGTTGCTCACCGACCCCGAGGCCAAGGCGGTGGTCTTCAGCCAGTGGTTGGGCACGCACGAGGTCTTGATCAAGCGACTGGCCGCGCGCGGATGGGGCCATGTGTTCTTCCACGGCGGCCTGCCGGCCGAGCAGCGCGGTGCGCTGGTGCAGCGCTTTCATGACGACCCGTCGTGCAGGCTGTTTTTGTCGACCGACGCCGGCGGTACGGGCCTGAACCTGCAGCATGCCGCCGCCGTGGTCGTCAACATGGACCTGCCCTGGAACCCCGCCGTGCTGGAGCAGCGCATCGGCCGCGTCCACCGCATGGGCCAGCGCCGCGGTGTGCAGGTGATCAACCGGGTGGCCGAAGGCAGCATCGAGGAAGGCATGCTCTCGGTGCTGTCGTTCAAGAAGTCGCTGTTCGCCGGCGTGCTCGATGGTGGCGACGGCACCGTGTTCATGGAGGGCGGCCGCCTGAGCCGCTTCATGAAGAGTGTGGACAAGATCACCGAAGGCATGGCCGTGCCCACGCCCACCGCCACACCGACAACCGCGCCCGCCGAAACTGACACCGCGGCCAACAGCGTCGCACCCGATCGATCGACCGATCGATCCCTGGGCGCCCTTGCTGCAGGCCGGCTTGCAGTTGATCAAGACGCTCGCGTCACAGGCCGATCAGCACCATGGCGCGGACGGCACCGCCTCGGTTCAGTCCATGGTGCACACCGACGCCGCGACCGGCGAGCGCTACCTGAAGCTGCCCCTGCCCGACCCCGCCATGCTTCGAACGCTGGCAGAGCAGTTGCTCCGTGTTCTGCCTTCGCAACCGCCCCAGTGACGGCTGCCGCGATGACCTTCTTCACCCCGCCCCGCGAGCACTTCTTCCGCCCGCTCACGCATGACAACCGCCAGCTGTGTGCGGCGGTGCTGCGGCAGTTGCACGAGCGGGTGCATGGCGCCAACGCGGACTATGCCGAGGCGCTGACGCGAGATGTGGTGCTGGAAGTCGTCTTGCGATCACTTGCCGACCCGAGCCTGCGCGCACTCGCCTTCGAAGCCGGCCGATCGGTCCCGGCCGAAGAAGAACGCAGCTACGCCAGCGACCTGCTGCGCAAGCTCAAGGAGCACGGCTGGCTCGAAGACTATCGCGACCCGATCGACCTCAAGCCCACGCTCAAGCTCAGCCGCGCGGGCAAGGCCTTCAGCGAGACCTTCGCCAACCCGGACGACTCGCGCACCAAGACCCGCCAGCGCAATATGCGCTCGGCGCGCAAGGCGCTGGCGGCCTTTCTGGCAACGCACGATGCCGATGAATTGCTCGACGCCCACGAGTTCGCCAGCCGCGTGGTGCAAGACCTGCAGGACGACATCGAGATCCTCGCCAGCCTGCGCGAGGTCTTCCCGAACGCGCAAGCCTGGGCGCCGGGCTACAACGCACTGGCCGACATCCTGGCGCGCGGCGGCGGCCACCTGCCCGCCCACGCCGGCAAGGAACTGCAGATCGACCCCGGCCACACCGGCTGCGGCCACGCCGACAACACCCTCCTGCCGCTGATGCGCCAGCACGGCCTCTTCATGGATCAGGAGGTTTTCGATCTCGGCGCCGCGGCGTGAAGGCGGCTTACTCTGAGCGCTGGACCTTCGACTGGCTTCCGAGTGCCGCTCAACCACCCTCCTTCGCCGCCCGGCTCCACGCCCCGTTCGCGTCCACCACCGTTTTCATCATCGACATGAACAGCGGCCGATCCGCCTTCGGCAGCGGGGCCAGCATGCGCTCCTGAGCCCGCAGCATCGCGGGCATGACCTCGGCCAGCAGGGCGCTGCCGGTGTCGGTCAGCGTCAGCAGGCGAACCCGCTTGTCGGTGGGCGAGGCATTGCGCTGGATCAGCTCACGGGCTTCCAGGCGGTCGATCACGGCACCGATGGTGGAGGTGTCGAAACCGATCCGGGCCGCCAGCGTGCGCTGGTCGAGCCCGGGCTCGCGTGATGTCGCGAACAGCAGCGCGAACTGCACCGGGGTGACGTTGAGGTCGGCGACCTCGTCCATGAAGATGCCGACCGCGATCTGCTGCAGGCGGCGGATGTAGTGCCCCGGCAGATCGTCGAATGAATCCACAGGCTTGGCTTTGGCCATCCACAACTCCGATACGGGAAAACCCCAAATGCAATCCGCGATTCTATCCCTACACTAATCATCAGTGTACTGATTATCAGTTAACTGCCAATACTGGAAAGGCACTCCTGTGAACCCCTCTTCGAACAGCTCATCGAATCCCACGTCGAACTCGCCGCAAACCGTGCTCATCGCCGGCGGCGGCATCGGCGGGATCGCAGCGGCGCTCGCCCTCACGCGCCGCGGATTTGCCGTCACCGTGCTCGAGCAATCGCCGGAACTCGGCGAGATCGGCGCCGGCATCCAGTTCGGCCCGAACGCGTTTGCCGCGCTCGATGCCCTGGGCGTTGGCGAACTGGCCCGCAGCCGCGCCGTCTACACCGACGAGATGGTCATGCACGACGCGCTCGACGAAACGCTCGTCGGCCGCATCCCGACCGGCGAGGCGTTTCGCGAGCGCTTCGGCAACCCCTATGCCGTGATCCACCGTGCCGATGTGCACCGCTCGCTGCTCGAAGGCGCGCAGGCGACCGATCGTGTGCAGGTGCTCACCTCGACCACGGTCGATCGCATCGAGCAGGATGCCCACGGCGTGACGGTGCACGACACGCGCGGCCGAACCCACCGCGGCGTGGCGCTGATCGGTGCGGACGGCGTGAAGTCGGCGGTGCGGCGCCAGTACGTGGGCGACGACGCGCGCGTGTCCGGCCACGTGGTCTACCGCGCCGTGGTCGACAAGCACGACTTCCCCGCCGATCTGCAATGGAACGCGGCCAGCATCTGGGTCGGTCCGAACTGCCACCTGGTGCACTACCCGTTGCGCGGGGGCGAGCAATACAACGTCGTCGTGACCTTCCACAGCCGCGAGCGCGAAGAGTGGAGCGTGCGCGAAGGCAGCCGCGAGGAAGTGCAAAGCTACTTCGAAGGCGTGTGCCCGCGCGCCCGCCAGCTCATCGAATTGCCCAAAGACTGGAAGCGCTGGGCCACCGCCGACCGCGAGCCGATCGGGCAATGGGCCTTTGGCCGCGCGGTGCTGCTGGGCGATGCCGCGCACCCGACGCTGCAATACCTCGCGCAGGGCGCCTGCATGGCGCTCGAAGACGCGGTGACGCTGGGCGAGGCGCTGCGCGTGCACGACAACGAGTTCACCAAGGCCTTTGCGCACTACCAGCGCTCACGCGTGGCGCGCACCGCGCGGGTGGTGCTCTCCGCGCGCGAGATGGGCCGAATCTTCCACGCCAAGGGTGTGGAGCGCCTGGTGCGCAACGACCTGTGGCGCGACCGCACACCCGAGCGCTTCTACGACGCCATGGAGTGGCTGTACCGCTGGAACGCCGACACCTGCCTGGCCGCCTGAATCACCCCACCCCTTCGACCCACCTTGTTCCGAAAGAAAGCCACGACATGAACTACGTCTTCCCGCCCGAGCCGCAAGTCGGCATTCCCGTCGCCGACAGCGATGCCTTGTTTCCGGTGCGTCGCATCTATTGCGTCGGCCGCAACTACGCCGCGCACGCCATCGAGATGGGCTTCGACCCGAACCGCGAGCCGCCCTTCTTCTTCTGCAAGCCGGACAACAGCATCGTCGTCGTGCGACCGGGCGAAACCGTCGAAGTGACTTACCCCGTCCAAACCAGCGAGTACCACCACGAGATCGAACTCGTCGCCGCGATCGGCACGGCTGGCAAGAACATTCCGGTCGAGCGCGCGAACGAACATGTGTGGGGCTATGCCGTGGGCCTCGACATGACTCGCCGCGACCTGCAACTCAAGCTGCGCGACAAGGGCCGTCCGTGGGAACTGGGCAAGGCCTTCGACCACTCCGCGCCGATCGGGACCATCCACGCCGCCGAAAAGATCGGCCACCCGGCGAGCGGCGCGGTGTGGGTGCAGGTCGACGGGCAAGACAAGCAGCGCAGCG
>JAMFRW010000321.1 GCA_026224975.1 Rhodoferax sp. | reverse complement strand
CCACCGCCGTCTCGCTCGCCATGGGCGTCGTGATCCAGATGCACAACATCACGCCCGGCATGGGCGACCCGAAAGAGGTCAAGGCCAACAGCGCGATGGTCGAAAGCGCCGCGCTCATGCTGAAGAATTGGGACAAGGTCTTGAACTCACTCGTCATCGACCCCGACCGCGCGCTCGAGGAACTCAACAGTGACTGGACCGCCTCCCAAGAACTCGCCGATGTGCTGATGCGCCAATACAAACTGCCCTTCCGCGTCGGCCATCACTTCGCGTCGGAAGTGGTCGAGTACGCCAAGGCGAAGGACATCAAGCCGCTGGCGTTTCCGTATGCGGAGGCGCAGCGCATCTATTCGGAAGCGGTGAAGGGCACGAACCATTCGGCGCAATTGCCGATGAGCGAGGCGGAGTTCCGGGCGACGCTCGACCCGATCGCGATCGTCAAGAACCGAGCGTCGGTGGGCGGGCCGCAGCCGGCGGAGATGGATCGGATGACGAAGGCGGCCAAGCTCCACATCGCGCAGCAAGGTGAGTGGATCGCGGCGAAGCGGGCCAGGATCAACTCGTCATTGGCGAGGCTGGACAGCGATTTCGAGAAGCTGGCGGCTGGGGCGAAATAGCCGCGTTCAACGCTCTCCCAACAAAGGCGATCTGCCGATTTTGACCTTCTCGACCTTTTGCTTGGGCGGCGCCGAGAAGCCCGTGAACGCATCGCCCGCCGCCCAATCACCCACCGCATAAACGCGCTCACCACGCAGCCCTTGCACGCCTTCGGCCCAGGCCATCAGCATGCGCTTTCCAACGTCGCGGAAGACCGGGTGCTCCCGCATGGCTTGCCTTACCAACGGCCCGACATCGGCCACCGCATCACTGATCGCCTGCACCATCTGCTGCTGTTCCTTCGGCTGAATGCCGAAGGTGGCGGCGATGAACTTTTGCAGGTTCTTTCCAGGCGTCCACGTCTTCTTGCCCATGAACTCGATGGCTGGCGGGTTGTGCGCGAAGCCGGCATAGACGCTGGTTGTCAGCATGTCATAGGTGGGGGACAGGCGCACATCGGCGCGGCGGGTGTAGAGCAAGGCGAGGTTCTTGGCGTGGCAATCGGCGTTGCGCAGCGCGTAGGTCAGCAGCAAGGTGGTGGCGAGCTGGCGGTAGGTGTCCAGCCGCTGCGGGCCGGGCACGTGGTCACGCACGGCCTTGGCCACGCGCTCCCACGTGGTGTCGTACTTGGCGGCGGGGCGCAAGCCCAGCAGCGCGCAAAAGTCTTCCATGCCCGAATGCGGCTGGCCGTGTTCGTCCACGTCGAAGCGGTGCACCACCAGGGCCTGCCCGTCGTCGGAGATTTCGGTGACGGCGGTCGGCGTGACGCGGCTTGCCACCTGCATGCACAGGTGTTCGTTCAGGGCGACGAAGGGCAGGCGCGCACTCGATCCCTTGATGATGTGGCGGCGGGTGACGACGCTGGCCTTTCGATGCGCGGCGAGCGGGCTGGCAGATTCGGCGAAGGCTTCCTCCTGCGAATCCAGAAACTTGGGCACCACGCCCGAAACGCCACTGGTGGCGTGCTCTCGCACCAGGGCCGCGAAAGCTGCTTCGGAGTTGTCACCCTTCAGCAGCGCGGCAACTTCGATCGGCTTGGCGGGCTCGCTCAATGGCGCGCCGGGTGCGGCCACTTGCAAGCGGCCGACCATGTTGCGCCCGATGACGGAGAGCAAGGCGATGGGGCTGGCGCCGATGTGCGGGCCGAACTGCTCTTGCAGCACCTGCAGCAGGTAGCCCTCCGGCAGGTTCATTTGCAGCACTGGCGGAAGCTGGTCGTCCCACACGTACGACTCGCTGCGCACCGGCATGGTCAGCGAGACGAAATCGTCCGCGGCCACGTTCGGGTGATAGGTGAGGACGCTCTTGAAGTCGCCGGCCTGCTCCAGCGTGGCAACTTCGCGGCCCAACACGTAGACCGACAACTGCATCAGCTCGACCCCTCATCGCGCGCGGTGGTGCGAACAACGGTGCTGGTTCCGGACCGGGCGCGCTCCCGCCGCAACTCATCCAGGTTGCCCGATTGCCCTTGCGCCACCACATCGAGTTCGGCACCCAGCACGGCCAGCACCGCCAGCAGCTTGCGCGAGCCGAATTCGGCCCCCCTGCCGCGCTCGAAGCGCGACAAGGATTCGGGCGTGACGCCGGCTTTGGCGGCCACGTCACCCTGCTTCAAGCCCAGCAGCTTGCGGCGGGTGGCGACGGCGGATCCGAGTTCCTGGAGGGTTTGCAATTGATATTTGTATCAAGTTTCAGCGATAAGTCTGGATTCTTGACCTAAATATCAAAATTTGCAAGGCACAGCGTGATGGCCCTCAATGAATCGCCGCATACATGATCCCCTCCTGCGTGGCCTCGGTGCCCGAAAACTCCACCACCACCTTGCCCTGCTTGACGACCAGGATGCGATCCGAAAGCGCCATCACCTCGGGCAGGTAAGACGAGATCACCACCACCGCCTTGCCGGCGTCCGCCAGCCGGTTGATCTCGGCGTGGATCTCGGTGATGGCGCCCACATCGACGCCGCGGGTGGGCTCGTCGAAGATGATGACATCGGGCTCCTGCACCAAGCTCTTCGCGATCACCACCTTCTGCTGGTTGCCGCCGGAGAGTTCGATGACCTTCACGTCCTTGCTGATGGCGCGCACGTTGAGCAGTTGGCTCCACTTCTCGCCGACCTCGCGGGCCTTGGCCTTGGAGACAAGCCCAACGGCGCCGCCAACCTTGCCGAGCAGCCCCATGTAGATGTTCTGCGCGATCGACATGGTTTCGAAGAAGCCTTCGAACTTGCGGTCTTCGGTGATGTAGGCGATGCCGTCGCGCACTGCCTGGCGGCCAACGCGGTAGCGCACCGGCTTGCCGCGCAACAGCACTTCGCCGCCATGGAACAGGTCGCGCTTGATGAGGCCGGCCACCACCTTGAAGGTTTCGGTGCGGCCCGCGCCCACCAGCCCGAACACGCCGGTGACCTGGCCGGAGAAGACCGAGAGCGAGTTGTTCTTGACCATCGCGGCCATCCGCAGGTTGCGAACCGAGAGGATGCATTCGCCCGCCGGCCGCACGCTGGTCTTCTTCTGGCCGTACAGCGTTTGCGACAGGTCGCGCCCGACCATGGCTTGCACGATGCGCGCACGGTCGAAGTTGGCCTTGAGGTCGGTCACCACGTGCTTGCCGTCGCGCAGCACGGTGATGCGGTCGGCGATCATCAGCGCCTCTTCGAGCGCGTGCGAGATGAAGATCACCGACACGCCGCGCGCCTTCAGGCTCAGCACCAGGTCGAAGAAGTACTTCTTCTCTTCCGGCGTGAGGCTGGCGGTGGGCTCGTCGAAGATGATGATGCGGGCCTTGTGCAGCACGGCGCGCGCGATCTCGACCATCTGCTTCTTGGCCGCGCCCAGCATGCCGACGGTCGCGGTCGGGTCGACATCGAAGTTGAGCGATTGCAAAAACTGCTGCGCCGAGATGTAGACGCCGCGCAGCCGGTTAAAGAAGGCTTCCTGCCCGAGATAGAGGTTTTGCGCGACCGTCATGCTGGGCACCAGGCTGGTCTCCTGGAACACCATGGCGATGCCGTGGTGGCGTGCTTCCAGCGGCGTGCGCAATTGCACCGGCTGGCCCTGCACCAGCATCTGCCCCGATGAGAGCGGCACCACGCCAGCCATCACCTTGGTCAGCGTCGATTTGCCGGCACCGTTTTCGCCGAGCAGCGCGTGGATCTCGCCGCGCTCCAGCGTGAAGCCGACTTCTTCGATGGCCGGCACGCCGGCATAACGCTTGGTGGCTTGCCGGAGTTCGAGAATCGCTTCGGCAGGCATGCGCTCGCTCAACACGGCACTCATGCTGCGACTCCCGCAGCCGTGGGCACCGAGAGCAATCGCCCGCTGCCTTTCGACGCCGCAAAGAGCAAGCCTTGGTGTTCGGCCACGCCGGTGATGCCGTGGTGCTGGCCATCGACCTGGCTGTGAAACGAATGCATCACCTGCCCTTCACGGCCGACACGCAGCACCAAGCCGTAGGAGCGCGGGGGCGCCCACGGCTTCATCACGCCCATGGTCTTGACGCCGGCGCCTTGAATCGGCTCCAGAAAGCTTTTGCCCGAGGCGAGCGCCGGCGCGATCCAGTAGCGCGGGTCGATCTCCGCCAGCATGCGTTGCCGATAGGCCGGCTCGCGCAGCACGAACTCGACGAGCTGCGTGCGGCAGACGAAGCAGGCCAGCCAGAATCCACCATCGGCCGCAGGGGACATGCGCGAGGGGTAGCCCGGCAAGCCCCTGGGCCACGAAGCGCGGGCATCGCCGCCCGTGCTCACCACGCGATGGCGCCAGCTTTCGCTCACCAGCACCGAATCGCCTCGCACCAGCACGCCGTAAGCGTGGTGCAAGCCCGAGGCGAGTTGGCTGCTCGCGCCGCTGCGGAAGTTCCATCGGCCCGCGCGGCCGGTCTGGCCGAGCTCCATCAAATCACGGCACCAATCGGCCGGGCCGTGGCGCTGCGAGCCTTCGCTGAAAACCAGTTGATCGTCACCATCGAAGGCGAGTGCGTTGACACCGACCAGCTTCGTGCCAGCGAGTTGTTCGAGCTTGCCGACCTCGTTCCACACGCCGCCGATCATCTGCATGACGACGATGCCGCCGCCACCGGCCGACACCGCCACCAGCCCGCTGCGCGTCACCGCGATGGCGCTGATCTCGGCATCGAGTTGGCGTGCCGCCATGGGCTTCGACCCATCGCCATCGAGCCGGTACAACACCCGCCCCGCGCTCGCCCACAGCGTGGTGCCATCGCTCGCGATGTCGTCGATGCCGGGCAGTTCGGCGACCACCGTGGCGCCGTCGAGCACGCGGTTCGCCTTCAAGGCGCCATCCATCACCGGCACGGTGATCGCCGCATCGCCGCGCCCGAGAACGCGGTCCGAAAAATGGCGCAAGGCCGCGAGCATCAGGCCGCCCTCCAGCGTTGGTCGTAGTGGACGAAGTCGGGGTCGGCGCCTTCCAGTTTGTAGCGGCCGATGCGGTTGTTGGCGATGCCGCCGAGGTAGAGGTAGCCGCGGTGTTCGCGCATCGAGGTGATCATCGGGTGGTTCTCGCCGCCCAGATCCCAGAAGGTTTCGAGCACTTCGCCGGCCTCGTTGAACTTGAGCACGCAGCCGGTGTTGATGTTCGGGAACAGCCATTCGTCGATCGGCACACGCTTGGCCATGCGCTTGCGGAAACCCGGCATGCGCATCGCGAGGTCGTAGGCCGGGCAGCGCATGCCGACGAGGGCGAGCCAGTAGTTGCCATCGGAGGCGAGGTTGATGTTGTCGGGGTAACCGGGCAGGTTGTCGAGCACCATTTCCACCTGGCCGGTCTTCGGCCCCTCGAACCAGTAGCGCTTGATGCAGCAGCCCCAGGTTTCGGCGAAGAGGATGGATTGTTTGTCGCTCGCGATGGCCACGCCGTTGGGGAACTTCAGATCGCGCAGCACCGTGCGCGTGCTGCCGTCACGCGGGTCGTAGCAGACGATCCGGCCGTTGCCACGTGCTTCCAGGCCATCGACCGGCCACTCGTGCATTTCGTAGCGCGTGGTGGCTTCGCTGAAGAAGATGCGGCCGTCGTCGGCGATGTCGAGGTCATCGGCCAGGCGCAGGCGGCTGTCGTCGTTGATGGAGCTGAAGCTGCGGTTGGTCTCGTCGGTCACGCGCTCGATCTTCTGATCGGGCGTGATGCGGTACAGGCCCATGCCCCCGATGCACACATGCAGGTTGTCCTCGCGGTCGAAGGCCATGCCGAGTGGCTGGCCGCCGATGTGCGCGAAGACTTCCATGCGTTCGTAGTCGGGCGCAAAGAAGCGCATCACATCGCCGTGGCGCGAGCCGGCGTAGAGGTTGTCGTGCCGGTCGAGGATCACGTCTTCCGGCGACTCGATGCGGCCCAGGCCGATCAGCGTCACATCGCGCAGCTTGTTGTTGAGCGCAAAGGCGCCGCTGTTCTCCGAGCTGCAATCGATCACCGGCCCGAGCCGGTGATACGTGGGGCTCACATAGACCTTGCTGATGATGCGCGCGCGGTTCTTGAGCCAGCGCACATCGATGACGGCCGCGGTGATGAGGATGGCCGCGAGCACCATTCGGTTCAGGCCGCCGGGTGCCGAAAGCGAGGTGAGCCCGTTGGAGATCAGCAGCACGATCAGCGTGCCGACCAGCGCCTTCGTCACCGAGCCGCGCCCTCCCCCGAGGCTGATGCCGCCGACCACGGCGGCCGTGAGCACCAGCACCTCCATGCCGACGCCGATGTCGGCGCCCGCCGTGGCGAGCCGGGAAGCGAAGAAGCAGCCCGCCGCCGCGGTGAGCACGCCGCAGGCGACGTAGCACAGCGCGATGGTGCGCCGCACCGCGATGCCACCGTTGTAGGCAGAGCGGCGCGAGCCGCCGATGGCCATGATGTGCCAGCCGACGCGCAGCCGCGTCAGCATCACATGGCCGGCAATGGCCACGGCCACATAGACCCAGGCAGCAGTCGGCAGGCCGAGGAAGGTGCCGTTGCCGATGAAGTCCCACACGGCCGAATCGGGCACGTTGCCCGCGATCTCGGTCGAGTATTGAAGGCTGAGGATTTCGTAGGCCGAGCGGAAGATGATCAGCGTGATCAGCGTGGTGAGGAAGGCGCGCAGCCGCAGGTAGCCCACCAGCACGCCGTTGATGGCGCCGAGCGCCGCGCCGCAGCCGAGCGTTGCGACCACCGCCAGGCCCACCGGCCACTTGAACACGTGCACGAACATCAGCGCGCAGAAGTTGGTCAGCGCGAACATCGAGCCCACCGACAAGTCGATGCCGCCCACGATCATCACCAGGGCCAGGCCCAGCACCACGAAGCCGATCTCGCCGGCCTGCCGGAAGGTGTCGCCGAGCGCGGCCGGTGACCAGAAATTGCCGATCACATGGCTGGAGATCACCAGCACGATCATCAGCAGGATGACGGGGATGGCGGTCTCGGTCCAGCGCTTGGCGAGGATCTCGCCCAGCCAGTGGTCGGGCCAGTAGCGGTAGCGCAGCCGGGTCAGCTTCTCGTCGAATGTCTCCTCGAACTTCGGGGGTGACGAAGAGGCACGCACGCTCGCCGGCGAGTTGCCAGGAGCGGGTGGGCGAAAGGCTTGTTCGGCTGCGCGTTCCATCGTCGGCCTACTTCGTGGTCGAGAGTTTCCAGCAGGTGCCGTCCTTGCTGGCGTTGTCCTTCGAGATCGGGATCAGCGTGGTGTAGATGTTCTGCTTGGCCGCGCCCGGCTTCACACCGCCTTGCACCAGCCACTTGATCATCGCGGCCATGTTGCTCGCTTGGGTGGGCACGTCGTAGCTCTGGTCGAGGTCGAAGGCGCCCGACTTGACGAGGTCGCACGAGCCCTTTTGTTCACCGCCGCCCGAGGTCGCAAGGAACACCTTGCCGGTCAGGCCTGCCTCCTTGATGGCGGCTGCGGTGCCGATGTCCATGCCGTCCCAGAAGCCGACGATGCCGCACAGGTCGGGGTGCTGCTTCAGAACCGTCTGCGTCAGCGCCTTGGCCTTGGCAGCGTCCCAGTCGGCAGCCTGGTTGGAAACGACCTTCAACTCCGGATGCTTGGCCAGCACGTTCTCCACGCCCTTCAAGGTGTAGGCGCTGGTGGCAGCCGTGGGCGCGCCTTGCACGATGGCGATCTTGTTGCTCTTGCCCTTGCAGGCGGTGGCCACGGCCTCGGTGTTGCGCTCGCCGATGTCAACCCAGTCGGCGCCGACGAAGGCGGTGGAGGCTTGCGCCGAGCGCATGTTGATCTGCACCACGTAGATGCCTTCGTCCTCGGCCTTCTTGATCAGCTTGGCATAGGTCTGCACATCGGGGTTGTGGATCACGATGACGGCCGGCTTCTCTGCGATCAGCGAGGTGAAGGCCTGCGCCCCGGCGTTGGTGTTCCAGTTGGGGTCACGCACCACGACCTTCATGCCCGAAGGTTCCAGCTCCTTCTTCAGGCCATCGAACCAGCCTTGCGTCAAATCGAAGCCCATCGCGACCGGGATGTAGCCCACCGTCTTGCCGGCGAGCGACTTTTGATATGGCGCGCGGAAGGGTTCATCGAGGCCCTTGCCTTGCGCGAACACTTGCTGCGATGCGAGAAGGCCGAGCGCCAGACTGGCGACGGCTGCAAATCTGATGGAAAGTTTCATGGCATGTCTCCTGGTTCTAAAAATTCGCGAACTCAGATATCGCCCTGCTGGGCGGTCTCTTCGTTGCGCGGGTTGAGGATGGAGTCGATCAGGACGGCGGCGAGCAGCACCACGCCCTTGACGATGTTCTGCACTGAATACGACATGTCGAGAATCGTCATGCCGTTGAGCATGGTGCCGATCAAGAGCGTTCCGATGATCACGTTGACCACGCCGCCGCGCCCGCCCGACAGGCCAATGCCGCCGAGCACGACCACGAGCACCACGTCGTAAATCATGGTCGAGTTGAAGATGCGCGTGGGCATGCTGTTGACCGAAGCCGCCATCACCACGCCGGCGAACACGCCGATCAGCGCCGAGAGCACGTACTCCAGCACCACGATGGGCCGCGTGGGCAGGCCGGTGACGCGCGCGGCGAACGGGTTGTCGCCGATCGCGAAGATGAAGGCGCCGGCCCGAAGCCGCTTCAAAAAGAGTGCGAGCAGCCCGGCTGCCACGGCAAACATCACCACAGGCATCGGCAGGCCCGCCAGCGTGCCGCGACCGAACCAGGCGATGGTGTCGAGCGCGGCTGGCCACTGCACCACGTCGAGCTGGAAGAGCACCGCCTGCCCCAACCCCGCAAGAAAGAGCCCGGAAGCGAGCGTGGTGAACAGCGAAGGCACTTCGGCATAGGCGATGAGCCAGCCGTTGATGAGCCCGAACGCAAAGCCGATGCCGAGCGCCGCCGCGGCCGCCACCGGCAGGCTCACACCGTTGGCGACCATCTGCAGCAGCAGGCCGGAGGGCACGGCCAGCGTGGCGATCATGGAGATATCGATGCCACGCCCAATCACGACGACCGCCATGCCGAGGCCGAGGATGCCGAGGATGGCCACGCTCTGCAGCAGCGTCAGCAGGTTGTCGATGCGCGCGAAGCCGGGCAGGAACAAAGCGAAGCCGGCGAAGAGCAGGACGAAGAGCGCGAAGACGATGGTCTGCTGGGAGGCACGAAGCTTCATGGGGCGGCGAATCCGTTCACGTGAGGGCGGTGTGAAGCGATTGCCGCAGCTCGCGCTTCAT
>JAMFRW010000320.1 GCA_026224975.1 Rhodoferax sp. | reverse complement strand
GGGGGCTGAACTGGCCGGTGATGAAGCTCGGCATCACCGGCTTTCCGCCGCTCACCTTCCGCTCGATGTCGATGTGGCTCGGTCTGCCGGTGTTGTGGCTGGCGACGGTCATGATGAAGGTGCCGCTGCGCATCGAGCGACGTTACTGGCGCGAGATGGTCGGCCTCACGCTCACCAACATGATCGTCTGGCATGTGGTGGCGATCAACGCGCTCGCCGCGCTCTCCTCGGGCCGCGCCGCGATCCTCGGCTACACGATGCCGATCTTCGCGGCGCTCTGGGGCGTGGCGGTGTTCGGCGAGCGTTTGAGCGGGCGGCACATCGTCGGCGTGACGGCAGCCGCCATCGGCGTGGCGCTGCTGCTGTGGCACGAAGTGGCAAAGATGGCCGGCACGCCGTGGGGCGCGTTCGGCATGCTGCTGGCCGCAGCCGTGTGGGCACTCGGCACGCTGCAATTGCGGCGCACCCGCATCGAAGCGCCTACGCTCGCCATCATCTTCTGGATGACGGTTGCGACCACGCTGGTGATGACGGTGCTGGCCATCGCCCTCGAGCGGCCACGCTGGCAGGCGCCAGGCCATGCGACCTGGTTCGCCGTCCTCTACAACGCGGTGCTGATCTTCGGCTTTGCCAACCCGATGTGGCTGACCATGGCCCGCAGTCTGCCGCCGATGGTGTCTTCCCTTTCGGTGATGCTGATCCCGGTGCTGGGCACGGTCTCGGGCGCGTTATGGCTGCACGAGCAACTGCATTGGCAGGACTTTGCGGCGATGCTGCTGATGATGGCGGCGATCGCTTCGGTGCTGTGGCCCGGCAAGGGCAAGCCACCCGCAGAGCCTGTGCCGGCCGAGCCGGCCACACCGCCTCAGCGGGCGTAGGGGTCGTCGAAGCCGAGCGTGCGTAGCACCTCGGTTTCGTGCGCTTCCATCTCGTGCGCGTCGGCGTCGATCTCGTGGTCGAAGCCTTGTGCATGCAAGGCGCCGTGCACCAGCAAGTGCGCGTAGTGCGCTTCGAGCGTGATCTGCTGCTCCGCGGCCTCGCGCTCGACCACTGGCGCGCACAGCACCAGATCGGCCACGATCACCGGCTCGTGGCTGTAGTCGAAGGTCAGCACGTTGGTCGCGTAGTCCTTGGCGCGAAACTCGCGATTGAGCATCTGCCCTTCTTCGGCGCCGACGATGCGCACGGTGATTTCGGCCGGCGCATCCAGGGCCGCGCGAATCCACTTCACGACCTTGTGGCGCGGCAACCAGGCGCGGTGGGCCTTGTCGGCGAACTGAAGCGAGAGCGTGAGTTCGGGCCTGGCGGCACGCGTGGATCGGCCGCTCGTCACGCTTGGATCACTCATTGGCCCGCGCCGCGTCGTAAGCCTCGACGATGCGCGCCACCAGTGGATGCCGCACCACGTCGGCCGAGGTGAAGTGCGTCGTCGCGATGCCGCGCACCCGACGCAGCACACGCTCGGCGTCGATCAGGCCGCTGGTGCTGCCACGTGGCAGATCGATCTGGCTCACGTCGCCGGTGATCACCGCCTTGGCGCCGAAGCCGATGCGCGTCAAGAACATCTTCATCTGCTCCGGTGTGGTGTTCTGTGCCTCGTCGAGGATCACGAACGCGTGGTTGAGCGTGCGCCCGCGCATGAAGGCGAGTGGCGCGATCTCGAGCGTGCCTTTTTCGAGCGCGCGCGCCACCTTCTCCAGCCCCATCAAATCATTGAGCGCGTCGTAGAGCGGGCGCAGGTAAGGATCGACCTTTTGCGACAAATCACCCGGCAGAAAGCCGAGCCGCTCGCCGGCTTCGACCGCCGGGCGCGTGAGGATGATGCGCTGCACCGCGCTGCGCTCCAGCGCATCGACCGCGCAGGCCACCGCTAAAAAGGTCTTGCCGGTGCCGGCCGGCCCGATGCCGAAGGTGATGTCGTGCGAGAGGATGTTGCGCAGGTAGATGATCTGGTTCGGCGTGCGGCCGACGAGGTCGGCGCGGCGAGTACGCAAGGCCAGGCGTTCGTCGGCAGCGCCTGTAGGCGATTCGTCGCCCTCGCCCTCGCCGACGTCGGCCATCGCCTCGACCAGCGCGAGTTGCACCTGCTCCGCGGGAATCGGCCGGCGCGCGCGGTCGTACAGCGACTGCATCAGCGCCACCGCACGCTCGGCCTGCGACTTGGCGCCTTCGATGCGAAACGATTCGCTGCGGCGCGAGATGCTCACATCGAGACCGGTTTCGATGCTGCGCAGGTGTTCGTCGAGGCTGCCGCACAGGTGCGCAAGGCGGGCGTTGTCGGGCGGGATGAAGGCGTGGCGAAGAATCACTGGCAGATCGGCTCCAACAAATCAACTTCTGGAAGTGCGTCGGGAACGGGCTCGACGAGACCCGGTCGGCCGGGGCGTCCTGAATTGTCGCCCCAAGCGCCCGGCGCGCGCGTGACAGGGCGAAATGCGGCACGGCGGCCGGCCAGATCGCGCCTTGCCCCCCGGGGCCGTCCTGCACAATCCGGCCGATGTTCACTTGCTTGCGATCTTTGCGATTTGCGCGTCTTTTGCTCGCGGCCTTGGCACTGGTGCTGGGCTTGCTCGCCGCCTCGCCTTCAAGGGCCGCGCCCGACGGCGTGCTGACCCTCTCGGCTGCGGTCTCGATCAACAGCGACGACGTGCAAATCCCCGGCATGCAGCCCGCATCGCTCGTCACCCTGCCCGACGACTGGTCGCTGACTCGACCGCGCTACCAGGGCAGCGTCTGGTATCGCACAGCCTTCGATCTGCCCGCCATGCCGGCGCGCAACGAGCTGATGGCGCTCTACATCGAGCGGGCCTGCAGCAACGTCGAGGTGCATCTCAACGGGCAGCGCATCTTCAGCGGTGGACGCATGACGGCGCCTGTCGCGCGCAACTGCCACTACCCGCAGCTCGTGACGCTTCCCGCGGCGCTGCTGCGCGACCGCGGCAACGTGCTCGATCTGCAGGTGCAGGGGCACGCGTTGCAGCGGGTCTCGTCGCGCCAACGTGCGGGCGGTTTGTCGGCCTTGCAGGTCGGGCCGCAGAGCGTGCTGGCCGCCGAGTATTCGAACCGCCTGTTCTGGAATGTCAGCTCGGTCGAGTTGGTGAGCCTGGTGCTGGCGGTGCTTGGCACCGTGATGGTCGCGCTCGGCTGGTTGCACCGGCGCGAAGCCTATCTGGCCTACTTCGGCTGGCTTTCGATTGGGTGGGCGCTGATCTCGGTGCGCCTCTGGGTGCGCGAGATGCCGTGGGACAACGAGGTGATGGAGTTCCTCTTCTGCACCGCGTTCGCCTTCATCGCGGCGCTCGCCGTGCAGTTCCTGCTGAGCTACGGCAACCTGCGCTCGCGCAAGGTCGAGTTCGCGCTCGCCGCGCAATGGGTGATCCTGCCGGCGAGCCTGCTGGCGGCCGGGCCGGCGCATCTGTTTGCGATGGCCAGCAGTTGGTATGCGCTGATGGCGCTCGAAGTGGCTGCGACGATGGCGCTGTACCTCGTCGTCACCTGGCATCGCCAGCGCGAGAACTTTGCGGTGATGGCGGCCATCCTCACGGTGCTGATGGCAACCGTGCTCGCCGAAATCGCGATCCAGTATGGCCTGTTCGAACCGCCCAAGATCCAGGTGCTGCAATTCGCCGTGCCGCTGATGTTCATCGGCATCAGCGCCCGCTTGCTGCAGGTCTTTGCACGCTCGCTGCAAGTGGCCGAAGCCGGCCGCACGACGCTCGAAGCGCGCGTGCAGGAAGTCACCGCCGAAATCGAGCGCAACTTCGCGCAACTGGCGGAACTGCGCGTCGAGCAAGTCACCGAGAAGGAACGCAAGCGCATCGCCGCCGACCTGCACGATGACCTGGGCGCCAAGCTGCTGACCATCGTGCACACCAGCGAATCTGAACGCATTTCCACGCTGGCGCGCGAGGCGCTCGAAGAGATGCGGCTTTCGGTGCGCGGCCTCACCGGCAAGCCGATGCGGCTGGCCGACGCGCTTGCCGACTGGCGCGCCGAAACCGTGCTGCGCCTCGGCCAGGCCAACATCGAAGCCGACTGGCGCAGCCCCGCCGAAGAGATCGAACACCTGCTGCCGGCGCGCGGCTTCGTGCAGACCACACGCATCCTGCGCGAGGCGGTGAGCAACATCATCAAGCACAGCGGCGCGTCGCATTGCAAGGTGCGCTGTGCGATCAGCGAAAGGCAGTTCGGCCTTACGGTTCAAGACAACGGCAAGGGCATTCCGATGGAGCTCGACGGCAAGCTCGACCGCGGCCACGGCATGTCCAGCATGAAGCACCGCGCCAAGCAGATGCAGGGCCAGTGCCTGGTCGAGTCCGGCCCGGGCTATGGCACCGTGATAAGACTCACGTTGCCGTTGTGAGCGTTGCTCGCCGAACACCCCTGAAACCAATGGGCACGTTTAGGATCGGCCGCAGCGCATTTCCCGCGCTTTAAGTGCTCCCACAAGACTGAGGCGTTGGTATGAACAACATTCTGCTGCTCGAAGATCTGCCCGAAATCCGTTCGTGGTTGAAGGTGCTGGTCAAGGGCGTGTTCCCGAATTCGCAGATCCATGAAGCCGCGCGCGTCCACGATGCGCTCGAACTGGTGACGGCCGTCAAGTTCAACCTCGCGCTTTGCGACCTGGGCTTGCCCGATGGTTCCGGCGTCGATGTGGTCGCGGCGCTGCGCGAAGCGCAACCCGAATGCCAATCGGTCGTCGTGACCATCCACGACGACGACGATCACCTCTTCCCCGCGCTGCAAGCCGGCGCCTTTGGCTACCTGCTGAAGGAACAGGCCCGCGAGCTGATCGCCGAGCAGCTCAACCGCATGAGCCAGGGCGAGCCGCCGCTGAGCCCTTCGATCGCGCGCCGCGTGATCTCGCACTTTGCCTCGCAGACGCGCCAGCAGGAGCGGCCGCAGAACATGCCGCACGTGGCACTGACCGACCGCGAGAACGAAGTGCTGCTGCGCGTCGCCAAAGGTTTCACGCTGCCCGAAATCGGCGTGCAATTGAACCTTTCGCGCCACACGATCGCCGACTACGTCAAGCAGATCTACCGCAAGCTCAACGTGAGTTCGCGCGCCGAAGCGGCACTGGAAGCGCAGCGCCTCGGGCTGTTCCGCCGCAACTGATTCACCGCCACTGATAGCCCCGCGGCCGCATCCCCTGCGGCCGCTTCGCTTTCTGCAGCCGGGCTAGCGCGGCCCGTCGCGATAATCGGCCGATGATCTCCCGACTCACCGGCACGCTCGCGGAAAAATCGCCCCCGCAATTGCTCATCGATGTGAACGGCGTCGGCTACGAAGTCGATGTGCCGATGAGCAGCTTCTACAACCTGCCGGCGCTCGGCGAGCGCGTCACACTGCTGACGCACTTCGTCGTTCGAGAAGACGCGCAAATCCTCTTCGGCTTTCTCACGCACGACGAACGCGCGACCTTTCGCCTGCTCGTCAAGATCTCCGGCGTGGGGCCGCGCACGGCTCTCTCGATCCTCTCGGGCCTGAGCGTGAACGAGCTGGCTCAGGCGGTGAGCTTGCAAGAGAGCGGCCGCCTGATCAAGGTGCCCGGCATCGGCAAGAAAACCGCCGAGCGACTGCTGCTCGAACTCAAGGGCAAGCTCGGCGACTCGCTCGCCGCGCCCGCCAGTGTCAACAGCGGCGCGCAAAGCGACATCCTGCAAGCCCTGATCGCCCTCGGCTACAGCGACCGCGAAGCCAGCGCTTCGCTGAAAGCGCTGCCGGCCGATGTGGGCGTGAGCGACGGGATCAAGCTGGCGTTGAAGGCGCTCGCGCGCTGATCCGGCCGCGGGCAGCGCGCCCGGGAGAAATCCTCAATGGTGCTTGTGCTCGGCCATATCGCCCTCCATCGCCTTCGCCTTCGGCACCTGCACCACCACCTTCACCTCGACCTTGCCGCCGCGTTCGAACTCCATCGTCATCGGGAAGGTGTCGCCTTCTTTCAGCGGCTGCTTCAGGTCCATCAGCATGAAGTGGTAGCCCTGGCCGGGGCGCATCTTGATGGATTCGCCCGGAGCGAGCGGGATGGCGTCGATCTCGCGCATGCGCATGACGCCGCCGTCCATCGTCATGGTGTGGACCTCGGCGTGGCCGGCCACCGGTGAGCTGACGCGCAGCAAGCGGTCGGGTTGCTTGCCGGTGTTCTCGAGCGTGGCGATGTAGGCCGCGCCGTTCCTGGCGCCGGGCAGGCTGGGCGTGGCGTAGGGGTGGCCGATGCTCACGTCGCCGGCGGTGCTGCCGTGGGCCTGGGCGCCCGCATGTGCGAGCAAAGCGAACAGGGCAGCGCCGACGGCGCGTTTCAGGTCAGTAGTCATATCGGATCTCCGCGATCAAGGTGCGTTGGGGGTAAGGGTGAAAGGCCCAGTAGGTCTGGTTGCCGAGGTTGTCGATGCCGGCGCTGGCCTTCCAGTGTTGGTCGACACGGTACTGCACGCGCACATCGGCCACGAGGAAGCGGCTGACGCCGGTGTAGGCGGCGCCGTTGGGGTCGGAATTGTCGAGCGTGCCGTACTGGCGCCCGCTGTAGCGCACGCCCCCGGTGAAGGCCCAGGTCTCGTCCGGCTTGTAGGTTGCCAGCAGGTTGGCGCGCCAGCGAGGCACGCGCGGCTGCCAGTGGCCCACGCTGGCCGGGAACTTGTCGTTTTTCGTGATGATGGAATCGGCAAAGGTCAGGCTGCTGCTCAAGTCCAACCCCTTGACCCACACGCTGGTGACTTGCGCGGCCAGCTCCAGCCCGGTGGTGCGGATGGCATCGACGTTCTGGATGTTGGTGATGGTCGGCGTGACGCTGAAGTTGGTCTGCGAATACAGCGCATCGCGAGTTCGCTCGTGGAACAGCGTGGCGCGCACGGTGCCGCGTTCGATCTCGCGCTCCACGGTCAACTCGCCCGTCCATGACTTTTCGGGCTTGAGGTTGGGATCGTTGTTGACGATGGCGCCGGCCGCGATCGAGCCTTGGTACAGCTCTGCCACCGTCGGCATGCGCACCGCGCGGCCGAGCGAGGCCTTGAAGCTCCATTCGTCGCCCGGTGAAAACGACAGCGCGGCCTTGGGCGAAAAATGCGATTCGCTGCGCGGCGCGAAGCCCTTGGTGGTGGTCGCGTCGGCAATCGACCCATCGAACGCGCGCCAGCGTTCGAAGCGCCCGCCGATCACCGCTTTCCAGTCGGGGGCGAAGCGCCAGGCATCCTGCGCCCAGGCGCTGGTGAGCGTGGTGTTGCCGTTGAAAGCCGACACTTGCGACGCTGCCTCGCCGCCCAGCCAGTCGCTGGTGTTCGAGACCTTGGTGCGCAGCTCGAAGGCATCGCGCTGCAAACCACCCTCGACAACGTGCGTGCCTGCCACGCCCTGCGGCCGCCAGATGCCCTTGAGCGCGAGCGTGTTCCAGCCGGTGCCGCTCATGTCGGTGATGCGGCCGGCGCCGCCGCTTGCGGCCGTCGGCATGAAGGTCGTGGGCGAGCGCACGTGGTCGCGCTGGTAGTCGTAGAGGCTGGCGGCGGCTTCCCAATCGAACACGCCGCGGGTATTGCTCTTGACGCTCAGGCCGTGCGCAAAGTGTTCGAGCTTGCCGCGCGTCGGCGCGAAGTCGCTGGGCGCGAGCGTGTAGTCTCGGCCGTCGACGTTGACCTTGGGGTTGGCCGCGCTGCCGTAGACGGCGTTGCCGGCCGCATCGCGCAGGTAGCTGCTCACGTCGCGCTCGGAGTCGTTGGTCCAGTAGCCGAAGGTGTAGGAGGCGCGCAGCGTGGGCGAAAAATCGTAGGCGAGCTTGAGCTTGGCGTGGTCCTGCACGGTGTGCGTGCGGGTCGTGTCGCCGAGGATCAACCAGTCCTTGTTGCTCGGGTTGCGGCTGGCCACGGCGCCCGTCACCGGAACGCCCGCGTTGCCCGCCACGCCGGCCGAGACCAGCTTGTTCGCGAAGACAATGGGCTGGGCCGTGCTGTCGAGGTGGTTCAGGTTGACCCACCACGACCACGCGCCCTGGCGGTTGCCGAGCGAAACGCTGCCGGCGCCGCCGCCGAACCGATCGTCTGCACCATAGAGCTGGAACTTCTGCGTGAATCCCTGCAGCTTCACATGCGCCTCGAAAGCCTTCGGCATGCGCGTGGTGAAGTCGACCACCGCGCCGGCCGAGTTGCCGGAATACGCCGCCGAAAACGGCCCGTAGAGCACATCCACCCGATCGATCTCTTCCGGCGTGACCAGGCCCCAGCGCGGCGTGTAGGTGGCGCCGTTGCCGAGCAGGTTCGACAGCAAAATGCCATCGGCATACACCAGCGAGCGCGCGCTGTTGCCGGTGCCCGAGGCGCGCGATGCGAGCACCGCGTGGTCGTAATCGCCGATGTAGCGCTTGCGCACGTTCAGGCTCGGAAAGTACTTGAGCGCGTCTTCCGAATCGCTCGCGTTGATGGCCTGGTCAATCTGCTGGCCGCTGATGCTGTGGGTGACGGTCGGGATCTCGGTCGGCATCGTCGCCGGGCGCGCACCGATGACTTCGACGCGGTCCAGCGTGGCCACATTGCCAGCGGCGACCTGAACGGCCGGCGGGTTGGTTTGCGCGCCGCCGGCCATCGGCGCGGCGAGCAGCATCGCCGCGGGAACGGCATGAAATCGGCGACGCGCGCGGGAGGGCGCGGCCAGGCCGTGAGACGAGAGAAACATGGGACTCTTCCTGAACGCGGCACCCGTTCCGCACGGGTTGCCGCAACACATGAGCCGCGTCGAGCACGCCGGATCAGGCGCGCGCAAACTCAGCGATGGCGGTGAGGTTCAGGAGAAAGTCGGCGGCCCGTGCTTGAGCCGCGCCACCCAGGTGGCGCAGGCATCGGGTGCCTGGGGCGACGGATGCGCAAGTGGCGGCGACGCGCCCAGGTGCGCAGCCGCGGGCACATCGAGCGCCTGCGGCTCGGGCGCCGCGACCGCCATCAGCGCGGAGAGCGCGCAGTGCGGGTCGGCGTGCGCGGCAGTGTGATCGGTCTGCGGCGAGTCCTGCGGCGAGCCGGAACCATCCAGCGGCACCAGCGACACGCCATACACCGTGCAGACCTCCACCAGCGTCTTGCCCTGCGCCTGCGCCGAGGCGCTGGCGAGCATCGGCATGACCGCCTTCAACAGCAATGCCGCGACGAAGACCCAAAGGGCCCAGCGCGAGTCGGCGTTGCGGAAGGAGGTGCGGCGGAAGTTCACGGCCGCGATTGTGCAGCATGGTCTTTCTCGCATGGCGAGTATCGATCGCAGTCATCCGCCCGACAGGCCGGCGATCGATAATGCGCCATGTCCATCCAGACCGATGATTTCGAGCCGCAACGCCGCACCGGTGCCGATCCTTCCGCCGACCGGCGTGTGGTCAGCGCCGCGCCGAGTTCGCCGAACGAAGAAGCGATCGAACGCGCGTTGCGCCCAAAAGGCATGGCCGAATACGTCGGCCAAAGCAAGGCGCGCGAGCAGCTCGAAATTTTCATCGGCGCTGCCAAGATGCGCAACGAGGCGATGGACCACGTGCTGCTGTTCGGGCCGCCGGGGCTCGGCAAGACCACGCTCTCCCACATCATCGCCAACGAACTCGGCGTGAACATGCGGCAGACCTCCGGCCCGGTGCTGGAGAAGCCCAAGGACCTGGCCGCGATCCTCACCAACCTGGAGCGCAACGATGTGCTCTTCATCGACGAGATCCACCGCCTCTCACCGATCGTCGAAGAAATCCTCTACCCCGCGCTGGAGGATTACCAGATCGACATCATGATCGGCGAAGGCCCGGCCGCGCGTTCGATCAAGCTCGATCTGCAGCCCTTCACGCTGGTCGGCGCCACCACCCGCGCCGGCATGCTGACCAACCCGCTGCGCGACCGCTTCGGCATCGTCGCGCGGCTGGAGTTCTATACGCCCGAAGAACTCGCGCGCATCGTTCACCGTTCGGCCGGGCTGCTGAATGTGCCGACCGATGACGAAGGTGCTTTCGAGATTGCCCGCCGTTCACGCGGCACGCCGCGCATCGCCAACCGGCTGCTGCGCCGCGTGCGCGACTATGCTGATGTGAAAGCCGATGGCCGCATCGTCAAGGCGTTGGCCGACAAGGCGCTCAAGATGCTGGATGTCGACCCACAAGGGCTGGATGTGATGGACCGCAAGCTGCTCGAAGCCGTGATTCACCGTTTCGACGGCGGCCCGGTGGGGCTCGACAACGTGGCCGCGGCGATCGGCGAGGAGCGTGACACGATCGAAGACGTGATCGAGCCCTACCTGATCCAGCAGGGCTACTTGCAGCGCACGCCGCGCGGGCGCATTGCCACGCTGGCGGCGTATCGGCACCTGGGCGTCACACCGCCGAAGGTCACGGGCGACGACTTGTTCGGGGTCTAAAGCCCGGCCGGCCTGATCAGATCAGGTCTTCGTTCGCGAGGCGGTGATATCGCACCGCGCACTTCACACCCAGGCGCTTGGCGATATCGGTGATGGTCCCGGCCTTCTGGTCGTTGGGCGCATAGACGATCAACCAGCCACAGCCTTCTTCCGACAGCCGCAGGTAGCGCCGCATCAGCGTGATCTCGTAGCCGAAGCCGGCGCTCTCGCTCGCGGTGTGCGCCATCTCGCGCAGCCTCGGCGTGACCTCGGCACCTGTGTAGCTAAGGATGTGCTCCGCTTCGAAGCCGGCATCGCGCAAGGCCTGCGCGGCTTCCGCCGTGACCGCATCGTTCTCGAAGCCGAGCACGATGTGGCCGACCGGGTTGAAGGTGCCGGTCGCGTTGCGGATGTCTTCCTTGGTGAGGGGCTTGGCCATGGCGGTCTCCGATCATTGTTCGGAACACCATTCTGTGACGGCCCCACGCAAATTGCCATCGGACAAATGCTTGCCGCGCTGTCATCCAGCGCGGCTTGCCGTCGGCGCCAACAGGGCGGTTTACTTCCCCTTGCGCCGCTGCAGCCACGCCAGCAGTTCGCCGACGAAGCCCTTGCGGAAGGCCACCACGCACACCACGAAGATCACGCCGATGATCACGTTGATCCACGAGCCGACCTGGTCCGCGAGAAAGTTCTGCAGGCCGATGATGGTGAAGGCGCCGATCACCGGGCCGGCGAAAGTACCCATGCCCCCGAGCAGCGTCATCAGCACCACCTCGCCCGAGAGCGACCAATGCGCATCGCTCAGCGTGGCGAAGCCGAGCACCAACGTCTTCAGCGAACCGGCCAGGCCGGCAATGGCGGTCGAGAGCACGAACGCGAGCAGCTTGTAGCGGTCGACGTCGTAGCCGAGCGAAATGGCGCGCGGTTCGTTCTCGCGGATCGCCTTCAGCACCTGGCCGTAGGGCGAATGGACGATGCGGATGATGAACAGGAACACCGCGACGAACACCGCCAGCACGACGTAATACAGCACCTTGTCGTCGGCCAGCGAGAGCAGCCCGAACAGCTTGCCGCGCGGCACGCCCTGCAGCCCGTCTTCACCGCCGGTGAATGGCGCCTGCAGGAACACGAAGTACAGCATCTGCGCCATGGCCAGCGTGACCATCGCGAAGTAGATGCCTTGCCGGCGTATCGCGATCAGCCCGATCACCAGGCCGCAGGCCGCGGCGACGAGTGTGCCGGCCAGCACGCCGAGTTCGGGCGAGAGATTCGCCGAACGCACCAGCCAACCGGTGGCATAGGCCGCCGCGCCCAGGTAGGCCGCGTGGCCGAACGAGAGCAACCCGGTGTAGCCCAGCAGCAGGTTGAAGGCGCACGCGAAGATCGCATAGCACAGCGCCTTCATCATGAAGACCGGGTACAGGCCGATGAACGGCGCCACGAGCAGCAGCGCCAGGCCGACCCACAGGCCGATGCGGCTCAGGCGCTGAATGTCGTTATTCGATTTTTCCGCAGCCGCGCTCATCACTTTTCCTTCCCGAACAGCCCGGCCGGCCGGACCATCAGCACGATCGCCATGATCACGAACACGACGATGCTCGAGGCTTCGGGGTAGAACACTTTGGTCAGGCCTTCGATGATCCCGAGCGCCAGGCCCGTCAAGATCGAGCCGAGGATGGAGCCCATGCCGCCGATCACGACCACGGCGAACACCACGATGATGAGGTTGCTGCCCATCAGCGGTGTCACCTGGATCACCGGCGCCGCCAGCACACCGGCGAGTGCGGCCAGCGCGCAGCCGCCCCCGTAGGTCAACATCACCATCACCGGCACGTTGATACCGAAAGCCTGCACCAGCGTCGGGTTCTCGGTGCCGGCGCGCAGGTAGGCGCCGAGGCGCGTGCGCTCGATCAGGAACCAGGTTCCCAGACACACCGTCAACGACGCGAAAACGACCCACGCGCGATAGTTCGGCAACACCATGAAGCCGAGGTTGGTCGCGCCCTGCAACAGGTCGGGCACCGGGTACGACTGGCCCGACACATCGAACCAGTAGCGGAACACGCCTTCGGCGATCAGTGCCAGCCCGAAGGTCAGCAACAGGCCGTAGATCGGATCGATCTTGTAGAGCCGCTGGAGCAGCGTGCGCTCGATGACCACGCCGATCGCGCCCACCACCAGCGGCGAGACCACCAGCGCGAACCAGTAGTTGATGCCGAACTTGTCGAGTGCCACGAACGCCACGTAAGCGCCGATCATGTACAGCGCGCCGTGCGCGAAGTTCACGATCCCCAGCAGCCCGAAGATCACCGCCAGACCCAGGCTCAGCATCGCGTAGAACGAGCCGTTGACGAGGCCGAGCAGCAACTGGCCCAGGAAAGCCTGAATCGGGATGCCGAAGATTTCCATGGTGTCAGTGGTTCCGGATCACTTCCAGAGCGCGCACTTGGACTCGGCCTTGGTCAGGAACGCGTCTTCACCCTTGGTCGTGGCCACCACGTTGTAGTAGTCCCACGGCGTGGTCGACTGGGCCGGCGTCTTGACCTGCATCAGGAACATGTCGTGAACCATCGTGCCGTCGGCGCGCACGTAGCCGTTCTTGGCGTACATGTCATTGACCTTGAGCTTGCGCATCTGCTCCATCGTCTTGTCGCCGTCGTCGCTGTTCGCGGCCTTCACGGCGTTCAGGAAGAACTGCGCGACCGAGTAGTCGGCCGCCTGAATAGACGAAGGCATGCGCTTGAACTTCTCGAAGAAGCGCTTGCTCCAGACGCGCGATTCCGGCGACTGGTTCCAGTACCAGCTGTCGGTCAGGTACATGCCTTGCGTGGCCTTCAGGCCGAGCGAGTGCACGTCGTTGATGAACATCAGCAGGCCGGCGAGCTTCATCGTCTTGGTGACGCCGAACTCGTTCGCGGCCTTGATGGCGTTGATGGTGTCGCCACCGGCATTCGCCAGGCCGAGGATCTCGGCCTTGCTCGACTGCGCCTGCAACAGGAACGACGAGAAGTCGCTCGCCGACAGCGGCGCCCGCACCGAGCCGACGACCGTGCCGCCCGATGCCTTGACGGCGGTGGTGGCGTCGTTTTGCAGCGCGGTGCCGAAGGCGTAGTCGGCGGTCAGGAAGAACCAGCTCTTGCCACCGGCCTTGACGACGGCCGGTGCCGTGCCCTTGGCCAGCGCGACCGTGTCGTAGGCGTAGTGCACGGTGTAGGGCGAGCACTGCTCGTTGGTCAGCGCCGAGCTGCCGGGGCCGACGGCCAGGAACGGCTTCTTCTTCTCGGCCGCCACCTTGGCCATCGCAAGTGCGGTGCCGGAGTTGGTGCCGCCGATCAGCACGTCCACGCCTTGCTGGTCGAACCACTCGCGCGCCTTGGCCGCAGCCACGTCGGCCTTGTTCTGGTGGTCTGCCACCAGCAACTCGATCTTCTTGCCGGCGACCGCGCCGCCCAGGTCGGCAATCGCCATGCGGATGGCTTCGGCACCGGCCGGGCCGTCGATGTCGGCGTAGAGGCCGGAGAGGTCGGTGATGAAGCCGATCTTGATCGTGTCGCCCGAGATCTGGGCTTGCGCGGAGGCGCCGAACAGCGTGACCGCGGCGAGTGCGCAGGCGGCAGTGAGTTTGTTCAGTTTCATCGAGAGTCTCCTTGTGGGGGAATTGGCTTGGGGTTGGAGGCGTCGGTCAGACGCCGAGGTATTCGTGCAGCCGGTCAAGCCGCGAGGGCAGTTCGGCCTGGGTGAATTGCTGGATGACCTGGCCGTGCTCCATGACCATGAAGCGGTCGGCCAGCGGCGCGGCAAAGCGGAAGTTCTGCTCGACCATGACGATGGTGTAGCCCTGCTGGCGCAGCGCAATCACCATCTCGGCAAGCTTTTGCACGATGACTGGCGCGAGGCCTTCGGAGATTTCGTCGAGCAACAAGAGCTTGGCGCCGGTGCGCAGGATGCGCGCAACGGCCAGCATCTGCTGCTCGCCGCCCGACAGCCGCGTGCCCTGACTGGATGCGCGCTCGCGCAGGTTCGGGAACATGCCGTAGATCTGCTCGACGCTCATGCCGCCTTCGGCCAGCGTGGGCGGCAGCATCAGGTTTTCTTCGGCCGAGAGGCTGGAGAAGATGCCGCGCTCTTCAGGGCAGTAGCCGATGCCGAGGCGGGCGATTTTGTGCGTGGCCATGGCGATGGTTTCGACACCGCGCACCTTGATGGAGCCGGCGCGCCGGCCTATCAAGCCCATCACCGATCGCATGGTGCTCGTGCGGCCGGCGCCGTTGCGGCCGAGCAAGGTCACGACCTCGCCTTCGTTCACATGGAAATCGACACCATGCAGCACATGCGATTCGCCGTACCAGCCTTGCAGGCCTTTGACTTCGAGGAAAGGGGTGGCCATCTCAGTGGGCTCCCTTCAACTCGACGTTCGCACTGCCCATGTAGGCCTCGATCACCGCCGGGTTCTTCGAGACCTGCTCGTATGGCCCTTCGGCCAGCGTGGCGCCGCGTTGCAGCACGGTGATGGTGTCGGCAATGCTGGAGACGACGCTCATGTTGTGTTCGACCATCAGGATGGTGCGGTTGGCCGAGACCTTCTTGATGAGCTGGCGGATGCGGTCCACGTCTTCCAGACCCATGCCTTGCGTGGGCTCGTCGAGCAGCATCAGTTGGGGCGCCATCGCGAGCGTGGTCGCGATCTCCAGCGCGCGCTTGCGGCCGTAGCTCAGCTCCACCGCAGGGATGTGCGTGTAAGGCTCCAGATCGACTTCGCGCAGCAACTCGATCGCATGCGCGTCGAGTGAATGCAGCGAGCGCTCCGGCTTCCAGAAGTGGTACGAGGTGCCGAGCTTGCGCTGCAGGGCGACGCGCACGTTCTCCAACACCGAAAGGTGCGGAAACACCGCCGAGATCTGGAACGAGCGGATCACCCCGCGGCGCGCGATGGCGGCAGGCTTTTCGGGCGTGATGTCGGTGCCGTCGAACAGGATCTGGCCGCTGGTCGGAATCAGGAATTTCGTCAGCAGGTTGAAGCAGGTCGTCTTGCCGGCGCCGTTGGGCCCGATCAAGGCATGGATGCTGCCGCGCTTCACGCGCAGATCGACCTTGCTGACCGCCACGAAGCCCTTGAACTCCTTGGTGAGCTGCCGGGTTTCGAGAATGAATTCGCCACCACCGCTCATGGATTGCTTCCTGAATTTCGCTTGCGTGAAGTAGCAGCCGGTGAAACAGACGGCGCCAGCGCGCTCACGTCCGCGCCCAGCCGCTGCGAGAGCGTGCGGGCCACGGCCAGCGTGGCGAGCCGGTGGCGTTCGCCCTGGTCGGCACCAAGCAGCGCCTTGTTGATGCAGACGGCGACGCCGGCCACCGCCACCCCGGAAGCATCGAACACCGGCGCGCCGAAGGAATACACGCCTTCGCGCACCGCTTCGTCGTCGACGCTGTAGCCGCGCCTGCGCGCGAGTGCCAGTTCTTTCAGCAGCGCGTCGACGGTGCGCGGGCCCTTGCGCGTGAGATGCGTCGTGAGCCCATCGGGGAACATCTTGCGGACGGTCTCCGGGTCCAGGCACGCCAGCATCGCTCTGCCACTGCCCGAGAGATATACCGGCAGCCGCATGCCGACGTTGAACGCCAGGCCGAGCGGGCGCGCGCTGTTGCGCACGGCCACGTAGAGCGCATCGGTGCCGCTGAGCACCGAAAGCACCACGGTTTCTTCGGGCGCCGAACCGGCATCGGCCCAGACCGCGTTGAACTCCTGCGCCACGTCGGTGCCCGAGACAAAGGCTTCGGCCAGGCTCATCACCCGCGGGCCGATGAGGAAGGCGCCATCCGGCTGGCGGCGCAGGTAGCCGAACGACATCAAGGTGTTGCACAGGCCGTGCACGCTGCTCTTGGGCAGCGACAACTCGCTCGCCAGCCGCGCGAGGCTCATCGGTTCACGCTGCTGCGCCAGCCGGTCGAGCAGCGTCAACGCCCGCGACACCGCCGGCACACGCGACGAGCCCGTGCCCGGCAGGGCGGGAGGCGGTGTGCGTGTGACGATGGGTGTGGGCGAGGCTTGCAGGGCGGTCTCCGTGGATGTCGAAAATGCGGACGTCGACAGTGGGACCGTCGAGAGGGGAGTGTGGAAATTTTGACGTTCAACCTGCTGAACTTGGTTCAGTAGGAAGAGCGGCGCGAGTCTAGTGACTTCATCGCGCCGCCGGAACCCCCGTTGCGTGTTTCGAGGGAAAGCACCTAGAAGCCGGTGATCACCTCGGGGCAGCGGCCTGAGCGGCATCGCGGGTGGGATCCGCAGCCGCGGACTCAGCCGCAGCCATACGCACGCGAGGCTCGCTGATCCGGCCGACGCACCACAAACCCGTCAGCAGGCCGCCGACGCAGAAGAGCTGCTGCGGCAGCGCCAGCAGATGCGCATTCCACAGGAACAGCGCTGTCCCACCCAACAGCAGCACGAAGAGCGCCGCAGCCAGCCAATGCGCGCGGCGCGACATCGGCGGGTCGTAGCGCTGCACGGTCGTGATGTCGAATGGCGGTTTGGGCCAGCACGCCGCCACGTCGGCCGGGCGCCATCCAGGCGGCATGAACCAGACGCGCAGCTTGTCGCTCCACCGTCGCGTGCGCCATGAGTCCTTCGCCAGATCGGCATAGTGGTGCGCGTTGGCCCAGAGCGGGTTCCAGCTTCGCAGCGGGCCGCGCGTGCCGTAAACGCAAGGCTCGGCATCGTCTTCGGCAATGTGGCTCCGGAAGAGGCGGTCCCAAATCAACAGGATGCCGCCGTAGTTCTTGTCGAGGTATTTGTCGTTGACGGCGTGGTGCACGCGGTGGTTACTCGGCGCGCAAAACCAGCGGTCGAACCAGCCGAGCTTTCCGATCTGCTGCGTGTGGACCCAAAACTGGTAAAGCAGATCGACCAGCGTGACCACCGCGAACACCAGCGGTGGGAAGCCGAGCAAGGCCATCGGCAGGTAGAAGAGCCAGTCGCCGATCCAGCCGCTGCTGGTCTGGCGCAGCGCGGTCGAGAGGTTGTAGTCCTCGCTCTGGTGATGCACCACGTGCGCCGCCCAGAAGAGCGCCACCGTGTGGCCCAGCCGATGCCGCCAGTAGTAGCAGAAGTCGTAGACGACGAGACCGGCGATCCACACCCACGCCGAAGTGCTCGGCAGCTTCCACAGCGTCACATGCTCGAAGGCCAGCGTGTAGACCGCGACCGAGATGAGCGCGCCGTACACGCCCACGAGCTGGCTCATGATGCCGAGGCCGACGCTGTTCAGCATGTCGTTGAGACGGTAAGTGTTGCGGCCCCGCCGGACACCGACGGTGTATTCGATCGCGATCGACAGCAGGAACACCGGCGTGGCCAGCACGATGATCTGCGCGCCGGTCATGGGGCGTTTCTCGTCAATCGAGGCAACCGCGCGCGTCAACCGGCCACACGGCTTCGACCACACCCGCGTTCAAGCCGCCCCGCACGACGACGTAATGGTCGTGCAGGTTGACCGTCGGGTCACAGTGGCCGGGCACCAGCCAGACGGTGTCGCCGAGGGCAGGCACTGCGTCGCTGCGCGGCGTGAGGATGCCGTGTTCGTCGCCACCGTTGCCGAATTCGATATCGGCGAATCCGGAAGAAGCCGCGCTCGGACCTGACCGCCAGACCCTCGGCAACCCCGAATCGATGGCATGCGATTTGTGGCCGGCATCGACGACTGCATGCGCCACGCCGCGGCTCATCACCTGGCTCTTGACGAAAAGCGCGTGCTCGAACACTGGCGCGTGAGGCGCGGGCCGGTTTTGCGCGTAGTCGGCATCCATGAAGAGATAGCTGCCGGCCTGCAGTTCGCCGTACACACCGCTCGCCGCTTCATGCACGAAGGTGCCGGTGCCGGCCCCTGTGACCAGCGGGCAATGGATGCCGGCCGAGGTGATGCTCGACTGCGCCGCGCGCGCGAGCGTTACCGCATGGTGGATGGCGGCTTCGCGTTCGGCCGGGTCGCGCAGGTGTTGCGCGCGGCCGTGATAAGCCTGCAAGCCGGCGAAGCGCATGCCGGTCGGCTGGCCGGTCGCGTCGGTCGCTCCATGCGAGACGACGCGGTGCGCGAGTGCGCCCGCAGCGGCCGGCGCCACGCCGCAGCGGCCCTGGCCCACATCGATTTCCACGAACACATCGAGGGTGCTGCCGGCCGTCTTCAACACCTCGGCCAGCCGATCGACGCCGAGCACCGAATCGACCGCCACCGCGAGGTGAATGCGCTTCGCGAGTTCTGCCAGGCGCGCGAGCTTGCGAACATCGATCACCTCGTTGCTGATGTAGATGTCGGCCACGCCGGCCTCGGCCAGCGCTTCGGCTTCGCTCAGCTTTTGCACGCAGACGCCGACCGCGCCAGCCGCCACCTGCAGTTTCGCGATGACGCCGCTCTTGTGCATCTTGGCGTGGGGCCGCAGGCGCATGCCCTTGGCGCGCGCGAACTCGGCCATGCGGGCGAGGTTGCGCTCCATCGCATCGAGATCGATGACGAGTGCCGGCGTGAGCACATCGGCCACCAGATCGCCCACACAAGCGAGTGGCGCCCTCATGTCCGCCGACCAGAAGACGCGACTTGGAGGGGCGCGGATTGCTCCGTCACGCCATCGCTGTGTTCGTCCATCGCCTGCCCGTCCAGATGCTGCACATCGCTCCAGCCGACCAGCGTCAAGCCCTGCGGTGTGTAGAGCAGGCGGTTGATGCTGGCGTTGCCGACATGCCAGGTGCGCGGCGCGTTCAGTTCGAGGCGGGTGGCGGCGCGGTAGAGGCAATCCATGACACCTCCGTGCGCCACGACCGCGATCGTCAGCCCTTCACTCGCCGCGGCCAGCCGCGTCACCGCGGCCACGCAGCGCTCGTAGAAATCGCGCAGCAGTTCGCCACCTTCGGGCCCGAAGGCCGGATCGCGCTGGCGCCAGCGCTGGCTCTGCTCGGGCCAGCGCTGTTCGATCTCGGCGAAGGTCATTCCCTGGAACGTGCCGAAGGCGCGCTCGCGCAGACCCTCGTCTTCGATGATCTCGGTGCCGGTCGCCGCGGCCAGCGGCTGCGCGGTTTCCATGGCACGCATCAGGTCGCTCGAATAGACGCGGGCTATGCCTTCATCGGCGAGCGCCGCGGCCATGCGGCCGGCCTGCCAGCGGCCGGTGGCATTGAGCGGTAAATCGAGCTGGCCCTGGATGCGGCCATCGGCGTTCCACGCGGTCTCGCCGTGGCGTATCGCGACTACGCGCGTCATCTGCTGATCCGACATGGCCGTTCAGCCGGCGATCAGGCGTTTGTTCAGTGTGTAGGTTCCGGAGTGCGTGGCCTCCGCCAGCACATGCGGGTAGATGGCCTCGCGCACCTGCGGGCCGGTGAAAGTGCCTTCGACGGCAGCGCGGTCCACCGAGAGCGCATACACCGTGAACACGTAGTGATGGACCAGCGAATCGTTGAACGGCGGGAACGGGCCGTCGTAGCCGTAGTAGTCGCCCGACATCTCGGCGTTGCCGGCGAACCAGCCGGTGTAGTCGTTCAGGCCGTGGCGCGCGCCGGGCACCGAGGGTTTGTCGACCGCGGGCCCGCGCTTGCCGCGGGTGGTGAAGCCGCGGCTGAACTCGCCTTCGGCCAGCACGCTCACATCGGCCGCGATGTCCACCATCACCCAGTGGAAAAAGTCGACTCGGGGCAGATCGGCCGGGACTTCGCGGTCGGGCTGGTTCACATCGTCGCCGCGGCTGGGCACGTCGAAATCATGGCAGATCAGCACGAAGGATCTGGTGCCGGCCGGCACGTCGCTCCACGCGAGATGCGGGCTCACGTTATCGGAAAAGGTCGGGCTGCCGCCCGCATCGAGTGTGCCCGCGGCATAGCGCGTCGGAATGCGCTCACCGTTGATCCAGCTGTCGCTCCACAGTTTCATCGCGCGTCCTCCGTCGCTTCTTCTCTTGTCCGTCTGGCGATCAAACACCCCAGACGATGTCCGCGTCTTCGGCACGCGCCCGCTTCATCATCTGCAGCATCGGCCAGGCGTGCTGCTTGAAGCCGACGCCGCGCGCATGCGATGTGTCGTCGCCATCGCCTGTGGTCTTGCCACCGTGCTTGTGCACATCTTCTTCGGCGGCCACGGCGGCTTCGATCGCGGCGATGGCCGCGGGCAGCGCCGATGCCTCGATGATGCCTTGCGCGGCCGGCGATTTGCCGATGGCCTGCAAGACCTGATCACCCACCGGCTTGGTCATGATGAGGTCGCCGTCTGCCTTGGATTTGAACTTGTAGATCATGTTGGGTACATGTATTCGCGGTTGTACGGAAACCGCGATTGTGCGCCGCGCATCGGGCCTTCGCTCACATCACCGCTCGGGCGCGTGGCGAGCATCTGGTAGAGCGAGAGCCAACCCTGCTCGAAGCAAATCGCGCTGCCTGCCAGATAGAGCCGGTAGGCGCGCACCACGCCTTCGCCAGTGATCTCTCGCGCAGCCGAGAGCCGCGCCTCCAATGCATCGCTCCAGGCCCAGAGCGTGCGGGCGTAGTGCGGGCGCAGGCTTTCGATGTCGACGGGTTCGAGAGAGGCCTCACTCATCACCCGCAGCACCTGCGAGACATGCATCAGCTCGCCACCGGGAAAGATGTAGCGCTCGATGAAATCGCCCATGCCCGCGCCGAGTTGCCGGTTGCGCGTGCCACCCGCGGTGATGCCGTGGTTCATCAGCAGGCCACCGGGCTTGAGCAGGCGCCGCAGCTTGGCGAAGTACTGCGGCAGTTGGGCGTGGCCCACGTGTTCGAACATGCCGACCGAGGCGATCTTGTCGTAGGCCGCCTCTTCCGGCAATTCGCGGTAGTCACGCAGTTCCATGGTCACGCGGCCGGTCAGGCCGCGTTCGGCAATCAGCCGGTTCACATGCGCATGCTGGTTCCTGCTGAGCGTGATGCCGTGCGCCTTGACGCCGTAGTGCTCGGCCGCCCACAGCAGCAGCCCGCCCCAGCCCGCGCCCACATCGAGGAAGCGCTCGCCTTCGCGCAGCATGAGCTTGCGGCAGATGTGGTCGAGCTTGGCCTCCTGCGCCTGCGCGAGGTTCATGCCGGCTTCGCGGAAGTAGGCGCAGGAATAGAGCCGGTGCGGATCGAGCCAGAGCACATAGAAGTCGTCCGACACGTCGTAGTGGAACTGGATCTGCGCCGCGTCCGTCTGCAACTGATGGCGCGCGCGGGAGCGGGCGCTCTGCCGGATGTCACGCCACCAGCCCAGCGGCGCGGGCGTGCTCGGCTCGCGGGTCGGGTCGTCTTCCAGGAGCTGCAGCGCGGCGGCGCCGAAATCGCGCACCTTGCCATCGATATCGATCCTGCCTTCTACGTAGTCCTGGCCCAGCTTGCCCACCTGGCCGGTCGCCAGATGTGCGAGCGGCCCCAGATCGTGGAGCCGCAGCGTCACCAGAGAATCTTCGCGGCCCAGCCGCCGGCCGCCGGGCAGCACCACCGCGAGCGGCAGCCCCAGCGAATCGAGTTTCCGTTCCAGCACGCCGTCGATGGCAGCCATCTCGCACCCCGTCCTTGCCCAGATGCGGACCACTGTACAAAAAACAGAGGCTTCGCGTGCGGCTAAGGCCAAGGGTTACGAGCGGGAAACAAAGCGCCGGATTCGCGGCCGGAGCAGCCCGCCATGGGTCGCCGACGCGCGGCCGCAACGCGAGTACGGCTCAGCGCTTCAACAGGCGCAGAACGGGGTTGCTCTTTGCATCGACGTTGTTCGCCAACGAGGCACCGGCGCCATGGGCCAGACGGTTCTGGAAGGCCAGCACATCGAGCGCCGGCGCAAACAGGAAACCTTGAAACAAGTCGCAACCGGCCGCTTGCAGGAAGGCGCGCTGTGCTTCGGTCTCCACGCCTTCGGCCACGATCTGCAGCCGCAGCGCGCGGCCCATGCTGATGATGGCCTGCACGATGCCGGCATCGCTTTCGTCGCCAGGCAGCCCGCTGATAAAACTGCGGTCGATCTTGAGCCGGCCGATCGGAAAGCGCTTGAGGTAGCCGAGGCTGGAATAACCGGTGCCGAAGTCGTCGATCGCGAGCTTCACGCCCAGCGTCGCCAGCGCTTGCAGCCGCAGCAGCGCTTCCGGCGCGTCCTGGATCAGGATCGATTCGGTCAGCTCGAGTTCGAGCAAATGCGCCGGCAAGGCCACCTCGTGCAGCGCCGCGGCCACGCCATCGACGAAGCCCGGCTGCTGGAATTGCAGCGCCGACACGTTGACCGACACCGTGAGCTGCAGCCCTTGCGCGCGCCAGGCCGCGGCCTGCCTGACCGCCTGGTGCAGCACCCAATCGCCGATCGGCACGATGAAACCGCTCTCTTCGGCGACGGGGATGAATTCGCCCGGCGAGATCTCGCCCATCTCGGCATCGCGCCAGCGGATCAGGGCTTCGGCGCCGACGACCTCGCCGGTGCGCATGTCGATCTGCGGCTGGTAGTGGAGGCGGAAGCGGCTCTGCGCCAGTGCCTGGCGCATCGCGTGGTCGAGCTTCATGCGCGAGCGCGAGCTGCCGGTGTCGCGGTCGGCGCGCACGCGGTGGAAGCGAAAGCCCGCCCGGCCGCCGGACTTGACTTCGTGCATGGCCGAATCGGCGCGGCGCACCAGATCGTCCATGCTCGCGCCATCGTTCGGGAACAGCGCGATGCCGATGCTCGCGGTCACGGTGAAGCTCATGCCGCCTTGCGTGAAGGGGCGTTGCAGCGCCTCGTTGACGCGGCGTGCGGTCGATTCGGCACCGGCCGCATCGGCCTGGTGCACCAGCAGCACGAACTCGTCGCCGCCGAGGCGGCCTACCGTGTCGGCCGACCGCATGCAGGACTTGATGCGCTCGGCCACGTCGAGCAAGACCCGGTCGCCGAACTCATGGCCCAGGGTATCGTTGACATGCTTGAAGTGGTCGAGGTTCAGGAACAGCAGCGCGAAGGGCGAGTTGTCGAGCTGCGCGAG
>JAMFRW010000319.1 GCA_026224975.1 Rhodoferax sp. | reverse complement strand
CTTCGCGCGGAACGGCGGGCTCATCACGTGGGCGGCGGCGATGTTCCAGTCGGGATTGCGGTAGACCGATTCGTCGATCGTCAGATGCCCGGCCAGCGCCTCGCCGTAGACGCGCTGCCCGTGGCTGCGCGCGCGGATGATCGCGTTGACCGAGTCTTCGCACGACACATGCACGATGTAGAGCGGCGTGCCCAGCACCTCCGCGATGCGGATGGCGCGCTCGGCGGCTTCGGCCTCGACGGCAGGCGGGCGCGAGAGCGGGTGGCCTTCGGGGCCGGTGATGCCGGCGGCGACCAGCTTCTTCTGCATCTGGTAGACCAGCTCGCCGTTCTCGGCATGCACCGTGGGCAAGGCGCCGAGTTCGAGCGCGCGGGTGAAGCTGTTCACCAGCACTTCGTCGTCGGCCATGATGGCGTTCTTGTACGCCATGAAGTGCTTGAAGCTGTTCACGCCATGCTCGCGAACGAGGGTGCCCATGTCATCGTGAACGCTCTGGTCCCACCAGGTCACGGCGACGTGAAAGCTGTAGTCGGCCACCGATTTTTCGGCCCAGCCGCGCCAATTCTTGAACGCCTCCATCAGCGGCTGTTTTGGGTCTGGGATGACGAAGTCGATGATCATCGTCGTGCCGCCCGAAACGCCGGCGGAGGTGCCGGTGTAGAAGTCGTCCTTCGTCACCGTGCCCATGAAGGGCAGCTCCATGTGCGTGTGCGGGTCGATGCCGCCCGGCATCACGAAGGCACCGCCGGCATCGACGATGGTCGCGCCCGCAGATGCTTGCAGATCGGGGCCGACGGCGACAATCAGGCCGTCTTGCGTCAGCACATCGGCGCGCACGCTGGACTCGGCATTGATGACGGTGCCGCCGCGGATCAGGACGCTGCTCATGGTGTTTCCTTGCGCTGTTCGGTGTGAAATCGGAGATCAGGCGACGGCCACGCTCTCGGCGCTCTTGCCCGTGACAGGTAGTTCGTTCGCCTTGGCCAGCATCGCCTGAAACAGCACGTTGCCGCCGGCCG
The DNA here is from genome assembly GCA_026224975.1 of Rhodoferax sp. GTDB lineage: Bacteria > Pseudomonadota > Gammaproteobacteria > Burkholderiales > Burkholderiaceae_C > LMDS01. The sequence goes on along the minus strand of JAMFRW010000319.1, from coordinate 11,030 downwards.
ATATCCACTCCGGCTTGGCATCTTCGATCTCGTTGTGGCTGATGCCGCCAATGCAGGGCACGAAGATCATCGCCGTCGGCGTGACCTGGCTCATGTAGCAGGCGTCGTGCCCCGCGCCCGAGACGATGTTGCGCGTGACGTAGCCCAGCCGCTGCGCGCCTTCGCGCACCATGGCCACGCAGCTCTCGTCGAAGTGCACGCAGTCGTACTGAAAGATCTGCTTCAAGTCATGTTCGAGCCTGGACTCGGCGGCGATCTTGGCGACGCCCGCCTTCAGCTCCGCATCCATCTTCGTCAGCTCGTCGTTGTCGGGGCAGCGGAAGTCGACGGTCAAAAACACTTTGCCCGGGATCACGTTGCGCGAGTTCGGAAACACGTTGAGCATGCCCACGGTCGAGACGGCCAGCGGCGCGTGCGCCAGGCCGATCTGGTTGACGAGCTGGATCACCTTGGCGGCGCCCAGCAGCGCGTCCTTGCGCACCGGCATCGGCGTGGGGCCGGCGTGCGAATCCTGGCCGGTCAGCACCAGCTCGTACCAGCGCTGGCCTTGCGCATCGGTGACGACGCCGATGGTCTGGCCTTCCGCCTCCAGAATCGGGCCTTGCTCGATGTGCGTTTCGAAAAACGCATGCACCGGCCGCCCGCCTACGGGTTCGGTGCCCGCATAACCGATGCGCTTCAATTCTTCGCCCATGGTCTTGCCATCGGCATCGGCGCGGCTCAGGCCGTAGTCGAGCGTGAAGACGCCCGCGTAAACGCCCGAGGCCACCATCGCCGGCGCGAAGCGCGAGCCTTCTTCGTTGGTCCAGACCGATGCTTCGACCGGCCGCTCGGTTTCGATGCCGTGGTCGTTCAGCGAGCGAATCACTTCCAGCCCGGCCAGCACGCCGTAGACGCCATCGAAGCGACCGCCGGTCGGCTGGCTGTCGAGGTGGCTGCCGGTGCCGACAGGCGCGAGGTTGTTGTTGCGGCCCGGGCGGCGCGCAAAGATGTTGCCCATCTGGTCGATCTTGATGGTGCAGCCGGCCTCCTTGCACCATTTGACGAACAGGTCGCGACCATCGCGGTCCAGATCGGTCAGCGCCAGACGGCACACGCCGCCCTTGGGCGTGGCGCCGATCTTGGCCATTTCCATCAGGCTCGCCCAGAGGCGGTCGCCATTGATCATCAGTTCCGCCATGACATGCTCCTGCAAAGATTGACGAGGTTCGATTTATGCACCCGGAAGCGGCGCCCGTCCACCCGTCGCCACGAGCATGCAACCCCCGTGCCAGTTTGACCATATGGACAAACACCGAGAAAGGGTGACGTTGCTGTGGGAGACTAGTCCGTCTTTTTCCTGAGGAAGCGCAAGCCCCGTGACGAAAAAAGCCGCCGCCGCACCGGTACAGAACAAGCGCACGGCCGTGCTCGATGCGGCGCTCTCGCTCTTCTCGCGCTTCGGCCTGCATGGCACCAGTGTGGACCAGGTGGCTGCCCGCGCCGGTGTATCGAAAAGCAACCTGCTCTACTACTTCGCCAACAAGGAAGAGCTTTACGTCTGCGTGCTGCGCGACCTGCTCGAAGTGTGGCTCGCGCCACTGCGCGAATTCAGCGCCGAGCAAGACCCGCAGCAAGCCATCGCCGACTACATCCGTCGCAAGCTCGCTGTCTCGCGCGACAGCCCCGAGGCCTCACGCCTCTTCTGCCTCGAGATGATCCAGGGCGCGCCGCTGATCAAGGACGAGCTCGACCGCGAACTGCGCGGCATCGTCGAGCACAAATCCGCCGTGATCCGCGGCTGGATGGATGCCGGCCTGCTGGCGCGAGTCGACCCCGAACACCTGATCTTCATGATCTGGGCGACCACCCAGCACTACGCCGATTTCGCCGTGCAGGTGCAGGCGCTCACCGGGCGAACGCTCGCGAACCCGGAGTTCTTCGAGCAGACGGTGGCGAGCGTGCAGGCGGTGGTGTTGCGCGGGGTGAGGCCACGCTGAGTTGCGTTACGGCTTTTCGTGCGGCAGCAGCGCTGCATCGGTGGCCGATGAAAGCGGCGCCGTGCTGTCCGAATTCGAGCGGAGCTTGTTCTCCAACTCGGTGTCCGCTGGCGAAGGGGGTGAGGGCAGGGCCGAGCCGGCATCCGGCGGCGGCAATGGCGTCGACGATTCGGGGGCCGGCGCCACCGGTGCCATTTCCTTGCGGCCCACTTCGCCGGTGGCGAACAAGCTCACATCGGCTTGCGTCGTGTTGGCGGCGAATCGCGGGCTGTCGTTGCCTAGAGGATGCGTGGCCGCTGGTGTGGGGTTCGAGTTGGCGGACATCCGCGTCGTTGATTCGGTCGGGCGCGGTGGCTGCACAGGTTGCACCGCAGGTCGCGGTTCCGGCGCGTTGGCAGCCGCGTTCGCCCTGGCGCGGCCACCCGCAGCGTCGAAGTGCATGTAGCTCGCCACGCACAGCGCCACGAACACTCCCAGCGAGAACCAGAGGACGGCCTTCCAATCGACGACTCGAGATGTCTTGCGATAAATCAGCATGGCGTCACCTCTTCCAATTCAGTCATGAGAATTGGTTGGGAGCGAACTCCCAACCATTCAGGTGCGTCGAATTGCCGATCAGGGGTTGTAGAAATAATTCACCATGCCGATGCTGGCCGCACCGCCAGCGCCGGGAACCGCAGGGCATGCAGCCACATCGCCAGAGATCGTGACGGTTCTGCCGCTGTTCATGTAGGCAATCGCATTGCTGATCGTCTCGTCGTCGTTGCTCGACGCGTAGTAGTAACTCGACGCGAGCGAACTGGTCCTGAAATAAATGTATCCGCCGATGGCCGAATAGGCATCATCGTAACTTGTCACGCGAACCACCACACCGGTGATCGCACATGCCGCGTTCGAAATGCCTGGCAGCGCCACGAGTGACAGAAGGCCGAAAACAGCCGCCAAAAGTTTCTTTCCCATTTGAATCTCCTAGTATCACGTTGAGGTTTAGAGAAAAGCATCGGGCCCCGGATTAGAAGCGACTTGCCAAGGCCCGATGCGCTTGCTTCATTCAGAGTTGATTCAGCGTGAAGCATCTCCAGAATCGTTGGCCGAGGGATAATTCACAAGGCTGCAGATGCATACATTTCGATCATCACTCGATTTCGGCGCTCGGCCCGATCCAGCCTTGTTCCTCGGCAATTCTCAGCGCCGAAAAACGGCTGTGTGTATCGAGTATCGACAAGATGCGCTGAAACTCCGTCCGCACCGTGGCCGGCGATCGATTCAAGTGGCCCGCCAACGTTTTAGAGTTCGTTGTCTTGAGCGCAACACAGGCTTTCATGAGTTTCGAAAGAGCCGGTGTGAGAGGCGTCATGATGCTTGACTTCATTCGAATCTCCTTGGGCAATTCGTCCCGCTTTAGCTCATCGCATGTCTCGGGGAGAATAATTAAGGTTGATAATGAATACGCGCTGGAAAGTATATTCGAGTTGGTTTCTCAACCATCTTCGTTCTTCTTTACATGGCGTTCAAGTGACGAAATAGGGAGCGGCGCTAGGCACCGAACTCCCAAGTTAGGGAGGCGGAAATTCCGCCGCGCATGTGCGAGCAGTTGTGTCTTTGATAACCTCTGCAGCGTTTGGACCAACGGCAGGAGTCGCACCATGCCGTCGAGCCATGTCATTGGGGATCAGTTCGAGTCGCTCATGAAAGAGCAGATTCGGCGCGGCCGCGACGCTTGCGCGAGCGAGGCGGTGCGCGAAGCCAGACTTAGTGAGTTGCGCAGCGAGATTCAGCGCGGCGCCGACAGCGGCGCAAGCATTCCCGCCAAAGTCGCCTTCTCGCCGTGCGCAAGCGCATCGCGCAGCCCGGCGTTGGGTCTGGGGATATCTTCGGCGATGACTTGGAATCGAGTGATCCGGTCATAAGGCGACCATCACGAGCGCGGCCGCACGTGCTAGCGCCAGCGCTTACCAGTGAGGCCGCGGCGTAGCCAGCAATAAACCGTACATTCTTGGAGGCGCCACCGTGGATGCCATCACCTACCGTTCTACCAAAGCCGACCTCGCTGCGACGATGGATCGTGTGTGCAACGACCATAAGCCCCTGATCATCACGCGGGACGGCGCCCGGTCGGTGGTGATGCTTTCGTTGGAGGACTACAGGTCGATGGAAGAGACGGTGTATCTGCTGCGAAGCTCCGCGAATGCCAAACGATTTTTGGGTGCGATCGAGCATTTAGAGACAGGCGAAGATCGCGAGCGGGAATTGACGAAGTGACCTTCGGTTTTTCAGGGATAGATTGGAAGACGAAGCGGTTCGGTTCACGGCCGGCCATGTTGCAGGCCGCGCGTATCAGCATTCAACCATCTCAATACGTCAACTCCAACACCACCACCTCATTCCCGCCAGCCGGCCAAGCCCGCCCCACCACCCGCTCCCCATTGAACTCCCCCACCACCGCCCGCCCGGCGCCATCGGTGAGCTTCAGCTTCGCCGAAGCCACCCCCGCGACCCCTGGCGGAATGCCAGCAGGCGGGCTCACGCCATCAAGTGCGATGCGATCGCGTGGAACCCCGAAGTAGCCACGCGGGCGGCTGAGGGTGATGACCGAGGCTGCTGCCTTGTCGGCATCGGCGAGCCGCTCGGCGCGGAGGTGGACGATGTTCGACGAGCGGGCGAAGGGGGAGCGGTAGATGTGCGTGGTCGCGTGGCCGGGGGCGGTGATCACGAATTCGTAGGTGGCTTGTGGCTCGGCGGTGAGCGGGCCCCACAGGCCGTCGGCGGGGATGGTCTTGCGGAGCAGGGCGGGGCCTTGGCGATCGCCGGTGGCGGGGTCGGTCGCGAAGACTTCGAGACTGGCGCCGGGGAGCGGCAGGTTGGTCGGCACCGCGCCTTGCGGGCCGAAATTGCCGCTGACCTTGCCGTTGAGCACCACGCGTGATTCGGGCGTGATGGTCATCGTGGCGGGTGCCTTGCCAGTGATGAAGGTGAACATGGCCTCGAAGGCTTTCAGGCTGTAGGCAGTTTCGCGGTGGTCGATGCCGGGGATCACCACGTCTTGCGCGCCCTTGAGGGCAGGGCCTTCGAAGGTGACGTTGGTGGGCGTGCCCTTGGCGCCGATCCAGACGCCGTCGGGCTGGGCGTACTTGTCGTTGTTGTCGGAGCGGATGGTCAACCAGCGCACGCCGGGGGTCACTTCGTCGCCTTTCGGGCCCTTGGGTGCGTTGAGGCCCATGAGGAAGGGGCCGGCGCCGTTGAACTCTCCGTTCAGGCGGTTCTTGGGGTCGGCGAAGACGCCGTGGTTGGGCGTGCCGCAGAGGATGGCGCTGGCCACCTTGGCCGCGCCGCCGCCATTGGCGATGTAGTTGCGCACTGCGTTGCCACCGCGCGAGTTGGCGATCAGCACGACTTGTTTCGCGCCGGTGGCGGCGAGCACCTTGTCGACTTCGGCGGAGAGGTATTGCAGGTTGTCGGCGGTGGAGCTGCGGCCTTCCTGCGGCTTGGTGTCGTCGTCGCGCGAGAGCGGGTAGGGGATGTCGATCGCCTGCAGGCGGTCGCGCGGCCAGCCGTTGGATTCGAAGCGCCAGAGGGTGGTGGTCCAGAGGGCCGCGGTGTCGCCGTTGCCGTGGACGAAGACGATGGGCGGGTAGGCGGTGGCGTCGCTCGGCTTGGTCGCGCAGGCGGCCAGGAGGGTGGAGGCGGCGGTGGTCAGGAGGAGGCGGCGGCGGGTGATGTTGCTGGTCATGGTGGGTCTTGATTCGTTGTTCGAACGTGGTGAGTTGTCAGCGGCTGCTGGCCCTCACCCCAGCCCTCTCCCAGGGGGAGAGGGCGAAGGGAAATCAGTTGCACAAGGCATATCCGGCAGCCCTTCGCCATGCATCGGGGTCGCGGCCCACACGGCGTGCAGCACGGCAGCGGCCAGCACTTCGGCCGCCACCGCGCCCAGCAGCGTCACATGCCCCGCCCGCCCCGCGGCACCCGTGGCCATCGCGAACACCGTGTCGCCATCGGTCATCGTGTGCACGGGGTTGATGCTGCGCGCCAGGCCGTCGTGGGCCATTTGGGCCATCTTGTTGGCTTGTGCCTTTGTGAGCACGGCATCGGTTGCGACGACGGCCAGCGTGGTCGCGGTGCCGACCTGCATGGGCGCGGGCAGCTCGCCGCGCAACAGGGCCTGCATGGTGCCGAAGAGTGAGCGGCCATCGGCGGTGCGGGCACCGGCGACGACGCGGCCGGTCGATGGGTCGACCACATCGCCGATCGCGTTGACGGCGACGAGTGCGGCCACGGTGAAGCCGGCGACTTGCACCGAGGCGCTGCCCATGCCGCCGCGCATCGCACGGTCGATGCCGAAGAGTTTGCCGACGGTCGCGCCCGTACCGGCGCCCACATTGCCTTCGGCCACCGGCTGCGCGCTCCCCGCTTCGCAGGCCGCATAGCCCGACGATGCATCGGGCCGGATCGACGCATCGCCGACCCACAGATCGAAGAGGATGGCCGCGGGCACGATGGGCACGCGCGCCGGGCCGACGGGCACGCCGATGCCGCGTTCTTCGAGCCAGCGCATGACGCCGCCGGCCGCGTCCAGGCCAAAGGCGCTGCCACCGGCGAGCAGGATGGCGTGGACTTTTTCGACGGCGTTGAGCGGCGAGAGCAACTCGGTCTCGCGCGTGCCGGGCGCGGCGCCGCGCACATCGACGCCTGCGACGGCGCCTTCGGGCGCGAGGATCACGGTGCAGCCGGTCGGGCGGCGGGTGTCGGTGTGGTGGCCGACGTGCAGGCCGCGCACGTCGGTGAGGCTGCCGCCGAAGCGGCGGGTCGAGCGAAGGGGATCGGTCGGTTCGTCGGCGGCGGGTGTCATCGGATCGAGGCGAGCGGTTTGCACCGAACCATTGTCGGCGCAGACACCGCAGGGTCAATGCGCATCGGCACGCAGGCGCACGAGCAGCAGCCGACGCCGATCATCACCCCGTCATGCGTCAGTGAACCTTCCTGCGCTTGGCCACCGCCAGGCCGACCAGCCCGAGCGCCATCAGCGCATAAGTCGATGGCTCCGGAATCGAGGCCACATACGCATCACGTGCCTCCACGGCCATGTCGGCATAGTTGGTGAACATGCCGTCCATGCCCATCTCCAGATACTTCTTGTACTCGGCCGCGGCGAGCACCGGGTCTTGCTTGGAGAAGGTCCAGCTGTGCACCAGCAGGCCGGCGGCGTGGGCCTGGTCGATGAAGCTCTTGGTGATCGGGCCGGCGGCGTAGTTGATGACCACGCTGATGCCGTCGGCGAACGAGGCCACGTCGGCAAAACTCAGCGCCGTGCCGCTGGTCAGGCCCATCATCGCCGTGCCATCGGCTTGCGTCACGGCGACGCCGAGCAGGATGAGCGGCATGTCGAGGTTCTGCGCCTTCTGCTTGACATCGATGCTGCGCAAGGTCACATCGCTGAAGGACTGCACGTAGACCTTGTTCGCGGCCGTCGTGTAGCCGTTGCTCACCAGCGTGGAGAGGATCTGGTTTTCCATCAGCGGGTCGGCCTGCTTGGCTTCCGGGTAGATGCCGACGGTGTGGCCGACGAGGGCGCTTTGCGATTTGGCGAGGTCGATCACCTCCTGGAACGTCGGCACGCGCAGCTCGGTGTTGAGCGGCGTGAAGCCGGCGTAGCTGTTGCTGCCGGTGCCGGTGGGCTTGACGGTCAACGTCTTGATTTCGGCGAGCGTGAAGTCGGAAACCTTGTAGCCGCCGTTGCGCGCCGTGAAGAGCGTGCCGACGTTGGTGGTGCGGCCGAGGGTGTCGTCGTGCATGGCGACGAGCACGCCATCCTTGGTGAACTGCAGGTCGGGCTCGATGTAGTCGGCGCCCATTTTCACGGCCAACTCATAGCCGGCGAGCGTGTGCTCGGGCAAGTAGCCGCTCGCGCCGCGGTGGGCGATGACGATGGGCTCGGCGGCTTGTGCAGCGGGCATGGCGGCCATCAAACTGGCGAGCACGAAGCCGGCTGCTGCGGCAGTGCGCGCAAGGCGCAACGAGGTCGATGTGATGTAGTTTTTCATGGGTTGTTCTCCTGGACTTGCGGCGACAAAAAAGGCCGGGCGGCGCATGCAAGAACGCATGGCGGACCCGACCTTTTCAGTCTAGGAGGCTAGGGTGACGGCGTTGTGAATACCGTCGTGGCTAACCCTGCTTAACTCGCCGTATTCAAGCGAACACGCCCGCCGTGTCCTGCATGCTTTCGGCCACCTTGCCGAGCTGGAACATCGAATCACCGAAGCTCATCTCCATCACCGTGAGGCGCTTGAAGTAATGGCTGGCGATGTATTCGTCGGTCACGCCGATGCCGCCGTGCAGCTGGATGCATTGCTGGCCCACGAAGCGCATCGATTGCCCGAGCTGGTACTTGGCTTGCGCCAAAGCGCGGCGGCGTGCAGCCGGCGCCTCGTTCATCTTCAGGCTGGCGAAGTAGCTCATCGAGCGGCCCAGTTCGAGCTGCATCTTCACATCGGCGATGCGATGCTTGAGCGCCTGGAACGAGGCGATGACCACGCCGAACTGCTTGCGCTGGTTCATGTAGTCGACGGTGATCTTGACCAGTTCGTCCATCGCGCCCACGGCTTCGGCGCAGAGTGCGGCAATGCCGATGTCGACGGCGAGTTCGGTCGCGGCCAGACCGGTGCCCGCAGCGGCAATCAACGTGGCCGGTGCGTTGGTGAAGGTCACTTCCGCCGCGCGTGCGCCGTCTTGCGTGCCGTAGCCGCGCGTCTTCACGCCATCCGATTTGCGCTCGACGAGGAAGAGGCCGATGCCCGCGCCATCGTCCACCGCGCCCGACAGGCGGGCCGGCACCAGGAAGGCATCTGCCTTGTCGCCCACCGGCACCACGCTCTTGGCGCCGTTGATCGCCCACGCCGCACCGCTTTGCGCTGCGGTCGTGGCCACGTGGGCCAGGTTGTAGCGGGCCGCGCGCTCCTGATGCGCGAGCACCACGAGTGCTTCACCCGAGGCGATTTTGGGCAGCCACGCGGCTTGCACTTCGGCCGGCGCATGGGCCGAGAGCACGCCACCGGCGATCAACGCGCCCTGTGCATACGGCTCCATCACGATGCCGCGGCCGAGTTCTTCCATCACCACCATCGCATCGACGGCGCCGAAGCCCATGCCGCCATGCGCCTCGGGAATCGCCAAGCCCATCAGGCCGAGGTCGGCCATCTCTTGCCAGATTTCCTTGGAGAAGCCGCCGGCCTTGACGATGCCGCGGCGGCGTTCGAAGCCGTAGTCCTTGGCCACCCATTTGCGCACCGTGTCGCGCAGCATTTCCTGGTCGTCGCTGAAGTCGAAGTCCATGATCGTTCCTTGATTCTTGTGTGGGCTCAGCCGAGCACGGTTTGCGCGACGATGTTGCGTTGCACTTCGTTCGAGCCGCCGTAGATGGTGGTCTTGCGCATGTTGAAGTAGGTGCCTGCGAGCGGCGCCACATAGGCCGCGCCCACGTACTCGCCCTGCCAGCCGGCCTCGACCGCTTCTGCGATGAAGGGCACGGCGTAAGGGCCGGCGGCGAGCATCATCAGCTCGCTGTAACGCTGCTGCAGCTCGCTGCCGCGGATCTTGAGCAGGCCGGCCACATCGAGCGCGGCCTTGCCGCTCTTCTCGGCCGAGAGCACGCGCAGCACCATCATCTCGAGCGCGATCACCTCGACTTCGAGCTTGGCGATTTCGTCGCGGAAGCGGGTGTCTGTGTAGACGCCTTCGGCCTTGGCGATGCGCTTCAGGCGCTCGAGCTCGCGCTTGGCGCGGTTCACGTCGGCAATGTTGGTGCGCTCATGGGCCAGCAGGTGCTTGGCGTAGGTCCAGCCCTTGTTCTCTTCGCCGACGAGCTGGTCGGCCGGGACTTCGACGTTGTCGAACCAGACCTCGTTGACTTCGTGCTCACCATCCATCGTGATGATGGGCCGCACCGTCACGCCGGGGCTCTTCATGTCGATCAGCAGGAAGCTGATGCCGGTCTGCGGCTTGCCTTCGTTGCTGGTGCGCACCAGACAGAAGATCCAGTCGCCATGCTGGCCGAGCGTAGTCCAGGTCTTCTGGCCGTTGACGATGTAGAAATCGCCCTTGCGCTCGGCTTTGGTCTTGACCGAAGCGAGGTCGGAGCCCGAGCCTGGCTCGCTGTAACCCTGGCTCCACCAGACCTTGCCGCTCATGATGTCGGGCAGGAAGCGCTGCTGCTGCTCCGGCGTGCCGAAGGCCATGATCACCGGCGCCACCATCACCGGGCCGAAGGGGATCACGCGCGGCGCGCCGGCCAAGGCACATTCTTCTTCGAACAGATGCTTCTGGATCGCGTTCCAGCCCGGGCCGCCGAACTGCTTGGGCCAGGCCCAGCCGTGCCAGCCCTTGGCGCCCAGAATGCGCGCCCAGCGTTGCAGGTCTTCCTTGGAGAGGCGCAACGCGTTGTGCACCTTGTGGCTGATGTCCTTGGGCAGGTTCTCGGCCACCCAGGCGCGAATCTGCTCGCGGAAGGCTTGTTCTTCGGGGGTGAATTTCAGGTCCATCGGATGTCTCCAGATTGCAGAAGATGCAACGGCAGTTTGCGCGGCGGCGTGTTTTAGCACGATCGTGCCATTTTGCCTTGTCCCTGCCGTGACAAGCCTCCAGCCTACTCCCGACCGTATAGTCAATCCGATGGATGCCCCGAGTTTTCGAGCGACGGTGATCGCGCTCGCTGCGGGGCAGCTCGTGTGCTGGGCTGCCCTGTTCTATTCCTTTTCGTCGCTCGTCTTGCCCATGCAGCACAGCATGGGCTGGAGCAAGCCGCAGATGATGGGCGCGTACACGCTGGGGCTGGCGCTGTGGGGCGCGGCCACTTATGCGATGGGCGCGCTCATTGACCACGGCCGCGGCCGGTTGGTCATGACGGTCGGCGCGGCGCTGGCCGGCGCCGGCTTCCTGATGTGGTCGGAGGCGCACAGCCTGCCCATGCTTTACGCGGCCTGGGCGGTGATGGGTGTCTCGATGGCGATGACGCTTTACGAACCCGCCTTCAACGTGCTCACCAAGCGCTTCCCGGCGCAG
>JAMFRW010000318.1 GCA_026224975.1 Rhodoferax sp. | reverse complement strand
GAGGGCACGTCGATGACGAAATAACCGCCCAACTGCTCCTTGGTGTCGGCGAACGGGCCGTCCTGCACCTGGCGCTTGCCGCCTTGCACCCGCACCGTGGTGCTGGTGTGCGGCGGCAGCAGGCCGGCACCGTTGACGCCGATACCCGCGCCCATCATCGCGCCGATGTAGGCGCGCCACGCGCCCATGTGGGCAGTGGCCACGGCCGGGTCGGAACGTTTGTCGAAGTCGGCGGCGGTTTCGTGAAACATCAGCATGTATTGCATGGTGGACTCCAGCGTGGGTGTGGCGGTGCGACATGCACCGCCTCAGAGGCTCGGCCTCACATGGATCGATGCGCGAGCTTGCCGCGAATCGACAGCGCGCGAAACTATTTTGTGCCCGCCCTTGTGCACCCCTCCGCGACCGGCCGGATCATCGCCCAGCGGTGACAATCCCGCCCTATGCCGATGCCTGCGACAACCTCATCCTCGAACTCCATTGCGACGCGCCTGGGCGCGTTGGCGCTCGTGCCCTTTGCCCTCGGCGCCTTGCTGGTCTGGGTCGTGCGGCCCGAGGCGCATCCGTATGCCGCCGCGGCGCTGTCGGCTTATGCGGCGGTCGTGGTCTCGTTTCTGGGCGGTATCCACTGGGGCTTCGCCTTCCGTCAGCCGGCCCCGACGCCGCGTCTTTTCACCTGGGGCGTGGTGCCGGCGCTCGTGGCTTGCGTCGGCGTGGTGATGCAACCTTATGCCGGCCTGGTGATCCACGGGGTGATGATCGTCGTGTGCTACCTCGTCGACCGCAAGGTCTATCCGCAGCAGGGCGCCGCCGCGTGGCTCACGCTGCGCTTCAGGCTGAGCGGCATCGCGAGCATCGCCTGTTTCGTCGGCGCGGCGGGCGCCTGATCCGATGATTTCCTACCGCATCGAGATTGCAGACGCCAACGCCCATCTCTTCCGCGTCACGCTCACCGTTCCCCGGCCGGCCGCCGAGCAGCGCCTGAGCCTGCCGGTGTGGATTCCCGGGAGCTACCTGGTTCGTGAATTCGCTCGGCATCTCTCCGCGGTTTCTGCAGCGCAAGGCAAGCGGACGTTGCCGCTGGAACAACTCGACAAGACGACCTGGCTCGCGCGCTGCGAGCCCATCGGCGCGCTCGTGGTGAGCTACCTCGTCTACGCGTTCGACCCTTCGGTGCGCACCGCATTTCTCGATGCCAACCGAGGCTTCTTCAACGGCACCTCGCTCTGCCTGTGCGTCGAAGGCCAGGAGGCCGCGCCACATCGGCTCGAACTGCGCAAGCTGCCGGCCGGCTGGCAGGTGGCAACGGCGTTGCGCGCGTCCGCAGGCATCAAGAACAGCTTCGACACCGCCGACTACGACGAATTGGTGGACAGCCCCTTCGAACTCGGCCGCTTCTGGCGCGGACAGTTCGAGGCGGCGGGCGTGCCGCACGAGTTCGTCGTCTCGGGCGCCTTGCCCGATTTCGATGGGGACCGCCTGTTGGCCGACACCAGGCGCATTTGCGAGGCCGAGATCGCGTTCTGGCACGGCAAGAAAACCGTGAAATCGGGCGAACTGCCATTCGAGCGATATGTGTTCATGCTCGTCGTCGTCGAAGATGGCCACGGCGGGTTGGAGCACCGCGCCAGCACCGCGCTGATCGGCTCGCGCCGTGACCTGCCGCGCCGCGAGCCGAACGGTGTCAACTCCAAAACCGCGTCCGGGATAGCAGAGGCCAGCGACGGCTACGTCAACCTGCTGGGCCTCATCAGCCACGAATACTTTCACACCTGGAACGTCAAGCGCCTGCGGCCGGCGGAGTTCGCGCGCTACGACTACACGCGCGAAAACTACACCGAGCTGCTCTGGTTCTTCGAGGGCTTCACGTCGTACTACGACGATCTGTTTCTGGTGCGTGCCGGCCTGATCGACAGCGCCCGTTACTCGAAGCTGATCGCGCGCACCCTGAGCACCGTGCTGGCGCTGCCGGGCCGCCAAGTGCAGAGCGTGGCAGAAGCCAGTTTCGACGCCTGGACCAAGTACTACCGCACCGACGAGAACACGCCGAACGCCACCATCAGCTACTACACCAAGGGCTCGCTGGTGGCGCTGGCGCTCGATTTGACATTGCGCCACGAAGGCCACGGCACGCTCGACGACGTGATGCGCGCGCTCTGGGCCACGAGCCGGGGCGGGCCGATTCACGAGGGCGACATCGCCGCGGCGCTCGAACAGATCGGCGGCCGTTCGTACGCAGCCGAACTCGCCGCCTGGGTCCACGGCACGAAGGACTTGCCGCTGCCCGAACTGCTGGCCCAAGCTGGCATCGATTGGCAAGCGCAGGCCGCCACCCTGGCGCAGCGCCTCGGCGTGCGCGTGAGCGAGAGTGCGCTCACCGGTGTGAAGGTTGGCCAGGTCCTGCGTGGCGGCGCGGCCGAGCGTGCGGGTTTGTCGGCCGGTGATGAAGTGCTGGCCGTCGCCGGCTGGCGGCTGCGCCGGCTCGACGAAGCGCTGCGGTTGCTGGCGCCGGGCGTCGGGGCGCCAGTGCTCGTCGCTCGCGACCAACGGTTGATGAACCTCTCGCTGACCTTGCCGGCAACCACGGCCGAGGCGCCGGGCGCCATCACCTTGCGCGCGTCTGCCAAACCGGCCAAGGCCGCGCTCGCCCTTCAGAAGGCATGGCTGGCCGGCTGAAGATCTTCGGCACCCGTGAGCCCAGCGCCTGGCGGCGCGCCGGGCTGGTGCTGCTCGTGCTCGCGGTGATCGCGGTGCACGGCTGCGTTTCGTGGCAGGTGGCCGACGGCATGGACGATGCCGCGCAGCCGATGCCCCAGCGCGTGGAAGTGGCGTATGTGCGCGAGCTGGCCGAAGCCGCGCCGCCTGCGGTGGCGCCGACGGCGGCTGCACCACCCGCCGCAGCGCCGGCCGAGGTGTCGGCGCCGGACCCGGCCGCGTCTGCAGCCGAAGCGGCCGAGCGCGAAAAGCTCGCCAAAGCCGCCAAGGCGCGCAAGGCGAGGGAAGCGGCCGAACGCTTGGCGCGTGCCCGGGAAAAGGCTGCGGAGGAAGAAGCCGAACGGTTGGCGCGGAACGAGGCCGAGGCCAGGTTGGCGTCGGCGCTCGCGGCTGCCAGCGCCGCGGCTGCAGCGTCGCAAGCTGAATCAGTGGCTGCTGCCGCGTCGTCAGCGGCACAGGCCTTGGCCGCTGCCGCATCGGCGCCTCTGCCGGCCGCCAGCGCGCCGCGCGTTGCCTCGGCACCGTCATCGCCCGCGTCGTCTTCCGCGCTGGCCGCTGCGACGCCCGCCAGCGGCGCCGAGATCGGCGGCTTCGAATGGCCGGTTTCCACCCGCGTGAGTTATGCGCTCACCGGCAACTACCGCGGCGAGGTGCAAGGCGAGGCACATGTGGAATGGGTGCGCATCGGGCCGCGGTATCAGGTTCACCTCGACATCCTCGTCGGCCCGAGCTTCGCACCGGTCGTTTCGCGCCAGATGACGAGCGATGGCGAGATCGGAGCCGAGGGCCTGCAGCCGCGCCGCTACGACCAGGACACCAAGGTCGCCTTCACCTCGCGCAAGCGCGTGAGCATGAGCTTCACACCCGACGCCGTCACGCTCGCCAACGGCGACAAGCGCGACATGGTGCCCGGCCTGCAAGACACCGCCAGCCAGTTCGTGCAGCTCACCTACATGTTCACCCTGAAGCCCGAGTTGCTGCGCATCGGCACCCGCATCGAAATGCCGCTCGCGCTGCCGCACAAGATCGATCGCTGGATCTACGACGTGATCGACGAGCAGACGCTGCACACGCCTTTCGGCGAACTCGCGACCGTGCACCTCAAGCCGCGCCGCTCCGAGCCCAAGATCGGTGAACTCAGCGCCGAGATCTGGTTCGCGCCCACGCTGCGCTATTTGCCGGTCCGCATCCGCATCCAGCAGAGCGCCGAGAACTTCGTCGACATGATGATCTCGCGCCGGCCGGAGATGGCGGCGCAGTAGCCGCCGGGCCAGCGTGCTGAATCAAGCGCCGGCGAGCCCCTCGAAGCGCCATTCCAGCAGCTCCGCCAGCCGCTGCACCACCCAGCCGGCTTCCGGAGGCGAAACGCCCGAAGCCGCGTCCAGCAGCCCGCGGTGGCAGCGCTCGAGCACATCGGATTCGTCCACGCCCAGGCTGAAAAGCATGGTGCGCGCATGCTCCGTCATCAGGTTCGCCAGGTCTTCGCAGAACTCGTAGCGCGCCGCGATGAACTCGCGCGATTCGGTCGGCTTGATGCGCCCCGGCGGCACGAACAGCGCGATGAACGATGGCGGAATCTCGATCTGGTTGTCGTCGGACATGCGTGAGGGTGCGCCGGGGTGCGGCCGTGTGTGGACGGCTACGATAGCGCCACACTTGCGCCACAACCGCGCGATTCACGAACCCCCTCGAAGGAGACCCCCTTGGCCTACGAATGCATCCTCACCGACGTGCGCGGCAGCGGCGACCGGAAAACCGGCGTCATCACGCTCAACCGCCCCAAGCAGCTCAACGCGCTCAACGACGCGCTGATGGATGAACTCGGTGCCGCGTTGAAGGCCTTCGACGCGGATGCCGGTATCGGCTGCATCGTGATCACCGGCAGCGACAAGGCCTTTGCCGCGGGCGCCGACATCGGCGCGATGGCGCAGAAGAATTTCGTCGATGCCTACGGTGGCGACTTCATCACCCGCAACTGGGAAACCATCCGCAGCATCCGCAAACCGGTGATCGCCGCCGTCTCGGGCTTTGCGCTCGGCGGTGGCTGCGAGCTGGCGATGATGTGCGATTTCATCATCGCCGCCGACACCGCCAAATTCGGCCAGCCGGAGATCACGCT
>JAMFRW010000317.1 GCA_026224975.1 Rhodoferax sp. | reverse complement strand
TTGCCACGCAGGTCAGCGGCGATGCGGTTGCGCTCTCGCTACTTGCCGGTGAGTGCTCCCGCGGAGTCACGGAATCGCGCCACGTAGTACGCCAGGGTGTCCAAGTCCTCCGGTGGGATCTGACTTACCGCCGCCGTCATGGCCTGCGTATACGCCGGGCGGGCGCCCGAATGGAAACCGCGCAAGCTGGCCTGAAGGTAATCCTCGTGCTGGCCTCCTATGCTGGGCACCTGCTGGCCACCGGCCAAGCCCGCACCGTGACAGAACACGCACTTGTGTTGCTCCGCCAGCGCTTGCCCCCTGGCCATGCGGATCGGGTCGGGCGGAGTGGTCGGTAGCGGAGGAGAAACGGGTGGCAGGGTCTCGATGAGCTCGGAAAAGCCACGCAGGTCGTCGTCGGTCAGAGTCTTGGCCACTGCGGTCATGGCTTCATTGCTGCGCCGACCCTCGCGAAATAGGAATAGCTGCGTGATTACATACAGCGCGGGTTGGCCGGCCAGCACCGGTGTCAGTGGCGTTTCAGTGCGCCCGTTGGCACCATGACAAGCCGCACACAGGGCGGCGAAGCGCCGCGCGTAGGGTGTCGCCGCGGGCGCGTAGGAGGTCACCGCGGCCGCCGTTGCAGTCGCCTCGGTGCCACTCCCGGCCGCCGTCACTGCCGTGGCCTTTTGCTGCCCACCGACCCGCGGAGAGACCACCATCAGCGCCAGCGCCGCTGCCACCGCCGCCGATAACAGGCCTGCAGCCCATCTCGTCATCACTTCCCGTAGCTGATGCGGTAGATCGCCCCCGCGTGATCGTCGCTGACGAGCATCGATCCGTCCTTGAGCACGAGGAAGTCCACCGGCCGACCGAGATAGCTATTGTTCTCGACGAAGCCGGTCATGAACGTCTCGACCCGCGCACCGCCCTTGCCGTCGGGCCAAGCCACCGAGATGTCGGCATACTTCTTGGTACGGTTCCACGGACCGTGGCGCGCGATGAACATGGCACCCTGATACTTGGCCGGGAACATCGTGCCGCGATAGAACGTCAGGCCCAGGGAGGCCGCATGTGGCCCCAGCAGGGCAGCCGGTTTGACATAATCGTCGCACGACTTGCCCCATCCGAACTCCGGGTCGGGAATGTTGCCCTGGTGGCAATACGGGTAGCCGAAATGCTCCTGGCCAGGCTTGGTCACGTGATTGAGCTCGTCGTTCGGCAGCTCCTCGCTGAACCAGTCGCGTCCGTTGTCGGTGAACCACAGGTCACCAGTCTTCGGGTCGAAATCGAAGCCGACTGTATTGCGCACGCCCGACGCAATCGTCTCGATGTTGGTTCCATCGAGGTTCATGCGGTAGATCTTCCCGTACTGGCCCGGATCGCAGATATTGCATGGCGCGCCGATGGCGTAATACAGCTTATTGTTGCGGATGCGCAGATATTTCCAGCTGTGGTCGTTGCCACCGGGCAGCTTGTCGTATAGCACCTTGGGCTCGCCGAGGTGGTCGAGCCTGTCCTCGACATTATCATACCGCATGATCTTCGTGTTCGTCGCAACATACAGGCTCCCGTCGTGAAACTCGATGCCGGTGGCCATTGGCATCTTATCGATGATGGCCTTGGGCTGGTGATTGCCTTGCTCCGGAATCACGTAGACCTTGTTCGCGACGAACAGCGAGCTGACGAAGATGTTGCCCTTGGCTCCCTCGCGCAGGCCGCGCGCGTCCAGCACTCCCGACGCCCATGTCTCCACCTTGAAGCCAGGCGGCAGCTTGAACTTGGAGGTCGGGAGCTTGTCGGGTGCGGTCGGGATCGGAAATACCGGAATCGGCGCCATCTGCATCGCGGCATCCGCCTTCGGCCGGCCCTTGGCCCACCCGGGCTCTGCCGCTGGCGGCGGCGTTTGCTGTGCCAGTGCCGGAAGCCCGGTGCAGCAGAGCGTGGCAAGCACAACGAGCGAGCGCACTTGCTTCATGACGTGTCTCCTTGAGAGCTTTGGGCCGGCGATTTTGAAGGATCCCGCGGGTAACTGGGTCCGACCAGCGAGCACGATTCTCAGCTGGGCTAGTGCAACGCGATGAGTACACCCTCGTCGACGTCCCGAGCAACTACTCCGCACACTCCCGTTCGGTGCCGCGAATCGATCTCCAAGGCGGTCGAGTAATTTCGATGGCTTATTGCTCGCGCGCTTCGGTCACTGTTTCGCCCCTGGTGGCCAGAGTCAGTTGCCCAGGCGCTGTGCATCACGCAGTCTTTTGTCACTCGCGTGCGTGAAGACGTTGGCCATGCCGAGCAAGTCTTTGATTGCCAGTCCTTCGTGCCAACGGCGTTTGAGACAGTCGCTCCCCGATAGCTACCACCGGCGAGCCGTGTGCGGGAAATCCGCACGCGGTTGTGAACGGGGGCTTGCTCATAGCCGTCGTCACACAGAACAGGTTACATCTACCAATGCCCACGGTCTCCACCACGCACGGCGAGCTACCGCTCGAAGAGGTCGAGGTCGAGCTCGCGGGCCGTACCTGGAGCATCCTGCACGCGGGCGCGATCATCTCTCACGCGCAGGAGAATCAGTTCCTGCGCGGCGAGGTTGACGTCCGGCTTCCCTATGGCAGCGTGCTGTGGCCAGCGGCGCTCGCGCTCGCTCACGAGCTCGCGACGCGCGAGCTACGCGGCATGCGCGTGCTCGAGCTCGGCGCCGGGACGGGCTTGCCCGGCATCGTCGCCGCGGCGCGCGGTGCGCACGTTGTGCAGACCGACATCCAGTCACTCGCGCTGCACCTCGCGCGGCGCAACGCCGAGCGCAACGGCATCTCGATCGAGCACCGCACGGCGGACTGGACCGCGTGGACCGATGATGTGCGGTATGACCTCGTGATCGGCGCCGACATTCTCTACGCGCCCGACCTGCACGCCCCGCTACGCGCGATCTTCGAGCGCAACGCCGCCGAGGTGCTGATCGGCGATCCGTATCGCGCGCCCGCGCTCGGGCTGTTCGAGGCGATGGAGCGCGGTGGCTGGCGGGTGTCGCTCACGAAGTGGACCGTCGGCGTCAGCTCG
>JAMFRW010000316.1 GCA_026224975.1 Rhodoferax sp. | reverse complement strand
GGGCACGGTCGGCTCGCACGACCAGGGCGGCACTGTTTCGCTTTGGCGCACGGCCGACCACGAGAAGTTGTTCGAACAAGCGCCGTTTGCGCAAGGTGTCGCCGACGTGGCCTTGCGCGAGGGCGGCACCCGCGTCGTCGCGGCTGGCATCGGCGGCGGGGTGGTCGCGTGGGCCGAAGACGGCACCGCGGTCGAACCCGCCATGAATGAGAGCGGCCTCGACAGCGCCGGCCTGCTCGCGCGGTTCGACCCCACGGGCAAGCGCGTCGCGCTCTCTGCAGGCAACGGGCTGGCGGTCGCCACGCTCGAGGCGCAACCCAGGGTTCGCCAGCTCGCGGGGCATGCCGGGCCGGTCACCCAGGCCACCTTCGATGGGCAGGGTGGGCGCGTCGCATCGGCGAGTGCCGACGGCGTCGTGATCGTGCACCGGCTCGCTGGAGAGGACGAGCGCCACGGCGGATGGGAGGTCGCCGGCCCGGACGATGCGGCCGACGGCATCGCGTTCAGCGCGGCGGGTGATGCGCTCGTCTACCGGCCGCCGAGTGGGCCGCTGCGGCGCATCGAGTTGCCCGCGGCCGTGCGGCTGCTCGGCGCACGCCACGGCGATACGCTGGCTCCGCAACCTCGTGCTTCGTTACGCGCGGTTGGCGCCGATGGCCGGGCGACGCTGCTACGTGCGGACAGCGATCAGCCGGTCACCGAGATGATTCCAGAGCCCGGCGCAGCGGTCATCGCCACCGCGGTGGCGGGAAACGGCTCGCGCTGGGTGGCGGCAAGCAGCAGCGCGGTGCGCATCGCCAGCGTGGCCGAGGACCGTTCGATGCCGGCGATTTTGCCCAGCGGCTTCGGCGACATCACCGCGCTCGCCATCAGCGCCGACGGCGGTGTGATCGCCGTCGCCGGTGCCGACCTGCTACAGGGCAACGCGGCCGAAGCCGGCATGGCGCTGCGGCGCCTGGTGTTGCTGGATGGCGAGACCGGCCGGCCGCTCGGCGACACGATAGCGATGACCTGGCCGGTGGCCACCTTGCAACTCGTGTTCAGCGCCGACGGACAGCTTCTGGCATCGGTCGATCAGTCCTCGGTCACGGTCTGGCTCGCGGCGCCGCGGCTGTGGCTGCAACGCAGCTGCAGACTGCTGGACACAGGCCTGTCAGCGGCGGACTGGCAGCGCGTTCTGCCCGACGTCGCGCACCCTGACGGTTGCGAGACCTTGGCGAAAAACCGCTGAGAAGTGGCTTCCCGGCGGCCCCATAGCGCGCCAACTGCGCTGCGTGCTGACGTTGTCGTGACCACCCGTGTGCCTTGGACCACTCGGTCTAAGAACAGCTCTGCGACACGGCAACGCAGTCGTCCCGTCAGCCACTGCAGGCTGCTCGTGACCGACCGCTGAGCCAGAGCTCGGAAGGGGCTCATCCGGCCACCATAAGCACGACCAGCCGCCCGTCGTCATTTCGCATCCAAGGTCGCTCGACTACACGTGAGGCATTGGACGCACCCGTTAGCTGCCGGACGGCTCTGCCGCTCGACCGACCGTACCGGGTCGACTCGCGCCGACCACGATCACAAGGAGCCGTCATTCGATTTCGCTTGATCGCGAATGACAGCAACTGAGCGCGCATGTCGTCGGCTCTTCGCGGCCATTATGAGAAGACCCCAGTTATGGCAAGTGGCCTACCGGCAGGTGCCGTTTCGCCTGGGACGGCGAGCTTGTCGGCGTCGATCTGCTTTGCATAATTTCGCCAGTGAGCGGCATGCCGGTC
>JAMFRW010000315.1 GCA_026224975.1 Rhodoferax sp. | reverse complement strand
GGCTGCCGGCGCTACAGGGGCAGGAGCCGGCTCGTGGTGACCTTCGAGTGGCCCGCCGACGGTACCCATCAGCCCGCCGGCCATCATGCCCTGCGCGCCGGCTGCGGCCGCGCCCTCGTTCCACGGCTTGCCCTGCGCGATGTTCTGCGCGACCTGTTCTTGGTAGGACTGCGGCAACTCCTGCAGGATGCCCTCGGTCATGCCGCCTTCGATGGCCTTGCGCACCATGCCCTTCGTGGCACCCTTGGCGATCGCGGCGTCGCCGACGGCGCCGAGATGCCCGCTGGCCAGCATCGTTGCGACATGACCAACACCGAGTCGGTTCGCCAGCGCGCCGGCCGCGCCGCTGATGCCCGCTGTCAGCGCGCCTGAAGCACCGAGCACGCCGGCGCCACCGGCATCGAGAAGCCCGCGAGGATCCTCCTGGCGTACCTGCTCGGCGTTCTGGCCGGCAGCGGTGGCGCCCTCCCCCAATGCACCAGCGGCCACGGCGCCCATGCGCGGCGCGAGCGCCAGGGCCCCGCGCGACACGGCGCCGCCGGCCAGCATCGAAGGCGCCGACTCCACAGCCTGCTGCACGATCGTCGATGGGTTCTGCACCATCGCGGAGACGGCAGGGATAAACCCATCAGCCTTCGCGACTGCCTCGTTCGCCGCCTTCTGCTCGGGCGAGTAGTACTCGCCGAGCATGTCCTTAGCATCCTTGAACCGCACGCCAGCGGCCTGCGCGAGCTTGCCGGCCTGGCCGCCCGAGACGAGATCGGCCATGCCGACCAGAGACTCGGGAACGCCGATGACGCCGCGAGCGGCCGATACAGCGGTGTCTCCAAGCACGCGCCGCATGCCACCGCTCGGCGTCACTGGCGGCGGCGCTTCCCTCACGCCGAGCTTCGACGCAACTTCCGCGCGCGGCAGGTCGGAATAGAACGCCTGGTGCAGCGCATCAACGACCTCATCGTCGGAACTGTCCGCGAGGTCGGGATACTTCTTCTTGATGTCGGCGACGGTCGGCACGGTTCAGGTCCTCGGGAAACGGAATGCAGCTTGGGTAGACATCGGCCCTTTGGTGGCCAACGAGGAATAGGCGCTCTCCGCTTGGTCCTGCTGCTCCTTGGCCGCCTTGGCTGCCTCGACGGCCGCTCGAAATCCGTCCGGATTGGATGCGCGCTGGTTGAGGCCGAACCGCTGCAGCGTTGCAGCGGCCGCAGCGTTCGCCGCGCGTGCAGCATCGAGCCGACGCCCCGCCACTTCGAGCGGCGGCAAGGCGGCTGCCGCTTGGTCCGCCTGGGTCGGGTTGATGACGCCCCGCCCCGCTGCCGCCTGCATGCCCCTTGGCGCAGCGGTGACCGCCGGCGAAGGCGCTGGCGCCGTGGCTGGTGGAACGGCCGCGGTCGGCGCGGACGATGCGGCGATACCCGCTTCCAGCCGCGACAACTCGCCTTGCATGATCGTCCTGCTGTCGGCATTGGGTGCGCTGGCCACCGCCGCCCGCAACTGCGCCACACCGGCCGTCGCCTTGCTCAGGTCGCCGCCGAACTCGTTGCGGATGACGAGCTTGCCCGCCTCGGCATCGCTGGCGGCTTGCGTCGCCGGAGCGATGCGCGCAGCGTCCTGCATCGGGTTCGTGCCGCGAGGTGCTGTGCCTTTCGAAGGGGACGTGCGGACGCCGAGCGGGTCGGGCGTTGCGTTGCTGTCGTCGCTGTACTTGCCCGCCAGTGCCGCGGCTTGCATGTTCAACGCGTTGAGGTTGGTCTTCAACTGCTTGGCATTCGGCGTCGTGTCGTCCCACGAGCCTTCCGCCTGCGCCTTGACCATCGCCGAATGGATGACTTCACGGCGCTTGTTGATGTCGTTGAAAGTGAGTTTGTCGGCCTCACTCATGCGGTCGACGGTCGGCTTCGCGTTCGCGCCCTTGCCGCCCGCCACGATCACCTTCGTGTCGTTGAGGCTGTCGTAGTAGCCAGCGCGGGCGGTCTTCTCGGCGATGTCGGCGGTATCGACTTTGGCCTTCTGCGCCGCGGCGGTCGCGGCCTGCTGCTCGGTGAACTGCTGGTGAAGGTGCGACAGTTTGTCGCCCAACGACAGCGACTTCGACAGCATGGCCTTGGACTGCATCAGCCCGGCCGGCGAGTTCTCGAACTGCAGCGCTGTCGGAACCGCTGTCCCATCGGGCTGCAGCTTGTTGATCGTCACCGTTTTACCGTCGGCGCTCGGCACGGCCGAGATCTTCGCGGCGCCGCCCTGGCCGTCACCGTTCGAATTGCTGACGTACGAGGTCAGCCCGTCGAACGAATCGATCGGTGCCAGACCATCGTCGTACTTGGCGTGCACGTCGGCACGCTGCGCAGCAGTGAGTTGCAGGCCGCCGATCTTGTTTTGCATCGCCGAGTTCGACAGTGCAATAGCTGCGGTCGGGTTGCCTGAGGCAGTCAGCACATCGGCCATTCGCGTCATGCGCGCTTCGGGGTTGTTCCACGAAGTGACGGCCGCGTCTGCGCTCGCCTGGTCGGGCACGACCTTGCCCGCCACGCGATAGCCATCTTGAACCGCTGGCGCCGTGCCCGGCAGGCCTACATCCCGATTGTCGGTGCTGGCGTCGGGGACCATGTTGGGGTCGGCCTGCGCGGTAGTCCCGGCCATTTTCATGTTCGCCTTGAGCGAGTCGGCATCGGCCTGTTCGCGCAAGGTCCGTTCGCGCTGCTGCTTCTGGAAGGCGCGGTCTTCGTCCTCTTGATCGTTCTTCCGCTTCTGCGTCATGCCTTGCAGGTACCCGCCGCCGAGCCCCGCCAAAAACGAAACCATACCGCCGCTCATAGTCCAACTCCTGTTTCTAGAATTTCGCCACGGTGCCGTTCGATTTCCTCGGCCGCAGATCGCAAGACCGCGCGCACCTCCGCGTGGGCCTCCGGGTCGACAGTGGCAAGGTCGCGGATGCGTTCGGCGTTGTGCGAGAGATAGGCCGTGCAATTCATGCAATCGAGGCTCGTGCGAACGCCCCGTCTGTAGCTCGCAGGCAATTCGCCCCCAACGAAGCGAGTGACGTCGTCCTCGGTCCATGATTCGAGTGGGAAAAGAAACTCGACGCCCCCGCGCGTATCGCCCGAGTCAAGAGGCGGCTTTAGTTCGTCCGCTCGTTTGTCCCCGCGGATGACTCCCGTATATCCGGCGCTCGCGATGTGCTCGGCGGCCGGCTGCCACATGTTCGTCGCGCAGCAGTCGATGAACGAGACCGCCGAGATGCCGTCGACTCGTCGAAACGTCCGGCCGAGCGCCGTCATGCCAATGGGCACCAGGTCGAGCGGATACCCGTTCTTCCGAATGAACTCGGGTTGCTGCCCCATCACGACCTCGAAATGCGGTACGCCTTCTCGCACCTTGCGCATCTGCTCGACCGTCTCGGGATACGGGTTGCCAGGATTGACCCAGACGACCGTGATCTGCGGCAGGAACTCCGCGCAGAGCTTCAGGCAGGCGATCGAATCCCGGCCACCCGAGAACATCAGGGCCACGCGTGAGTGCCTTGCGAAGAAGTCACGCATCAGAAGAACACCAGCGCGGCGCCTGCAACAGTGCCAAGCGCACCGGCAGTCGCCCCGTTCTGAGAGTTCGCGCCCGCGCCCGCCGTGGCGGCCTGGCCATACAGACTGCCTGCTTGCTGCTGGCCTTGCAGAGCGGTGCCGAAGCCCTGCCCCATCATTGCTACACCAGAGTTGGTTGCCGCCAACCCCGCGCCGGATGCAGCAACGGCCTGAGCGCCGCCCGACTGCGCAATCTGCTGCTGAGTGGCTTGGCTGCCGACCAATCCTTTACCGAGCGCTGCGGCGTCCTGCATGCGCGCGTAGCCTTGGGTTTCAACGCCTTTTTGAGCAGTGGTCGTTGCGCCGGCAATGGCAGTCGCCTTCTTCAGCGCTACATCCTGCATCATCGAAATCGACCGGCCGCTACCGGGCGTGACACCAGAGCGCGCCAGACTCCGATTAAGGCCGTCCTGCGCAGTCCCGAAACTCGTCTCGACGTTCGCTTGCGCTTCATTCGCCGCCTGCAGCCGTCGCTCGGGCGTGTCATACGCTTGCGCATCCGCGACAATTTTGTCTTCGAGCGGTTGAAAGACGGTCTTGGTTCGGGTGTCGTAATCCTTGGCTTGCTGAGTCGCAGTTTGCATCGCCGTAAGTTGCGCATCCGAGACCGCCGTCGATTGAGCGACCGCCGCATCGCGTTGCGGCTGGGTTTTGTCGTACTCTTTCGTGTACCAGTCGAACGCCTTGTCGCTAAGTTCGGCGCTCTTCAGCGCTGCGGCGTTGGTGCCGCTCGTGTCTGGCGCGTCAGCGCACATGGCTTTCCCCTTTGATGATCTTGAACCAGCGCGTCGCGACAGGCGTGTACTTGAGGCGGCGCAGCAGCGCGCTCGCCTGGTTGGTGTCTTTGGTGTCGAAGCGGATCTCGAGCACGTCAATGCTTGCGAGCGCGGCCTCGATGTACTTGAGGAACGACAGGCCCACCATGCCGCCGCGGTGCTCGGGTCGGACGAAGATGGTGTCCTCCTGCGCGAACAGCGTCGAGGTGTGCGTCGAGCGGTTCAGGTAGAGCCGCATGTGGCCCACGAGGGCGCTGTCTTGCCGCACGGTGAACTGCAGCAGGGTGCCGGCGCGCTCATGCGCCAGGGCGCGCTCGTAGTCCGGTCGAAACTCGATCGCGTGGCGATGCGCCTCGGTCTCTTGCCACTGCATCAGGTGCAGGAGATGCAACTCCGGCACGATGTCGCGCATGCGCTCGGCGCGAAACTCGTAGCCCTGGTGCGTCATGCGCACGAACTGCGCCGGGTCGATGCTGTGATCCTGCTCGGCAAACGCTTCGCCCTCGATGGCCGTGGCCACCGCAGGCGTGAGCACTGCGCCCAGGTGGCGCGCGACTGCATGGCGGTATTGATCGAGGTTCGGCACGGGCATCCTTTCGGCTGCGAATACCGTACCGGTCAAGTTCGGAAAAGCAACCGACCCGAATGCAATTTAGGCCGGTCCGACGACAGTCAGCGTGCCGCACGATCCGCGATACTTCAGCGCACCGCCTTCGACGTAAAGCACCCCGCTGCCGGCTGGTGTCGATGGTGCCGCTGCTGTGTTGACGAGGAAGAGATTGCCGTTCACGTCCCACACCGCACTCAAGTGGCCGCCCGTGAACACTTGCAACGGACCCGAGTCAGCGCTGATGCTTATCCCCCCTGCGGCACCGGTTGGCGCATTGATCGATCCCCCACCGTTCTGCGCAAAGTTGAGCACTCGTACACTGTACCCAGCCGCAGTGTCGCCGCCGATGAATCGAACCGAGCCGAGCGCGCTGATCGCATAGTCCGCGGTCGGCGCAGCACCGTTAAGCCCGAGACCATTGGCATCTAGTCGCATCCTGGCTGTGCCGCCAATCTGCCATATCCATTGGTTTGCCTGGAACTCCATGCCAACAGAGGTCCCAGCATTGTCGAATGCGTTGAGCATTGCCGCGTTCACATCAACGACACCCTGCGCGACTCCCAAATTCACGTCGTTCACCGGGCGGAACTGCGCGAAGTTCAATGGGCTTGAGACGCCGAGTCCGAACTTGCCGTTCGCATCGATAAACATGCGACCGAGCCCACTTGTCGCGAAGCCAATCGTGTTTGCTCC
This sequence comes from Rhodoferax sp., assembly GCA_026224975.1. Lineage (GTDB taxonomy): Bacteria > Pseudomonadota > Gammaproteobacteria > Burkholderiales > Burkholderiaceae_C > LMDS01. The sequence goes on along the minus strand of JAMFRW010000315.1, from coordinate 4,432 downwards.
TGGCCGATAGAACCCAGTGTCCAAGTCGGCCGCGAAGGTGATCGCCGGGCTCGCTGCGCTGCCATCCCCGAACTTGCCAGCACCTGGTCCTGCGGCGATGTCACCGTACGTCGTCAGCAACGCGCCGACCTGCGCGGCCAGCACCGAGAGATAGTCCTGCGTCGGCGCGATGTCGTAGGGTTGCGCGCTGGCCGTCGAGCCGCGATAGGTGCGCGCCAGCGTGATGCTCGTGTCGCTGTTGACGCTCTGCACCTCGTAGACGCTGTGATCCGGCCCGACGAAGGTGTGCCCTGCCGCCGCGTTCGCGACCCACAGCGTGCCGGTGCCGACGACTGCCGCGCTGCCGTTCGTGACCGCCACTGATCCTGCTTTATACCAACTCATGATGATGTCCTTGGGTTACGGTGCGTCGCCGCCACCGCCGCCGATCGTTCCGCTCTGGTGGCGGCCCTGCACAGACACGGAAGCAGTTGTGGTCCGACCGTTCGAATCCTTGACAAGGCACACGAGGCGGGCGAAATTGGTGACGTTGTCGCCGGTGCCTGCGATCGATACCGTCGCGTTCTCGGTGGTGCCGGAAGACACCCAGATCGAGCTCAACAAGCCCTGCGTGTTGCCGCCGTTCGAGATGAGCCAGATGTAGGTGTAGGGCGCTTTGCCACCTGTCACGGCGATGGTTCGGTCGGCGTAGTGGACGATGCCGGCCGCCAGCCCGAAGCCGCTGGCGCCGGCGTTGATCGCGCCGCCAGTGATGGACGCCGAGAACGCTTCGAACGTGGCCGTATTGATCTTCAGGTCGGTTCCGTCCCACTCCATGTGCGGCCCAGACGGGTCGCCGATGTAGAACTTGTAGGCACCGCCCGAGTAGCCGAGGGAGAAGCCGTTGCCTACGCCGTAGGCGGACTGGCCGCCTCTCAGCATGCCGGTGCTGGAAAGCGTGAGCAGGTCGTCCACCGACAAAGCGCCGAGAGTGCCTGTGGCGGCGCTCAGAGAATTCGCAGTGATGTTGCCGCGCGCGGTCAGACTGTAGATCTCGACCGTTCCGTCGTCGTTGATTCGAAAGCCGCTGGTGCTGGGCACGTAGTTCGTCGAGCGCAGGTCATGCAGGCCGATCGTGATTCCGCCGATGGTGCCGCTGCCGGCGAAGATGGCGCCGGTGTAGCTCGCGCCGCGAATGACGACGTTGCTCGCTTCGAGGTAGCCGGCTGGCGTGAGAAGCCAACCCGACACACCGGCCACGAAATTCGCGCTCTTGAGGTTGCCGCCGATCGTGCCGTCGCCCAATGTCAGGTGGGCCGCGTCGATCTGGCCGGCTGCCAGCGAGTCGGCGATGAGCGTGCCGAAGCGGCCGTAGAGCGCGCTGACGTTGACGATGTAGGCAGCGTCCATGAACACGCCGATCGGGATACTCACGCCGTTCTCGGTGGAGGTCGTCGTGCGCACGATGAAGGGCGTGGCAGGAGATATGCCGGGCCCGCTCGGTGCCGAGATGGCGAAGCTGTCGGCGCGGATGATGAACGTGCTGAACGGCGCCGCACCGGTCGACGTCGAAGCCAGGCCGTAGCCGCTGACGTAGCCATTCACGTCGAGCTTGACCGTGTACTGGGCAAAGAGTGAGCCGTCTGCGGTGGCGCGCGCAGTGGCCTCTGTGGAGATGGCGGCAGTGTTCGTGCCCACCGTGGCAGAAAGGGTCGTGATGTCCGATGCCAGAGCGCTATCAGCGGTGGCACGAGCGGTCTGCTCTGTCAGCAGCGTTGCCCGCGTGACCGGCAGCCCAGTGGTCGCATCGTTGACCTGAGCGTCAAGGATCGTGAGGTCTTGGGCGATGGCGTCGTCCGCATCGGCCCGCACCGTCTGCTCGCTGGTCAGCGTGGCCTGCGTGTCGCGCAGCGCGGCGCCGAGCAGCGAGCGCTGCGCCGCCTCCGCGCTCACGTCCTCATTCACCTTCGTGGTGAGTTCGTTCTGCGCGATGGCAATGCCCTTCTGGGCATTCGCGCCGGCCTTGTGGGCGGCCAGCAGCGCCTGCAGCGTTGTCTGCGCCGCGCTCTGCTGGTAGCGCTCCAACTGCTCGATCAGGTCGATGCGCGTGCCGAGGTCGACGTAGAGTTGGTCGGCCGTGATCGATCCGGTGAGCACCTCGAGCAGTTGCACGATGTCCTGCCCGGTCTCGCAGATGACACCGTTGGCACCGCCGGCCGGGCTGGTGGACTCGACGCCATCTTTCGTCTCGTATTTCGCCCAGATGTGCCAGCGGGTGTTCAACTCCGAGGGCAGCGAGGCGATGGTCAGCGCGCCGGTGGCCTCGTAGACGCGCGTGGCGTCGGTGAAGGTCGGTAGGTCGGGGCTTCCAACCGGCTTCTTGACCGCATAGAGGTTGGTCTTCTGGTGCCCGTGGCCCGCGCTGTACGTTGCGGCAGCCCACTCGACGATGACTTGGGTGAAGCCGCCGGCCGCCGTCAGGCCTGTCACGGTTGGTGGCGGCGTCAGGTCCGGTGCTGCGCCGGGGTCGGGAACGCTGTAGCCGGGGAAGGTGTTGACGTAGGTGACGCTGCCCGACAACGAGTTTCCGATGCTGTCCACCAGGCCTCGCGCGATGGCCGAGCGCAGCGTGATCGCTGCATCGAGCGGATCGCCCGTCAGCCCGAGCAAGCGGCGCAATTCCTCGCGGATGCGCACCATTGGCTTGCGCACCGCGCCATCGACAGACTGGGCGACGTCGGGCAGGTCGGTTGCCACTACAAGCCCTTCAGGTCGTCGGAGTTGGTCGACAAGCGCACGGCCTGCACCGAGGCGGGCGATTGCACCTCGATCTGCCAGTCGTCGGCCAGGAACCCGCTCTTGAGCGTGAAAGATTGATCGCTGGTGACGGTTCGCGACTCGACGTTGCTCTGCGGCGTGCCGTCAGGCTTGAACCAGCGCGCGGTGACGATCAGCGCGACGGGATAGGCCGACGCAACCACTTTGGCCAGGGCGAAGTTCGTCGGCGTGGTCTGCATGAACCGCTTGCTGACGAACTTGGCCGTCAGCGGGTCGCCCGCATCGAACAGGCGGATATTCCCGCCTTCGAGCACGTAGAGTTTGTCGGGGAGCTCGTCGTACCAGCATGCGTCGAAGCCGCTCGACAGGAACCAGATGCCGAGCTGCGGCTGCAGCGGGTCCATCATGAAGCCCTTGCGCGTGCCATCGTTGTAGGAGCACACGTAGAAGCGACCGAAGCGGCCCGCCACCATCGTGCTCGGCACCAGCGCTTTCCACTGCTTTGGCGTCAGGATTCCCCTCGTCAGGATCGCCTGCTGGCCGCCCGCGCCCACGTAAGCCAGGCCTTCATTCGACGCCCACGCGACACCGTGCCCGAGTTCCACAACCGACTGCACCGAGGCCAGCGGCTGCGACATTGCCAGTTGGCTGTCGTCCATGCTCGTCGGGTCTGTGCCCTGGAGCAGCACCGGCTTGCCGGTGGTCAGCACCAGGTAGCTCTGCTCCCACTTCGCGGTGGCGAGCGGCGTGTCGAGCAGCGGGATGTCGTACTTCTCGGGGTAGGTGTACGGCGCGTTGGGCTCGCTGAACAGCACGCGCTTGCCGGCCAGCAGCGAGGTCATGCCGTTCCACAGACCGATCAGGCCGAACGCGTCGACGGGCGGCGTAATCCACCCCGCCGTTGGCAGCAGATCGCCGAGCGTGCGCGCGTCGTCCTGCGTCGTGGTGGTGGCCACCGCGATCTCGCGCAGGAAGAAGAACTCTGCGTCGCCGGTGGTGGCGGTCTGCGTGCGGTACAACCGCGTGAGCGTGATGCCGTAGTTCCCGGCCGGCGGCGCTTCCAGCGGGATCAGGTTGCCGATATCGACGATCGCACCAGGCTTCATCAGCAGTCCAGCACTCACCGGGCCCGGCGCCGATTCCCAGCCGAGATCGTTGACCCAGGTCTGCACATAAAAGTTGGTCGATGCCGTGCCGCTGGCGCCATCGGTGTTCATGGCGATCTGCGGCGCCACGATGGGCGCCGGCACCGCCAATTCGCGCGTGCCCTGCGGGTAGGGCGCACCACCGGCGAGCCCGATCACGTTGTCGGTCCACTTCGGCGAGCCGGATCCCGAGAAGTAGGTGCGCTCGGTTGGGTCGAGGCCGTCGAAGCCTCGGATCACGTTGACGATCGTCGACCACGACAGCCAGTAGTTCGTGTCGCTCGGCGTGTCGCGACCCAGCCGATAGATGGTCTTGCGCTGCGGGCTCGTGGGCACCGTGGCGACCGTCACTCGATCGTGCAGCGGGCGCAGGTCCGAGTAGCCCGGGTCGGCGTCGATAACCGACATGCCCACCGACTCGGCGAGCAGGCGCGGCGCCACTGCGATGTTGGCGCCGGCGAATCCTGCGAGGGTGATGGGCTTCATGCGGTCAGGCTCCCACGGAAACCCGGAAAATCAACCGCTCAGGG
>JAMFRW010000314.1 GCA_026224975.1 Rhodoferax sp. | reverse complement strand
CGACGAGATGGCGCAGATGATCCGCCGACGCGGCGATGCGATCGACCGGCGGCACCTGTCGCGGCGAGAGCTCGCCATAGACACCGTCTTTCAACAATTCTACAAATCCGACAATCGCATTGAGCGGCGTCCGGAGCTCGTGCGAGATGTTCGCGAGGAAGTCGGCCTTGGCCGAGCTGCCAGCCGAGACGCTTTCGCGCACATGGTCGAGCTCGTCGCGAGCGGTGCGGGCGTCGGCCATCGTCTTGAGCAGCTCGCCGCTCATGTGCGGCGAGCCGCCCAGGCTGGTCGAACCGAAGTTGATGGTCCCCGGCTTGGCCTTGGCGACGGCCAGCAACTCGGCCACGCTCTTGATCGGCTGCTGGATGTTGGCGACCAACACATTGGGCGTGCTCGCGACCAAGGTGATCGGCGCGAAGTCCTTGATCGCGTCGTAGGGCGCGGGCTTTTGCAGCACCGGCAGGATGCCGTGCGTGGCGATCGACGCGAACACCAGCGTGTAGCCATCGGGTGCAGAGCGCGCCACCGCCTGCGCGCCGATCACACCGCCGGCCCCAGCGCGGTTGTCGATGATCACCGTCTGGTGCAGGCGCTCGCCGAGCCGCGGCGCGATGGCCCGGGCCAGCAGATCGGTCGTGCCACCGGGCGGGTACGGAACGATCAGGCGGATGGGCTTGTCGGGGTAGTCGCCAGCTTGGGCGCTGAAGGCGACGCTGGCGAAGGCCAGAGCAATCAGAAGGCGGCGGGGCAGTTTCATTCGATCTCCGAACAGGTTATCGCGGCAACAAGCGCTCGGCCTGCATGCGCGCCAGCCAGTGGTGAATCGAGTCTTCGGTATCGACACAATCCGCAAACCCATGCTGCCGCAGCTTGATGCCGCTCAGCACCGAATCGGCCGGGTTCGCCAGGCCATAAGCCACGGCGCGGTCGGTGAACTGCCAGGAGCTGCCGATCATCTGCTGCAAGGTCAACGGCCGCAAATCGTGCTTGGCGACGATGCGCTTCCACACGGCTTCGTACTCCGGCATCGCGGTCGTCAGCTCCATCGGCTCGGCCTCGCCGGGCTTCATGCCGAAGCGATCGGCGATCGATCCCCACACGTCCTGCCAGACCAGCATGTCACCGTTGACGACGTTGTAGGTTTCGTTCGCCGCCACTTCGTGCGTGGCCGCGAATTCGGCCGCGCCGGCGATCAGGCGGCTGTCGCTGGCCGCGTTGATGTAGCGGCCGCCACCCGGGAAGGCCAGCGGCTGGCCCAGCTCGCGCTGCACCGCCGCGTACGCGCCGATCGCCGCGATGATGTTCATCGGGCTGCCGATGGCATAGCCGAAGACCAGTTGCGGCCGCAGCACGGTGAAAGTCCACGCCGCCTGCGGCTGGCGCTCGCGCAGCATGTCTTCCTGCAGCCAGTAGAAGTTCTCGTGCCGGTGCCGCGGCGATCGCTCCTTGGCCGGCACCGGCGCGGGCTCCACATGGCCGCCATAGGCCTTGGTGCCCTGCATCAGCGAGATGTGGCGCAAGCCCTTGGCCCCCATCTGCAGCGCATCGAGCAGGTTGCGCAGCATGGCTTCGTTGACCGCCATCTGCCGCGGGTCACGCCAGCCGGCCACCAGCTCGGGCAGCTCGTACAGCGCGGCGAAGAGCACATGCGTGACTTCGCTCAGGCTCGGTGACGCGGCGGTGCAGGCGGATGCGTCGGCCAGGTCCAGCGACACATGACGCACGCCTTCGGGCAAGGGCGAAGGCCGGCGCGAGAGCGCGAGTACTTGCCAATCGGGCAACGCGGCGAAGTGCTCGACAGCGGCTGCGCCGACCACGCCGCTGGCGCCGGCGATCAGGATCGTGTGTTTCTTCGGGTTCATGTGGGTCTCCAAGAATCGCTCGCGGTGAGCTGGGTCATTCCGTTCGCACTGAGCTTGTCGAAGTGCCTGCAGCGAGTACCACTACGCGGCTTCGACAAGCTCAGCCTGAACGGTGAACAAAGAGCGGTGAGTGTTTGCGAAAAGGCTTCGACAGGCTCAGCCCGAACGGTTCGACAAGAACGTTGGAACAGGCTCAGCCTGAGCGGTGAAACGCGCCCAGTCCGAGCGGGGAACAAACGTGAGTGTTGGATCAACCAGCCGGCAACAGATGCGCACCATGCAGCTTCCCCCGCAACCCCTCCGGCACCTCGATCTCGAAGCCCAGCACCGCGGCCGATAGCGCCTTGCCATAGTTGTCCAGGCACAAACTGCGCGACACACCGCCGCCCAGCGCACCATGGCACACGAAGTTCATCGCGTCGATGTTGTCGACCTCGTAGCGGATCACCTCGCCCTTGATCGCGCCGTTGTAGAAGGCCTTGAAGCGCTCAGCCGTGAGCTGCGCCTTAAGCAACGGGTAGAACTCCGGCTCGTAGGCAAACATGGCGATGTTGGAGGTGTCGCCCTTGTCGCCGGAGCGCGCGTGGGCCACATGCTGAAGTTGGACTTTCATGATGCTGCTCAGCTTTCGAAATAGGTGACGGTCGCGGGAACCTGTTCGCGCGGCACGAGTGACGACCACACGCCGATCACTTCGCGGGTGCGGTCGGCATGCGGCACGCGCTTGCCGGTGTGGGCGATGCCGGAGACCGCCATGCCATCGACCTCGCGGCCGATCTTCACCGCCTCTTCACGCGTGGCCGTGCGCGCCGAAACGCGCACCGCGATCTCGTAAGGCTCCGGCGCGTTGGCCGGCGTGGCCGCACCGTGGATCGCGTTCAGGCCGAGGAAGTCGACGCGGTATTCCTCGGCTTGCAATCCAACGATCTTGAAGCGTTCCTCCAGGATCTTCTTGGCGAGCTGCGCACGCCGCAAGGCACCCGGCCCGGCGTAGAAGAACATGTCTTCGCCGATGAAACCTTCGGTGCAGCCGATGGAGACCTTGAGCGTCGGCGTGCGTGGCTTGCCGCAGATGTGCGAGACGCGCACGCGGTCGGGGCCGACCTGTTCGATCTGCGCGGTGGTGAAATCGACCACCACATCCGGCGTCAAATAATTGGCCGGGTCGTGCACCTCGTAGAGCATCTGCTCCTTGATGGTTTGCAGCGTGACGGCGCCCCCCGTGCCGGCCACCTTGGTGATGACCGCGCTGCCGTCTTCGTTCACCTCCGCGATCGGAAAGCCGAAGTTCCACGGCTCGGGCACGTCCTTGAAGCCGGGGTCGGAGAAGTAGCCGCCCGTCACCTGCGCGCCGCATTCCATCAGGTGGCCCAGGCCCATGCCCTGGCCGAGCTTGGCGTGGTCCAGCGGGTCCCAGCCGAACTCGAACATCATCGGCGCCATGAAGATCGACGGGTCGGCCACGCGGCCGGTCACCACGATCTGCGCGCCGGCCTTCAAGGCTTCGACGATGGGCTCGGCGCCCAGATAGGCCTCGGCCGAGATCAGCGTGGGCTTCAATGACGACGTGGGCTTGCCGTTCTCGAGGATCTTGTCGGTGAGCTGCAGGACGCGGTCGGTGATGAGCGCGCCGTTGACCGATGCGACCTTCACCCCCGTGTGGCCCAGCTCGCGCAGCCAGTGCACGATGCGCCTGGCCGCAGCGTCCGGATTGATCCAGCCCTGGTTGCTGATGATCCTGGTGCCGTTGCGCATGCAGGCCGGCAGCACCGCGCGCATGCGGTCGTCCAGGTAGGTGTCGTAGCCCTCGAATGTCGGGTCTCGCCTGGCCCTGACCTGCGCGGCCGAGACGGTGGCTTCGGCCATGGTCTCGAAGCAGAGGTAGTCGAGTTCACCGCGCTCGGCGTTGAGTGCGGCAGGCTCGACACGATCGCCCCACCAGGCGGCACCAGCGCCGATTCGTATGGTCTTGGTCATGTCGGTTCCTTGTTGAAGGCTTGCTTTCGAATCGGGTGACTGCTGCATGCAAAGATCGGCGCGGGATCAAACCGGCAGGGCATGCTGCTCCGCGAATGTCCCCCGGGCCGGCTTCGCCGCCCCTCCTCCTTGATTTCGCTGCGCAGCACGCCCCACCGGTTTGATGCTGGGACGGCTGTGGAACATGTGCCCACAAACGGTGACCGTGCGCGGTATTGCTGAGCCGAGGTCGTCGGGTGGCCAGCGGAGCGAAATAAAGGAGGAAGTCCGGCGCAGCCGACCTGGGGGAGTGAGCCCGGACACAAACAGTCCTGTGGACTGTTTGTGCCTGGCGAACGCCCGGGGCTCCGCCCCCGGGCATGGGCGGAGCAGCGCGCCCCGGCGGCCTGATCCCGCTCGAAGTAGGCAGTGACAAAGCGCAGGAACTCACGCCGCCTG
>JAMFRW010000313.1 GCA_026224975.1 Rhodoferax sp. | reverse complement strand
TGCCGCCCAGCGACACGCCGACCGCGACGATGCGACCGGCGTGGCCCTGCCGGAAGCGATTCAAGATCCAGCCGATCTCTTCATGGTCACCGGAGTGATAGGCGCGCGGGGCGAGGTTGAGTTCACCGGAGCAGCCGCGAAAGTGCGGCACCGCGAAGCGCCAGCCGTGGCTGCGCGCCCAGTGCGCAAAGGCCTGCGCGTAGTGGCTGGTGGAGGAGCCTTCGAGGCCGTGGAAGAGCACCAGCAGCGGGGCGTCCTGCGCTGGCTGCTCGCCTGCCCATGCCTGCCGATCGACATCGACAAAATCGCCGTCCGGCGCCGTCCAGCGCTCGCGCTCATAAACCGGCGCCGGGCCGTGAAAGCGCTTGGCGAACAGCGCCGGCCAGATGGTCTGCGCGTTGCCGCCGACCAGCCACTTCGGCGCGCGGTACTGCTGCATGCCGCCTCGGTGGTCAATGCAGCACCGACGCCGCTTCGACCATCTCCTGCACTTCGCGCGGCGTGCCCGGGCTGGCGTGATGGGCGACAAGCCGCCAGCCCTGGACCGTCTTCAAGTAGACATTGGTCGCGACCACCCAGGCCGATTGCGGCCCCTCGGCGGTCATCACGCGCACCTGCTCCAGCACGCTGTGCACGGCGCAGTCATGGGTCTGCACGCGCCGCACCTTCTCGGGCTGCGCGTTGATCGGGCCGTTCGAGAACATCGCATCGAAGGCCGAGCGGATGGCGCCGGCGCCCACCACGCGCGGGCCGCCGGGGTGCACGCAGCTGATCTCTTCGTCGTCGGACCAGACGGCCATCAACTTCTCGATGTCGCCCTGCTGCAGTGCCTCGTAGAACTGCAGCTCGGTGTCGTCGGGCGAGCCGATCAGCGCCGGCGGCGGTTTGGGGTGGGCCATGGGGCGAGGGTCAGCGGAAGACCACCGTCTTGCGCCCATTGAGCAGCACGCGGTGCTCCACATGCCAGCGCACGGCGCGCGCCAGCACCACGCTTTCGACATCGCGACCGACGGCGGTGAAGTCTTCGGCGCTGAGCGAATGGTCCACACGCTCCACGTCCTGCTCGATGATCGGGCCTTCGTCGAGCTCGGCCGTCACATAGTGCGCGGTCGCGCCGATCAGCTTAACGCCGCGGTCGTGCGCCTGGAAGTAGGGCTTGGCGCCCTTGAAGCTCGGCAAGAAGCTGTGGTGGATGTTGATCGCGCGACCCTTGAGGAACGCGCAGAACTCGGGGCTCAGGATCTGCATGTAGCGCGCAAGCACCACCAGATCGATCTGCTCGGCATCGACCATGCGCTCGACCTGCTGCTCCTGCGCGCGCTTGGCCTCGGCTGTGGCGCCCGCCGCCAGCGGCAGGTGATGAAACGGAATGCGGTAGCTCGCACACAGGTCGGCAAAGTCGGGGTGGTTCGAGACCACGCCGGCGATGTCGACATTCAATTGACCAGACTGCCAGCGGAACAGCAGGTCGTTGAGGCAGTGGCCGAACTTGCTCACCATCAGCAGCAGGCGCGGCTTGCGCGAGAGCGCGTGGATCTGCGCCTCCATGCCGAAGCGGGCGCGCAGCGGGTCGAGCAGGGCTTCGATGGGCGCCGCGTCGGCGATGTCTTCCGGCGTCTCGAAGTGCACGCGCATGAAGAAGAGGCCGGTGCTGTGGGCGCTGGCCACGTCGCCGAACTGCTGCGAGTCAAGGATGTTGCAGCCGGCCTCATACAGCAAGCCTGAGACGGCGTAAACGATCCCCTTGCTGTCTCGGCACGATAGGGTGAGAACGAATTCGCGGGAGCTGGACATAAGGTAGTCTTGTGTGTTGCTTCATTGTACGAAGCGTCCCGCCGAATCGTCCGAAGTACCACCGCCGCCGAGACACCCGCACCCGTTCATGCCCACGCTGCCCAAAGACTGGACCGAACGAAGCCTCGACCTGTCGAACCTGCTCGGCCGTGCGGGCATCGGGGATCGCGCGGCATTTGCCACACTCTACGAGCGGACGGCCTCGCATCTGTTCGCCGTGGTGCTGCGTATCAATCGTGACCGGGCACAGGCCGAAGACATCCTCCAGGAGGTGTATGTCAACGTCTGGCGTGCGGCGCAAAGCTTCGACGCTGCACAGAGCCAACCCCTGACCTGGCTGACCAGCATCGCGCGCAATCGCGCGATCGACAGCCTGCGCCGCTCCGGCACGCAGCCGCAGTTCAAGACCACCTCCTTCACCCCCGACAACGAGGAAGCCGACGTGTACGACACCGTGGCCGACGACGCGCCCGGCCCGCTCGATCTGCTGAGCCGGGCTTCGGAAGCGCGCGCGCTTGCGGCGTGCATGGAGGGCTT
>JAMFRW010000042.1 GCA_026224975.1 Rhodoferax sp. | reverse complement strand
GAGCTTCACGCAGGTCTTCGGCGACTGGCTGTGCGACATGGCCGCGGCCGACGAGCGCCTGGTCGGCATCACGCCGGCGATGCGCGAAGGCTCGGGCATGGTGGAGTTCGAGCGGCGCTTCCCGAAGCGTTACCACGATGTCGGCATCGCCGAGCAGCACGCCGTCACCTTCGCCGGCGGCCTGGCCTGCGAGGGCTTGAAGCCCGTCGTCGCGATCTACTCGACCTTCCTGCAGCGCGCCTACGACCAGTTGATCCACGACGTGGCGATCCAGAACCTGCCGGTGGTCTTCGCGCTCGACCGCGCCGGCCTGGTGGGTGCCGATGGCGCCACGCACGCCGGTGCCTACGACATCGCCTTCGTGCGCTGCATTCCGAACATGAGCCTGCTCACGCCGGCCGACGAAAACGAATGCCGCCAGGCGCTTTACACGGCGTTCAGGCAAGACCACCCGGTCGCGGTGCGCTACCCGCGCGGCGCCGGCGCCGGCGTGCCGGTGCAGAAGGAGATGACCGCGATCCCGTTCGGCAAGGGCGAAATCCGCCGCAACGGCCAGCGCATCGCGATCCTCGCCTTCGGCACCTTGCTCTACCCGGCGCTGGCAGCGGCGGAGAGCCTGGACGCGACAGTTGCCAACATGCGCTTCGTCAAGCCGCTGGATGTCGCGCTGGTGACCGAGCTTTCCAGAAATCATGATGCAATCGTGACCGTGGAAGAAGGATGCGTGATGGGTGGTGCGGGCAGCGCGGTGATGGAGGCGCTGTCGGCAGCGGGCATCACGGTGCCGGTGCTGGTGCTGGGCCTGCCCGACCGCTTCATCGAGCACGGCGAGCCGGCCCAATTGCTGGCGCAGTGCGGGCTCGATGCGGCGGGGATAGAGCAGGCGATCGTCAAGCGCTTCGGCGCCCGTCCGGCCTTGGTGAGGGCGGTTGCCAACCAGTGATCGGAAGCCGTGCGTGCTGCCGTCGCGCAATGGCATCGAACGCTGCATTCAAGACCATGGCAGGACGCGGGCGCCGGTTTGCTGGCATTCTTCGTCCCTGACGACAACAAACCTGGGCACGCGCCCGCCGCCAAATTCGAACAACCGGTGGCGCAAGGGACGCTGATGAATCACATGAGCAATCTGAAAGACGCACTGCACATCCCCGACACGCAAAGCGCGCGCGACGAACGCCACCTGGCGATCCAGCGCGTGGGCGTGAAGAGCGTGCGCTACCCGCTGCAACTGCGGATCGGCACGGCCGTGCTGCCGACCGTCGCCGACTGGGCGCTCGACGTGGCGCTGCCGGCCGACCAGAAGGGGACGCACATGTCGCGTTTCGTGGCCTGGCTGGATGCACTCGGCGAGCCGATGGATGCGCCGATGCTGCGCACCCAGCTTGCCGTGATGCTGGACAAGCTGCACGCGACCGAAGGCCGCATCGAAGCGAAGTTTCCGTTCTTCCTGCGCAAGCGCGCGCCGGTGAGTGGCGTCGAAAGCCTGCTCGAATACCAGGGCGCCTGGATCGCCGAGGCCAAAGCCGGTGTGCACACCGTGTTCGCGGAAGTGACGGTGCCGGTCAAATCGCTCTGCCCATGCTCGAAGGAAATCTCCGACTACGGCGCCCACAACCAGCGCTCGCACGTGACCATTCGCGCCGAGCTGCTGCAAGACATTCCGTGGACCGAACTCGTGCGCTTCGCCGAAGACGCGGCGTCGAGCGAGATCTGGCCGATGCTCAAGCGCGCCGACGAAAAGTGGGTGACCGAGCGCGCCTACGAAAATCCCAAGTTCGTCGAAGACATGGTGCGCGATGTGGCGCTGGCGCTCAACGCCGATGCGCGCATCGGCAGGTACAGCGTGGATGTCGAGAACTTCGAATCGATCCACGCGCACAGCGCGTTCGCGCGGATCGAGCGCTGATCTCCGTCTAACGCATCAGCTCACCGTGTCGGCGCTCAACCCCAGCAGCGCCGGGTCGCCACAGCCGCGGCGCACCAGTTCCGGCTCGTCGCCGGTGAGGTCTATCACCGTCGTCGGCTGCATCGGGCAGGCGCCCGCATCCACCACGGCCTGGATCGTTTTCTGGAAGCGCTCGCGTATCTCCTGCGGGTCGTTCAAGGGCTCGGTCTCGCCGGGCGGGATCAGCGTGGTGGCCAGCAGCGGCTGGCCCAGCAGTTCGAGCAGGGCTTGCGTCACCGCATGCTGCGGCACGCGCAGGCCGATGGTGCGCCGCGATGGGTGCGAAACACGCCGAGGCACTTCCTTGGTGGCTTCCAGGATGAAGGTGTAGGGCCCCGGCGTGCCGAGCTTGAGCAGGCGGTATTGCTTGTTGTCGACGCGCGCGTAGCTGGCGAGTTCGCTCAGGTCGCGGCACAGCAGCGTCAGGTGGTGCTTGTCGTCGACACCGCGAATGCGCCGCAGGTTCTCGGCGGCGGCCTTGTCGTCGAGGTGGCAGACGAGCGCGTAGCTGGAGTCGGTGGGGATGGCCGCGATGCCGCCGCTGTGGAGAATCTGCACAGCCTGCTTGAGCAGCCGTGGCTGCGGGTTCTGCGGGTGAACTTCGAAGTATTGGGACATCCTTCGATTGTCGCCCTGCGACCGGTGGCGCGCATTGGGCAGAAACGATGCCCGCATTGGGCGTTGCAGCTACTGCGTCGGCGCTTTCAGTCCCCGACCGTGTCGGCCTCGACGACCGACGCCGGGTGCGCTGCCTTGGCGACGCCGCGCACATTGAGCCAGGCGCTGGCCGCACCGCAGGCGCAGATCACGCCCATGCCGGCCCAGGCCCAGTGGTCGGGCACATGGCGGAACACCACCCAGCTCGTGATCAGCGCAAACGCCACCTGCGCGTAGGTGAAGGGCATCAGCGTCGCGCTCGGCGCGTGGCCGAAGGCGAAGATCAGCAGCAGGTGGCCGCCGCTCGCGAACATGCCGATGACAAGCACCAGTGCGAGCTGCCAGGCCGGCACGGCGCGAAAGGCGGCGAGGATGGGCTGGGCCTCCACGAGCACGAAGGGAGTGAGCAGCAAGGCGCCGCTGAAGCCGGTGTAGAACTGCGTGGTGTACGGGCTTTCCAGCGCCGCCAGCTTGCTGGTGAGCAATTGAAAGACGCCGTAGCACATCGCCATTGCGAGCGGAAAGAGCGCGACCCAGCCGAACACGCCGCTGCCCGGGCGAATCATGATCAGCGCGCCGATGAAACCGCCCCAGACCAGCGCCCAGCGCAGCGCCGATACGCGCTCGTGCAAGAACCAGGCGGCCAGCAACGTCACGATGACCGGCGTGAGCATGCCGAGCGCGGTGAACTCGGCGACGGGCATCTGCTGCAAGCCGTAGAACGACATGGCGCTCGTCGCCAGCAGCAACGCGCCGCGCGCCCACTGAAACCGCGGGTGCCGTGTGCGAAACCCCGCGGCGCCCGAACGCGCCAGCCACAGGGCGATGGCGACCGCCTGAAATGCGTAGCGCGCCCACAGCAGGAAGATCACCGGCAGGAAGGCGCCGAGGTACTTGATGGTGGTGTCGGAGCCGGCGAAACAGGCGGCGGTGAGCAGGATCAGCACGATCCCGAGGCCGGGTCGCACGGTGCGGGCATCGACGGTGATCAGCGCCACGAAGAAGAACGTGGCAACGCAGCGCCCGCTGTCACGATGCGCGCTGGATGCGCGATTCCAGCGCGCTCCACACGGGCGTGAGGCGCTCCGACAAGGGCGGTAGCGTACCGAGGTCGGTGTGGCTTTCGGTCGGGCTGTGGAAATCGCTGCCGCGCGAGGCGAGCAAATCGAATTCGAGCGCGGTCTCGGTGTAGCGCACAGCGTCGGCGCTGCTGTGGCTGCCGGTCACGACCTCCACGCCGCGCCCGCCGTGCGCCTTGAATTCGCTGAACAGCGCGTACTCTTCGTTGGCCGTGAACTTGTAGCGGGCCGGGTGGGCGATGACAGCCAGGCCGCCGGCCTGCGTGATCCACTCGACCGCGTCGCGCAACCGCGCCCAGCGGTGCGGCACGTAGCCCGGCTTGCCTTCGACGAGGAATTTGCGAAACACCTCGTGCGTGTCGTGGCACACGCCGCTGTCCACCAGGTGGCGGGCAAAGTGCGTGCGCGAAATCAGCTCCGGGTTGCCGACGTACTTCAGCGCGCCGTCGTAGGCGTTCGGGATGCCGGCCTTGGCCAAGCCATCCGACATCTCCATCGCCCGCTCACGGCGCCCGCCGCGCGTGGCTGCCAGGCCGCCGGCGAGGGTTGCGTCATCAGGGTCGAAACCGAGACCGACGATGTGCACGGTGACATCGGCAAAGGTCACCGAGACCTCGGTGCCGGTCACGTAATCCAGCCCGATGCGGGCTGCAGCCTGTTGCGCGCGGTGCTGGCCGCCGATCTCGTCATGGTCGGTCAGCGCCCAGAGCTGCACGCCGTTGGCCTGCGCGCGCGCCGCGAGTTCTTCGGGCTGCAATGTTCCGTCGGAAACAGAGGAATGGCAGTGCAGGTCGGCGTTGAGTTGGTGGGGTGATGTCACCCACGGAATTGTACGGAGGCGACGATGGCCGCGGGCGTGCGGGGGCATAGGCCCGGGCAGGTTTCAGCGAGCCGCTTCCACCACCATCTGCACACGTTCACGCCCGTTGTATTCGTCCACGCTCAGCCGGTACGACAGCAGCACCCGCTCGGCCACCGGCTCGCTGTGGCCGAACCAGATGGCGTCGCGCACCGCGCCCGCGAACTTGACGGCGAGCTTCAAATGCTTCTCGCCGACCAGCCGCTGCGAGATCACCTGCACCTCGTCGCTGAACACCGGCGCCTCGAACGCCTGGCCCCAGACCTGCGCGTCGAGCGAACGCACGGTCTCGGCGTTGAAGTATTCGGTGGCCAGCGGCCCGTCGGTCAGCAGCGTGCGCGAGAGCGTGGCGGCATCGAGCCACTCGCGGGCGATCTGCTGAAAGCCGGCGTCGAAGTCGGCAAAGTGCGATTCTGCAATCGTGCAGCCCGCCGCCATCGCATGCCCGCCGAAGCGCACCAGCACGCCGGGGTAACGCTTGCTCAGCAGGTCGAGCGCGTCGCGCAGGTGAAAGCCGGGGATCGACCGGCCCGAGCCCTTGAGCGCGCCATCCTTGCCGCGCGCGAACACGAAGGTCGGCCGGTGCACGCGGTCTTTGAGGCGCGAGGCGACGATGCCGACCACGCCTTCGTGAAAGTCGGCGTCGAAGATCGCGAGAGCGGGTGGTGATGTCTGCATCACGCCATCGTCGCGCAGCAGCAGGACTTCGAGCTGAGCCTCAGCCTGCTCGCGCATGCCGGCTTCCACATCACGCCGTTCGCGGTTGATGGTGTCGAGCAGCTTGGCGAGTTCGCCGGCCTGGGCCACGTCGTCGGTCAGCAGGCATTCGATGCCAAGTGTCATGTCCGAAAGCCTTCCGGCCGCGTTGATGCGGGGCCCGAGCGCAAAGCCGAAGTCGAAGCCGCTGGCGCGCCGCGCATCCCGGCCCGCGACCGCGAACAGCGCGGCCACGCCCGGCTGCATCTGCCCGGCGCGGATGCGCTTGAGCCCTTGCGCCACCAGCCGGCGGTTGTTGGGGTCGAGCTTGACCACATCGGCAACGGTGCCGAGCGCCACCAGATCGAGCAAGGTGTCGAGCCGCGGCTGTGGCACGTTCGCATAAGCGCCGCGCGCGCGCAGCTCGGCCCGCAAGGCGAGCAGCACATAAAACATCACACCCACACCCGCAAGGTTCTTGCTGGCAAAGCCGCAGGCCGGCTGGTTCGGGTTGACGATCACGTTGGCGTCGGGCAGCACGACCACATCGCCCACGAGTGCCGGCAGGTGGTGGTCGGTCACCAGCACCGCCAGGCCCAGCGCGCGTGCATGGGCCACGCCCTCCAGGCTGGCGATGCCGTTGTCCACCGTGACGATCACATCCGGCCGCTTCGTCATCGCCAGGTCGACGATGGCCGGCGTAAGCCCGTAGCCGTGTACGGCACGGTCCGGCACCACGTAGTCCAGCGTCTCGGGCGTGGCGCCCAGCAGCCGCAAGCCGCGCAGCGCCACGGCACATGCGGTGGCGCCATCGCAGTCGTAATCGGCGACGACGCAGAGGCGCTTTCCAGCGGCGATCGCATCGGCCAGAAAGCGCGCCGCGGCTTGCGCGCCCAGCAGGTCGGCGGGCGGCAGCAGGCGCGCCAGGCCGTCGTCGAGTTCTTCCATCGCGCGCACGCCGCGGCCGGCGAAGAGCCGCGCCAGCAGCGGGTGCACCCCGGCCTGTTCGAGCGCCCACACCGCGCGCGGCGGCGCGTCGCGCAGGGTGATGTGGATGGTGTCGACCGGCGGCATCACAAGGTCTCCAGCAGCAGGTGCGCTTCGGGCGCGTTCCACTTGCTGCTCATGCGCTGCCAGAGGGTTTGCGGCGCGGTCTCGAAGCGTTGCGCGCGGCGTTCGCCGCAGAGCGTGAGGGCCACGCTCTCGCCCGCGACGGATCGCGCAAGCAGTTGCGAGATGACGCCGGCATCGAGCGCGCGCCACGCTTCGGCCCAAGCGGCCCAGTCTTCGGCGAGCAAGGGCGCGCGCAATGTGTCGTCCACCGTGACCGCGCTCGGGTCGTCCGCTTGATACCGTCCGCAGCCGCTCAGCCAAAACGAGTTGACTGTCGTTGCGCCGCGCGCTTCCCGCGCATCATTGATGGCGTGCGGGTACAGCAGCAACTGCACCTCGCTCTGCAGCCGACGGATCAACCGGGTTTGCGAGGGCGCCGTAGGCCCGTGGCGGATCCACAGGTCGACGTTGCGGCCGATCACCCGGTCGAGCGACGCGCAAGGCAGGTCGACCAGGCTCTCATGTGCGCCGTACCAGCGCGTCGGCGCGCCCCAGGCGAGCGTGAAGCCTTCGCTTTCGAACAGTTCGCGCACCGCCTCGAAGAGCGCGCGTGATTCATCGGCCTGCAGGTCGAGCGCCGCGGGGTCGACGAGCGACACATGATCACGCCCCACATGCCAATGTGCCGGCGTGATCATCCCCCAGGCCAGATCGCCGACGGCCACGCCATCGGCTGCGGCGGCTTGCGCGGCGAAGGGCAAGGCGCCATCTGCTCCCGGCCAGCCCCAGGCCGACGCGAGGGCGCGCTCTTGCGGTGTCGAGAAGCTGTATTCGTCACCGGCCATATCTGCCGCCAGAGCGGCTGCATCTTGCGCGGCAGGCGTCAGGCGGGCGAGCAGCTTCGAGAGATTGGGCAACGCAAGATCACGCAGAACATGGCTGGCGGCCTCGGAAAGGCCCGAGGCGAACGGGATCATCAGGTGCATAGCGCGGGGATTATCCGGGGCGGTGACCCTGCGCGTTGCGCTGGTAGTCGTCCTGTAGCATCCCGTCCCCATGAACTGGCCCTACGAACTGCAAATCGGCTGGCGCTACACCCGGGCCGGTCGCGCGGGGCGGCGCAACGGCTTCATCTCTTTCATCTCCGGCGTGTCGATGCTGGGCATCTCGCTCGGCGTGGCCGCGTTGATCATCGTGCTCTCGGTGATGAACGGCTTCCAGAAGGAAGTGCTGGACCGGATGCTTTCCATCATCTCGCACATCGAGATCATCGATTCCCGTGGCCAGGCGTTGCCCGACTGGAAAGCCACGATCGCCGAGGCGCGCAAGAACCCCGAGGTGATCGGCGCCGCGCCCTTCATCGCGCAGCAGGCGCTGATCGCGCGTGGCGACGACATGCATGGCGCGGTGGTGCGCGGCATCTCGCCCAACGACGAAGCCACCGTGACCGACGTGGCTGCACGTCTCAAGGACACCGTGCTCGCCAAGCTCACGCCGGGCGGCTGGGGCATCGTGCTCGGCATCGAGCTCGCGCGCCAGCTTGCGGTACGCGAGGGCGACAAGATCACCATCGTCGCGCCCGGTGGGCAGGTCACACCGGCTGGCGTGGTGCCGCGGCTCAAGCAGCTCACGGTGGTGGGTACCTTCGATTCGGGCCACTACGAATACGACAGCACGCTGGTGTTGATCGACTTGGACGACGCCGCCAAGCTCTTCCGCACCGAAGGCCCGACCGGCGTGCAATTGCGGCTCAAGAACCAGCGCGATGCGCCTTCGGTCGGCTTCCAGTTGCAGCAGGACATGGGGCCGGCCGTGACGGTGCGCGACTGGACGCAGACCAACCGCAACTGGTATCAGGCGGTGATGCTGGAGAAGCGGCTGATGTTCATCATCCTCACGCTGATCGTTGCCGTGGCCGCCTTCAATCTCGTCTCCACACTGGTGATGACGGTGACGGACAAGCGCGCCGACATCGCCATCCTGCGCACACTCGGCGCGAGCCCGCGTTCGGTGATGGGCATCTTCATGGTGCAGGGCGCGCTCTCCGGGATCATCGGCACGCTGGCCGGCGTCGTGCTGGGCCTCTTGATTGCCTACAACGTGGGTGTGCTCGTCTCGGGCATCGAGCACCTGCTGAGCATCAGCTTCCTGCCGGCGAGCGTTTACCTCATCGACCACATGCCGAGCGACCCGCAGCGGGGCGACATCGTGCCCATCGTGGCGATCTCGCTCGCGCTCTCGTTCGTGGCCACGCTCTACCCGAGCTGGCGCGCAAGCCGCATCCAGCCGGCCGAGGCACTGCGCTATGAATGAGCCTGTGATCCGCGCGCGCGGCCTGCACAAGCGCTTCACCGAGGGCTCGGGCGACGACAAGCTCGATGTGCATGTGCTGCAAGGCGTCGACCTTGACGTGCATGCCGGCGAAACCATTGCCATCGTCGGCGCCTCCGGCTCCGGCAAGAGCACGCTGCTGCACCTGATGGGCGGGCTGGAAGCGCCGAGCCAGGGCAGCGTGCAACTGCAGGGCCGTGATTTCGCGCAGATGAACCAGGCCGAACAAGGCGAATGGCGTAACCGCCACCTCGGCTTCATCTACCAATTTCACCACCTGCTGCCGGAGTTCACCGCGCTCGACAACGTCGCGATGCCGCTGCGCATCCGGCGCCAGGCCAAGCCCGAAGCACGCGCGCAGGCTTCGGCGGTGCTCGCGCAGGTCGGCCTGGCCGACCGGGTGCAGCACCGGCCGTCACAGCTCTCGGGCGGCGAGCGCCAGCGGGTTGCGATCGCGCGTGCCTTGGCCGGCCGGCCCGGCTGTGTGCTGGCCGACGAGCCCACCGGCAACCTCGACCGTGAAACCGCCGACGGCGTGTTCGCGCTGATGCTGGGCTTGACACGCCAGCAAGGCATGGCCTTCGTGCTGGTCACGCACGACGAGACGCTGGCCGCGCGCTGTGACCGCGTGTTGCGGCTCAAGCAGGGCCGGCTGGCGGATTGAGCTTCCGCGTGGCCGGCGGCGCGCAGGCGTTCAGCCGCCGGCGCACACCACCTGTCGATACGGAAACTCCACGCGCTGTGAAGCCCCTTTGCGCGTGCCCTCGATCCACGCCAGCACCGCGTTCTGCCCGTTGCGCTGGTAGCCCACACGCTGCGGGAATTCGTTCTTCGGGTTCTCGAAGACCACGCTGCTGTCGGTGAGCGTGCTCGAGACGAAAACCACCGGCGCCTTGCCCGACGGCCGCACTTCGTAGGCGAGCTGATCGCCCTGTTCGCGCACGATCACGAACTCGTAGCCCAGCAACTCGTCCTTGGCCGCCGTGCGGCTGCTGCCGATCATCGCCTTGCCGCGCGGCGCCATCCATTGCTCTTCGACGACGCCATCGTTGCCGACCGTCGCCCAGCATCCCTGCAGCCAGCCGATGCGCTGCACACCGGTTTGCGCCATGGCACCACCATGGGCCAGCGCCAGTGTGAGCATCGTCGCCGTCACCGAGATCGCGTTTCCGAGCATGCCTGTCTCCCATCGTGGTTCTGCCGGGAGTCTGCGCCGTCCCCTGCGGCACCGCAAGCCCGATGACATCTGCTGACGATATGGAGCGAAGGCAGCTCGGCTTGGCTCAACGTGCAGGCAGCGGATCGAAGATCAGGCAGGTGGTCGTCGCATGCGCGTACAGCGTGCCATCGGGCCCGACCAGCTTGCCTTCGGCCGTGGCCACGCGCCCGCCGACGTGGATCACCTGGCCGATGGCGCAGACCATGCCGATGCGGTCGGTGACGGCCTTGGTGTAGTTGACCTTGAGTTCCAGCGTCGTGTAGTTCTTGTTGGGCGCGAGCGTGGTGTGCACCGCGCAGCCGACCGCCGAATCGAGCATCGTCGCGATCCAGCCGCCGTGCACCGAGCCCAGCGGGTTGTAGTGCGCGAAGACCGGCTTGCCCAGGAACTCGGCCCGGCCGAAGGCGACTTGCGAGACGGTGAAGTTGAGCGTCTGCGCGATCGGCGGGTAGGGAATGGTGCCGGCGAACATCGCATCGAAGACCTGCATGCCGCTCAGGCCGGCGATCTGGTCCATGCGCGCCACGCCGGGCGTGTGCATGCGCGAGCGGACTTCGGCATCGAGCGCCTGCCAGGCGGCCAGGGTTTGCGCGGCGGTTTCGCGGCTGAGTTGTTCGGGGATGGTGATCGAAGAAGGGGCGGCGGCGGGGTTCATCGGCGGTTCCTGGCGTGGTTAAGGTTGCAGATACAACAATTGTAGCTACAATCATCGTCATGACAAGCGCCACTGTCTCTTCCAAACCCGTGTCGAACGCCATGTCGAAGAGCGTGCCACGCGGCTGCACGAACATGAAGCTGCGCCAGCTCAACCGCCGCGTCACCGCGCACTACGATGCCATCGTCGGCGCGGCCGGCCTCAAGAACACGCAGTACACGCTGCTGTCGCATGTGGTGCTGCTGGGCCCGATCCGCCCTTCCGATCTGGCCGCGCGCATGGTGCTCGACGCCTCCACGCTCACGCGCAACCTGCAGCCGCTGGTGGCGCTCGGCCTGCTGGTCATCGAGCCCGGCGCCGATGGCCGCAGCCGCCTGGTGCGCGCCACCGAAGCCGGCCTCGCCAAGCGCAGCGAGATGCAGCGCCTGTGGAAGCAGGCGCAGCTCGCACTCAACGCGCAACTCGGCGAAACGCGCGCGGCCAAGCTGCACGAAATGCTGGACGAATGCCTGGCGCTGCTCGAAGACGGCGAGGGCTCGGAAGACTCGACCGCCGCGTAAGAGAGCCGATGAAGACGCCGACACGCGGACCGATCGCCTCACTAGACGATTGACTCCGGCCCTCAGCACCTCAGCAGTCACCATGAACCATGACAGGCCGGCCCAAGAGCGGCCGAGCAGTGATCCCCACGAGCCATCCGGAGAACCGACCATGCCCCAACCCGCCGACCCATCTGCCAAAACGTCGCCCCTCGCCAACCCCAAGATCGCCGTCGGCCTCGTGCTGCTCGCTGCGGGCGGCACCTTCGCCGTGACCATGGGGGCGCGGCAGTCGATGGGTCTCTTCCTCGGCATGCTCAACACCTCGACCGGCCTCGGCTTTGCGAGCATCAGCCTGGCCTTCGCCTTCGGCCAGCTCTGGTGGGGCTTGACGCAGCCGTTCGCCGGCA
This sequence comes from Rhodoferax sp., assembly GCA_026224975.1. Lineage (GTDB taxonomy): Bacteria > Pseudomonadota > Gammaproteobacteria > Burkholderiales > Burkholderiaceae_C > LMDS01. The sequence goes on along the minus strand of JAMFRW010000042.1, from coordinate 5,936 downwards.
TGGTCTCCGACAAATACGGCGCCGGCCGAGTGCTCGTCACCGGCGTGCTGATGGTGGCCTTGGGCACCGCGCTCACGCCCTTCATGACGACCACGCTCGGGCTCATCTTCGCCATCGGCGTGCTGGCAGCCGGCGGCGCGGGCCTGGCCGGGCCGTCGGTGCTGATGGCCGCGACCGCGCGCCTCATCCCGCCCGAGAAGCGCGGCATGGCGACTGGCATCGTCAACGCCGGCGGCTCGTTCGGGCAATTCGTCTTCGCGCCGATCGCGGCCGGCATCACCGCCGCAGCCGGCTGGGTCGTCTCGCTGCAAAGCCTCGCGGTGCTGACCTTGCTCGCGCTGCCTGCGGCCTGGGTGCTGCGCGGCAATTCGCAACAAGCGGCTGCCGGCGTGGCCAAGGTCGGCGTGCCGGTGAAGACAGAGACCACCGGCCAGGCCGTCAAGCGCGCGATCGCCGACAGGAGCTTTCAGTTGCTGGCCGCGGGATTTTTCGTCTGCGGCTTCCACGTGGCGTTCATCGCTGTCCACTTGCCCGGCGTGGTCGCGGCCTGCGGCTTGCCGGTGGCCGTGGCCGCCTGGGCGCTCGGCATGATCGGCCTCTTCAACATCGTCGGCAGTTTCGGCATGGGCTGGGCCGTGGGCCGCTGGCGCATGAAGTCGCTGCTGTCGCTGGTCTACGCCGTGCGCGCGGTGGCGATCCTCGCCTTCCTCTTCGCACCCAAGACGCAGACGGTGGTGCTGGTCTTCGCCGCGGTGATCGGCGTCTCGTACCTCTCGACCGTGCCGCCCACCGCCGGTCTCGTCGCCAAGTTCTTCGGCACCGCGCACATGGCCACGATCTTCGGCATCGTCATGCTCGCCCACCAGATCGGCGGCTTCCTCGGCGCCTACTTCGGCGGCAAGTCCTTCGAGTGGACCGGCAGCTATGACTGGATGTGGTACGCCGACATCGTGCTCGCCGTCGGCGCCGCACTGATCAACCTGCCGATTCGCGAGGCGCGGCTCGCGCCGCGGGTGGTGGCGGCGTAACAGGCTTGAAGATGAGACCAAGCGGACGCCGCGGACCCGGTTTGCCGGTCCGCCAGCGTCGCCCCTTGAGGGGCTGAGGCCGGACACAAACGGCATGTCGTTTGTGCCTGCCGAAGGGCTGCACCTCTGGCCCGGCGCGGCCTGCAAGGCGGCCGAAGGCGCTTCGGGGGTCAATTCATACGGTGTAATTCAGCGTCAACCGTCCCCCATCCGCATACACGATCTCCCCGGTGACATAACTCGCCGCGCTGCTCAGCAGATACGCGCACACGTCGGCGATTTCGCCGGGTTCGCCGAGGCGGCGCAGGGGGGTGCGGCTCATGATGCGTTGTCTGGCTTCTTCGCTGCCGAGCACCGCGTTCTTGGCGAGTTCTGTCGCGATGGTGCCGGGGGCGACGGCGTTGACGCGGATGTTGTGATCGGCAAGCGAGAGAGCCATCACGCGGGTGAGCTGGTTCACGCCGCCCTTGCTGGCGTTGTAGCTGGCGATGCTCGGGATCGCCATCACGCCGTTGACCGAGCTCATGTTGACGATCGCTCCGCCGCCTCCCTTGACCATCTCGCGCGCCACCGCCTGGCCGACGAGAAACGCGCCCTTGAGGTTGATGTCGATCACCGCATCCCAATCGGCTTCGGTGATCTCGAGAAAGGGCGCCGCCTTGAAGATGCCGGCGTTGTTGACGAGCAGGTCGACGCGGCCGAAGGCGGCCAGCGTGGTTGCCAGCGCAGCGTTCACCTGCGCCGAATCGGCCACGTTGCAATGCGCGTAGACGGCGCGATGCCCGCGTTCGACGAGGCTTTGCGCCAGCGCCTCACCGCGGGCATCGTCGACATCCCACAGCGCCACCGCCGCGCCGTCTTGCGCCAGTCGCTCGGTGCAGGCCGCACCTATGCCTTGGGATGCGCCGGTGACGATCGCCACCTGGCCTTCGAAGTGAAATTGAACCTTGTTCATGATCGTTCCAGATGGGGTTTGCGGTCCAGCCAGATGGCCAGGCCCTGGGCATTGAGTTCGAAGTCGAGCGCAAGCAGTTCGGTGATGCGGTCGTCGCTCAGCGTGCAGCCATGCGCGCGCCGGCTGCGCAGCGCGATCGCCTTCAGGCCGGTTTCCAGCGCCTCGTGCCGCACGCGGCGGGTGCTCTGCGTGGCCGCGACCAAAGCCGCCAGCGCGACCATCTCGTCGAGCTGGGCCAGGAACAATTCACCGAGCCGCTGCACATCGCCGACGCGGCCGTAGTGAGTCAGGTTCATCGCCTCGGGCTGGTACGCCAGCATGCGCTCGACCGAAGCGCGCAGCGGCCCGGGTTCGAACTGCACAGGCGTGGTCGTCGGTGTGATCCAAGCGCCGCGGGCGGTGTCGAACTCGCGGTACGACAGGCCGAAGGTGTCGCCGGTGAAGAAGCTGCGGCTGCGCTCGTCCCATATGCAATGGTGGTGGCGCGCATGGCCGGGCGTGTCGATGAAGGCCAGCGGCCGGCCGGCCAGTTCGATCACCATGCCATCGGTCGTTTGCATCACGCGCCCGGCCGGCACGCCGACCACATCACCGTAGGAGCGCGCCATTTCCTCGTCGCCGTACACCGCGCGTGCACCGGCCAGCAGGGCCGTCGGGTCGATCATGTGGCGTGCGCCGCGCGGGTGCACCACGAGCTTCGACGTGGGCAGATGCTTCATCAGCAAACCCGCGCCGCCGGCGTGATCGAGGTGCACGTGGGTGGCGATGACGAAGTCGATGGCCTCAGGCGTGAGGCCGGCCGCGTCCACCGCCGCCAGCAGGCGCGGCACCGCGTGGTTGGTGCCCGTGTCGACGAAGGCGCCGCGGCCGTTCTCGACGATCATGAACGCCGCGTCGAACCTCGGCCGGTGAAAGCCGGTGTCGATCACGTGGATGCCGTGCGCGAGTGTCTCGACGAAGGGCAAGGGCTGTGTCATGGGGCTGCGCGGAGTGTGCGATCGACGGGATGAATCATTCTAGGCAGCGCGTACACGTGGATGGCTGACGCGTTGGTGCAAGCCGTGCAGCAAGCGTTCCACAACCGCGCTGCAAGCCCGCGCTGCAATCGTGCCGATCTCGCACGCGTCGAGCCTCGCCGCCCGGTCCGCGTCAGAATGCTGTCGACAAGCCAGATGGAGACAAACCCATGAACAAAATCTTGCGCAAGCGCCTCGTTGCCGGCGCGCTGGCTGCGGCAGCCGTGGCGATGACCGCGCTCGCCGGCTGCGCGGTGGTCCTGCCCGGCTCGCTGCCGCCCGGCACCTCGATCGACCAGGCGCGCCGCTCCTTCGGCGGCCCGGTGGGCGAATACGCGCTCGCCGATGGCGGACGCCGGCTCGAATTCCCCGGCGGCTACCGGCAAACCTTGATGATGGACTTCGATGCATCCGGCCGCCTGCTGCAATCGCAGCAGGTGCTGGACGAAGCCAACTTCTCCGACATCGTGCCCGGCATGCCGCGCGAAGAAGTGCTGATGCGCCTCGGGCATCCCATCCACGTGTTTGGCGTGCCGCGCCAGCACCTCCAGGTGTGGAACTACCGCTTCTTCCGTGGTGATTGCGTGTGGTTTCAGGTCTCGGTCGGCGACGGAGGCGCGGTCACCGAAGCGGGCATGGGCACCGACCCGGCCTGCGACGGGCCGAGCAGGCACCGCTGACGACCCTTCACCTCTTCACACCACCACACACCAGAGTCGATTCGATGAGTATCACGCTGTACGGCATCCCCAACTGCGACACCGTCAAGAAGGCCCGCGCCTGGCTGGCCGAGCACGACACGGCCTACACTTTTCACGACTACAAGAAGCAGGGCGTCCCTGCCGATCTGCTCGATGGCTGGATGGTGCAACTCGGCTGGGAGCGGCTCGTCAACCGGCAAGGCACGACCTGGCGCAAGCTGCCCGAAGCCATGCGCGTAGGCGTCACCGATGCGGCCGGCGCCAAGCGCCTGATGCTGGCGCAGGCCAGCGTCATCAAGCGGCCGGTGGTCGATTGGGGCGATGGGCGGCTGACGGTCGGCTTCAATGCCGCCGAGTGGGCAAGCTGAGCCAGCCCGCTACAAACTCAATTCGAATTCCGCCGTCGCCAGAATCTCGCCATTGACGCGCAAGTCCACAGCATGCCGCCCGGCGTGGTATCGCCGCGTGGTGATCAGCTTCATCGAATGCGACTTGGCCAGGTGCCGCTCCTCGCGCGGGCCGAGTTCGAACGACCAGCCCTTGAACACCTTGGCCGAGGTCGCACCGCTCGCCTTGACGTGGTGCACTGCGTAGTCGATCACCAGCTTTTGCGGCTTGGCGGCGGTCGAACTGATCACGGCCGAAAGTTGCAGGCTCTCGCCAACCACCACCTTGAGTGGTGAGAGCGAGAGCGTGGCCGAGCCGCGAAGTTTGGCGCCCAGCCCCCAGGCCGCGAGGATGCGCGCATCGCCCTTCTTGATCAGCGTACGGCTCGCATGCTTGAGCAGCGCACGGCGCGCGGCCGGCGCATCGGGCAGGTGCTGCTCCAGCCAATCGGCGACGAGACCAGGGTGGTCCTTGGCGATGTCGTTGAGGTGGTTGGCCACGCTGCGCCGCACGTAGTCGCTCGGGTCGTCCTGCAGCAGCAGGAGCAGCGGCAAGGTGGGCGCAGGATCTTTGATGAGACCTTTGAGTTGCAAGCCCCAGGGCAGGCGCGGCCGGCTGCCTTCGCTCACCAGGCGGCGCACATGCTCGCTGGGGTCGCTGGCCCATTCGCGCAGCACGGCGAAGGTCAGCTCCGGGTGCTGCTCGATGAAGGCGCGGATGGGCCATTCGGCGGTGAAGCGCTGGGTCAGCGCGTGCAGCGTTTTCAAGGCACGTTGGGGTGAATCGAGCCCGCGCTTGGCCACGTATTCGCCCAGCGGCCACACCGCCCAGCCGCTCAGGCCGGCATCGAGATCGCGCGAGCCGGAGATGCCTTCGACAGTCGCCGGCGGTGCCAGCGCGCGCTCCAGCAGGTCGGCGGCGCGGTCGAAGTCGTCCGGCAGTGTCGCTTCGAGTGCGGCGCTCAAATGGCGCGCACGCGCCTTGAATTCCAGCGCCTCCAGGCCATCGAGCGCCAGCGCTTCGAAACGCTTGCGCTCGAACGCCGGCCAGACCTTGCGCAGGTGCTGGCCGATGGCGCGAACGGTGCCTGCGTTGATCAGGTTCTTGAACGGCTCCAATGGGCGACGAAGCTCAAGCCGCCAGCAACTGCCGCAGCACGAAGGGCAGGATGCCGCCGTGCTGGTAGTAATCGACCTCGATGGCGGTGTCGATGCGCAGCACCAGCGGCACACGCTTCTTGGCGCCATCGGCCGTGGTGATCACCAGCATGGCATCTTGCTGCGGGGCCACCTTGTCGGCGAGTTCGATGTCGAAGAGTTCATCGCCCTGAATACCGAGCGATTCCCACGAATCGCTGCCCTTGAACTGCAGCGGCAGCACGCCCATGCCCACGAGGTTGCTGCGGTGGATGCGCTCGAAGCTGCGGGCGATCACGGCCTTGACGCCCAGCAGTTGCGAGCCCTTGGCCGCCCAGTCGCGGCTCGACCCGGTGCCGTATTCCTCGCCAGCGAAGATGACGGTGGGCGTGCCTTCGGCGATGTACTTCATCGCGGCGTCGTAGATGAACATCTTCTGCCCGCCGGGCTGGAAGAGCGTGACGCCGCCTTCTTCGCGCGAGCCGCTTTCGTCCGGCGGGATCATCAGGTTCTTGATGCGCACGTTGGCAAAGGTGCCGCGCATCATCACATCATGGTTGCCACGGCGCGAGCCGTAGGAGTTGAAGTCGGCCTGGCTCACGCCGTGAGCTTCCAGCCAGATGCCGGCCGGTGACGAGGCCTTGATCGAGCCCGCCGGGGAGATGTGGTCGGTGGTGATCGAGTCGCCGAAGAGCGCCATCGCCCGCGCCCCT
>JAMFRW010000041.1 GCA_026224975.1 Rhodoferax sp. | reverse complement strand
ATGGTCAGCGGGTGGATGTAGCTTTCGTACAGCACGCCCAGCAGCACGTAGATCACCAGCAGCGCCGCGATCACCAGTACCGCCTGGCTGCCTTGCGAGCTCTTGAAGACCGCCGCATCGCCGCCGTAGGTCGTGATGATGGATGACGGCATGTCGATCTCTTCCCGATAGGAATCGACCCTGGCGGTGGCATCGCCCAGCGGCGCGCCGGGCGCGAGGTTGAACGAGACCGTGACCGCCTGCAACTGCCCGGCGTGGTTGACCGAGGTCGGCCCGATCGTGCGCTCCACCGTCGCGAAGCTCGACAAGGGCACGAGCGCCCCGGTGCTGCCTCGCATGTAGATGTTGGTGAAAGCGCTTTCGTCGCGCTTGGCTTCGGGCGCCACTTCCATGATGACCTGGTAGCTGTCGGCGCTGGTGTAGATGGTCGACACCTGGCGTTCACCGAAGGCGCTGTAGAGCGCGCTGCGCACCGAGTTGATGGAGACACCCAGCGTGTTGGCACGGTCGCGGTCGATCTTCAAGGAGGCTTGCAGGCCGCGCAGTTGCGAGTCGCTCGTCACGTCACGGAACATCGGGTCGGCGCGCAGCTTGTCCTGCAGCTTCTGCGCCCAATCGTTGATCTCATCGGCCTTGACGCTCTGCAGGATGTACTGGTACTGCGCCTTGCTCTGGCGTCCGCCGAGCTGCAGGTTCTGGATCGGCCGCAGGTACACGGCGATGCCCGGCACCTCGCGCAACTTGCGACGCAAGCCTTCGACCACCTGCTTCATCGCCACGCGGTCGGCGCGAGGCTTGAGGTTGATGAACATGCGGCCGGTGTTGAGCGAGTTGTTGCCCCCGCCGTTGAACGAGGCCACCGTGAGCACATTCGGGTCGCTGCGCACCACCGCCGCCGCGCGATCCTGCAGCGCGACCATCGCGTCGAACGAGGTGTCTTCGGCGGCTTCGGTCGAGGCGCTGATCTGGCCGATGTCTTCTTCGGGGAAAAATCCCTTGGGCGTGACCGCTACCAGCCAGCCCGTCGCCACGAAGGTCAGCAGCGCCGCCATCAACACCGCAAAACGGTGGCGCAGCGCCACGTCGAGCGAGCGTGAATAGGCGCCCAGCACCGCATCGAAGCCGCGCTCGAACGAGCGCACCAGCATGCCGGGCGGCTTCTTGTGCTGCTCGTCGCTGAGAAAGCGGCTCGCGAGCATCGGCACCAGCGTGAGCGAGACGAAGGCCGAGACCACGATGGCCAGGCTCACGATCACTGCGAACTCATGGAACAGCAGGCCGATCACACCCGGCATGAAGAAGATCGGGATCAGCACCGCGATCAGCGAACTCGAGATCGAGAGAATCGTGAAGCCCACTTCGCGCGAGCCCAGCAGCGCCGCCTGGAACGGCGCCACGCCTTCTTCGACGTGGCGGATGATGTTCTCCAGCATCACGATGGCGTCGTCCACCACCAGCCCCACGGCCAGCGTGAGGCCCAGGAGTGAGATGTTGTCCAGGCTGTAGCCGAAGGCCCAGAGCAGCGAGATCGCGCCGATGAGCGAGACGGGCAGCGAGAGCGTCGGGATGATGGTCGCCACGAAACGCCGCAGGAAGAGAAAGATCACCAGCACCACCAGCACGATGGTGCCGATGAGCGTGAGCGTCACATCGTGCAGCGCCTCGCGGAT
>JAMFRW010000312.1 GCA_026224975.1 Rhodoferax sp. | reverse complement strand
TCCCCACGAAGCATGTCGAGGATGCGTATGCGATCAGCTGTCATGTGATGCATGAATTCAAGACATCGATATGCGCAAGCCTTCGTTGGCGCGGCCGCGGCCCATGGCTAACCTCCGGCGACCTTTTTTCATGGAGTTTCATCTCGATGCGTCTGCCTTCCCATTTCCTGCTTGCCGCAACCGTTGCGGCCTCCCTGCTCGCCACGGCCGCGCGTGCCGATCAGCTCGACGACATCAAGAAGAAGGGCGAGATCGTCTTCGGGGTGCTCGGCACCGACGAGCCCAACAGCTTCGTCGACCCGAAGACGCGCGACATCGTGGGTTACGAGGTCGACATCGCCACGGCCATCGCCAAGAAGATCGGCGTCAAGCCGGTGTTCAAGCAGCTGGCCGTGGCAGCGCGCATCCCCGAGCTGCAGCAGGGCCGCGTCGACATCCTGGCCGCATCGCTCACGCACAACAAGGAGCGGGAGGCGCAGATCGACTTCTCGCTGACCACCTTCGTGACCGGCCAGAAGGTGCTGGTGAAGACGGCCAGCGGCATCAAGGACCTGCCCGACCTCGCCGGCAAGAAAGTGCTGACCGTCAAAGGCGGCACGCAGGAGCCCAACATCCGCAAGGCAGTGCCGAATGTGGACGTCGTCACCTTCGAGACAACGCAGCAGGCCTTCCTCGCGCTGCAGCAGGGCAAGGGCGTGGGTTACGTCAACGACGAGGCTTCGCTGGTCAACGACTACGCCAAGCTCGGCGCCGCGAAGAAGGACTACGCGATCCTGCCGACCAGCATCAGCGTCGAGCCGCTCGCGCTCGGCCTCAAGAAGGGCGAGAAGGGCCTGAAGACCCTGGTCGATGGCGTGTTGCGTGAGCTCGAAACCTCGGGCGACGCGAACAAGCTCTTCGTCAAGTGGTATGGCCCGGCCACCAAGCTGCAGTTCGACAAGCGCAGCTTCAAGATCGACAGCGACAGCATCTGAGTGTTCGATCCGGCCCTGATCCTGAGCGGGCAGTACCACGACTGGCTCATCCGCGGCCTGCAGCTCTCGCTGCAGATCGCGGCGATCACCTGGGTGCTGGCCGTGCCGCTGGCGATCGTCGTCGCACTGCTGCGCCTGGCGCCGGTGGCCGCGCTGCGGGCGCTCGGTTCCGTGTATGTCGAGGCCATTCGCAACGTGCCGCTGCTGGCGCACCTGCTGTTCTGGTACTTCGGCGCGCCCGAGCTGTTGCCTGAACGGCTCAAGCAATGGCTGTACGCCGGCAACGTGGAGGTGGTGAGCGCGGTGGTGGCGCTCACGCTCTACACCGCCGCCTACATGGCCGAAGACATCCGCAGCGGCATCCGCGCCATTCCCACCGTGCAGTTCGAGGCGGCACGTGCGCTCGGCTTCGGCTTTCTGGCTTCGATGCGCCGGGTGATCCTGCCGCAGGCGCTGCGTGTCACCATCCCGCCGCTGATCTCGCAGACGCTCAACCTCTGGAAGGACACCAGCATCGCGACCGTCATCGGCGTGGCCGAGCTGATGTACCAGGCGGCCAAGGTCGAGTCGGCCACCTTCCGCAGCGCCGAAGCATTTGCCTTCGCCACTGCCGCCTACCTCACGGTCTCGCTCGCCATCACCGGCCTGGCAGCTTGGTACCACCACCGCTACCCGACGCGCACGGTGTGAACAACCTGCATATAGACCAGCCATGACCGAGCTCATCGACACCTACTGGCTCTACTTCCTGGTCGGCCAGTACCCCAAAGGCCCGCTCGGCGGCCTGGCGCTGACCGTGCTGCTGGCGGCGCTCGCGCTGGTGCTGGCCTTGCCGCTCGGCGTGGTGCTGGGCCTGGCGCGCGTGAGCCCGTTCCGTGCCATCCGCTGGCCAGTCACCGCCCTCGTGTACGTGGTACGCGGCATTCCCTTGCTGATGGTGATCTTCTGGGCCTACTTCTTCCTGCCCAGCGTCACCGGCCACAAGACCGAGCAGTTCAGCACCATGCTGATCGCGCTCGTGCTGTTCGATGGCGTCTACCTCGCCGAGATCGTGCGCGCCGGCATCCTCGGCATTCCGCGCGGGCAGTTCGAATGCGCGCGCTCGCTCGGCCTGGGCTACTGGCGCACGATGCAGTTGGTGATCCTGCCGCAGGCGCTGCGCCACATGCTGCCCTCGCTGGTCAACCAGTTCGTCGCGACCATCAAGGAAACTTCGCTGGGTTACATCATCGGCCTGACCGAAGTCTCCTTCATCGCAGCCCAGATCAACACCCAGGTGTTCACCCGCGCACCCGAGGTCTACGGGTTGCTGGCGCTCACCTACTTCGTGCTCTGCTTCGGCCTCTCGCGCTTCGCCTACTGGCTCGAACAGCGGTTGGCGCGGCGCGCCGCGCTGGTGCGGCCCAAGGCTGCGGTCACCACCCTGCAATCCCTCAAGGCGCCCACATGATCCGCTTCGACAAGGTCAACAAATGGTATGGCGCCTACCACGCGCTGGTGGACGTGACCGAGCACATCGCCAAGGGCGAGGTGGTGGTCGTGTGCGGGCCTTCGGGCTCGGGCAAGTCGACCTTGATCCGCACCCT
>JAMFRW010000311.1 GCA_026224975.1 Rhodoferax sp. | reverse complement strand
GGCCACACCGCCATGTTGCTCGGCGCGGCCAAGTACCTGAGCAAGCACCGTAACTACGACGGCACCGTCTACCTCATCTTCCAGCCGGCCGAAGAAGGCGGCGGCGGCGCGCGCGAGATGATCAAGGAAGGCATCTTCGAGAAGTTTCCGATGGAAGCCGTGTTCGGCGCGCACAACTGGCCGGGCATGGCCGTGGGCCAGTTCGCGCTGAAGAACGGGCCGGCATTTGCGAGCAGCAACGAGTTCCGCATCACCATCCGCGGCAAGGGATCGCACGCGGCGATGCCGCACAACGGCGTCGACCCGGTGCCCATCGCCTGCCAGATGGTGCAGGGCTTCCAGACCATCATCAGCCGCAACAAGCGGCCGATCGATGCGGGCGTGATCTCGGTGACCATGATCCACGGCGGCGAAGCGACCAACGTCGTGCCCGACAGTTGCGAGATCCGAGGCACGGTGCGCACCTTCACGCTCGAAGTGCTGGCGCTGATCGAAAAGCGCATGCAGGAGATCGCCGAGCACACCTGCGCGGCCTTCGAAGCCACCTGCGATTTCGAGTTCGTGCGCAACTATCCGCCCACCATCAACCACCCGGCCGAAACCGAATTCACCCGCGGCGTGATGACCGATCTGGTCGGCGCCGAGAACGTGCAGGAGTTCGAACCCACCATGGGCGCCGAGGACTTCAGCTACTTCCTGCAAGAGAAACCCGGCTGCTACTTTTTGATCGGCAACGGCGACGGCAGCCACCGCGAAGGTGGCCACGGCATGGGCCCGTGCATGCTGCACAACCCCAGCTACGACTTCAACGACGACCTGATCCCGCTCGGTGCCACGCTCTGGGTCAACATGGCCGAGAAGTGGCTGGCGGCCAAGCGATGAGCGTCGCTGAGCCGTCGTCGTACTTTTCGCAGACCTACAAAGAGGCGCGCGAGAAGTTCCTGGCCGCCACCGAGGCCGCGGGGCTCGATGCCCAATCGCATCGTCACCCCATGCTCGGCCGCGACGGCGAGTTGCTGGCAATGGACGTGGTGCGCGTTGGCGCGAAGGATGCAAAAGCGCTCCTGATCGTCAGCAGCGCCTGCCATGGCGTCGAGGGCTTTTGCGGCTCGGCCGTGCAGACCGCGCTGCTGGGCGATCCCGCTTGGCGGCAGGCCGCGCACGATGCCAAGGTGGCGGTGCTCTACATCCACGCGCTCAACCCCTACGGCTTTTCGTGGTGGCGCCGCACGACGCACGAGAACGTCGACCTCAACCGCAACTTCCACGACTTCAGCCAGCCGCTGCCGAAGAACGCGCTCTACGACGAGTTGGCCGCGCTGATCGTGCCGCCCACCTGGCCGCCCTCGGACGAGGTGAATGCGCAGATTGCGCGCTTCGTCGCCGAGCGTGGCTTGCCGGCATTGCAGGAGGCGATCTCTGGCGGCCAGTACGACCATCCCGAAGGCGTGTTCTACGGCGGCCACAACCCCACCTGGAGCCACGTGACGCTGCGACATGTGCTGCAGGAGCACGGCACGCAATGCGCGCGACTCGGCTGGATCGACCTGCACACCGGCCTGGGCCCGAGCGGCGTGGGCGAGCGCATCTTCGCCTGCCAGAACGACCCTGAAGCGCTGAAACGCGCACGCGCCTGGTGGGGCGAGCAGGTCACCTCGATCTACGACGGCAGTTCGTCATCCGCCCCGCTCAAGGGCCTGATGTGGATGGCCGCGTACGAAGAATGCCCGCAAGCCACCTACACCAGCATCGCGCTCGAATACGGCACGCTGCCCATCATGGAAATGATGGCCGCACTCCGCGGTGACCAGTGGCTGGAGATGCATCCCGAGGCCGATGAAGCGACGCAGCGCCGGATCAAGCAGCAGACACGCGATGCGTTCTACACCGACACCGACGAGTGGAAGCAGCGCGTCATCGAGCAGGCGCTGGATGCGGCGTATGGCGGCATGAAGGGGCTGGCGGCGGGTTGATGGCCTACTTCGCCGCAGCCGCCTCATGCCCGGCCGTCAACGCAGCATCCATCTCCCGCACCCGCTTCGCCGCCGGCCGGCTGGTGATGCGCTGGATGTAGGCCACGATGTCCGGCGTCTCCGGCACCAGCTTGAACATCGTCGTCCATTGCAGCGCCGTGCCCCACAGCACATCGGCCGCGGTGAACTTCTCGCCCAGGATGTAAGGGCCTTTCGCGAGCTGGTCGTTGACCGTCTTGACCGTCGTGTCGTAGTCGCCATAAGGCAGCATGGAAGGCGACGCAGGGTCGCGCTTCAAGGCCTTGTCGACCAGCGCCGGCTCGAAGCACGAACCGTAGAACGCCATCCGGCGCAGGTACGGCCCCCGCAGCGGGTCGCCGATCGAAGGCGCCAGACCGGCCTCTGGAAACAGATCGGCCAGGTACAGGAACACCGCCACCTGCTCGGTGACCAGCGCATCGCCATGGAGTACCGCCGGCACCTTGCCCATCGGGTTGATCGCCAGATACGCCGCCCCGCGCTGCTCACCCGCCTTCATGTTCAGCGCATGCAAGGTGTAGGGCGCGCCCAGCTCTTCGAGCAGGATGCGCGCGCCGGCGGAGCGGGTGTTGGGCGAGTGGAAGAAGGTAAGTTCGGTCATGTTTTTGTCTCCTGAAGCCCGAGCGGCCTGGTGTCGATCAGCGTTGCAACGAAGATCGTCTCTATAGCAACCCCCACCCCACCAACTCCGCCTCGCACTGCGCCGCATCGCGGAAATGAATCGCCTGCCAACCGGCCGCGCGGGCGGCTTCGACGTTGGGCAGCACGTCGTCGATGAAGAGGGTTTGCGCTGGCTGGATGCCGAAGGCTTCTGCGGCGTGCTCGAAAATCTCGGCGTCGGGCTTGATCATCTTGATGCGGGCCGAGAACACGCCCTGGCGGAAGAGGCCGATGAAATCGTGGGTTTCTTCGAGGTGGTCGGCGTAGGGCGCCGGCATGTTGGAGAGGAAGTACAGCGCGTGGCCGCGGGCGTGCAGGCGGCGCAGCAACTCGACGGTGCCGGGCATGGGCTGCAGTTCGGTGGGCACGGCATCGATCACGGTGTTCACATCGGCCACGCTCAGCCCCGTGCGGGCGGCGATGCGTTCGGCCAGCGGGCCGCGCTCGACGGTGCCGCGGTCGAACTCGGCCCAGTCGCCGCCATAGCCTTCGAAGAAGGCGGCAGTCAGCGTGCGGGCGGCGTCGGCGTTGGGCGCGTGGTCAGGCAGCATGCGGCCGATCAGCTCGTGCGGCTGCCAGTGGAACAGCACGCCGCCGAAGTCGAAGACGACGTTGACGGGGACGGGGACGGGAGCAGCACCCATCAACGCAGCCGCTGCAACAAGCCGGCGGTGGACGCATCCAACCCCGTCACATCACCCGACGCCAGGCGCGGCAGCAGATCGGCGCACAACGCCTTGCCGAGTTCCACGCCCCATTGGTCGAAGCTGTTGATGCCCCACACCGCGCCGCTCACGAAAGTGCGGTGCTCGTACATCGCGATCAGCGCGCCGAGCGAACGCGGCGTGAGCATGTCCAGCATCAGCGTGGTGCTCGGCCGGTTGCCGGGGAAGGTGCGGTGCTTGGCGAGCGTGAGCGGCGCGATCTCTGTCGACGCGGTCGGCGGCTTCTCCGCCAGCGCTTCTTCTGTGCTCTTGCCCAGCATCAGCGCCTGCGCCTGCGAGAGGCCGTTGGCGAGCAGCTTGGTGTGCAGGTCGGTCAGCGCGTGCGTCGGGTGCTTGACGAGGATGAACTCGACCGGGATCACGTCGGTGCCCTGGTGCAGCATCTGGAAGTAGGCGTGCTGCCCGTTCGTGCCGGGCTCGCCCCACACGACCGGGCTGGTCGCGAACGGCAGCGGCTCTCCGTTCAGATCGACGCGCTTGCCGTTGCTCTCCATCTCGAGCTGCTGCAGATAGGCCGGCAGGCGCTTCAAGCCCTGGTGGTACGGCGCCATGCTGCGGCTGGTGAAGCCGTGGAAGTTGCGGTACCACACGTCGAGCAGGCCGAGCAGCATCGGCAGATTCTTGGCCGCCGGCGTTTCCAGAAAGTGCTGGTCCATCGCGTTGGCACCGGCGAGCAGCGCGCGGAAGTGCTCTTCGCCGATGGCAAGCGCGATCGGCAACCCGATCGACGACCAAAGCGAATAGCGCCCCCCCCCCCCGTACCAGAAGCCGAAGGTGGGCGTGATTGCCAAAACGGCCGCGGCCATCACCGTGGTGG
>JAMFRW010000310.1 GCA_026224975.1 Rhodoferax sp. | reverse complement strand
GGATTGCCAGATCGATTGGGCAGCAATGCCGCCGAGCCGAGCAGGTCGGGGTTGGCGTGCAACCAGGCGCGGATGGCTGCCGCGGTCGACTTCCACAGCGGCACCGAGCGATCCTTGCGGCCCTTGCCGTGCAGATGGACGCAAGCCGCACCGTCCAGCACCACATCGACGACGCGCACCCCAACGATCTCCGACACGCGCGCGCCGGTGTTGTAGAGCAGGCTCAGCAGCAGATGGTCGCGCTGCGAAGTCCATTCGGTGCCGGGCTGCCCCAGCACGGCGATCATCTCCGGCCGCGTCAGGTGGCCCAGCATAGGCCGCTCGAAGCGCTTCATCGGCACGGCCATTACCCGCTCGACGGCGTGCAGCGCCGTCACGTCGCGTCGGCCGGCGAACTTCAGGAACGACCGCAAGGCCGTCAGCCGCAAGTTGCGGCTGCGCACCGAGTTGTGCCGCTCGCTCTCCAAGTGGGCGAGGAACTTCAGGACCAACTCCGCCGTGATGTCGATCAGTTGTATGGCCGTCGGTGTCTTGCCCAGGCGCTGAGTTGCGTACCCGAGGAACAGCGTCATCGCGTCGCGGTAGCTGGCCACCGTTCGCGGGCTCAGCGCCCGCTGCGCCACCAGGTACTCGGTGAAGAACTGCTGCACCAGCGCCGGGAAGCTTGGCGAAGATCCCTTCTGTTGGTGGTGGGCCTCAGGCATGACTGAGCTCCGGCATGCACGACTCGAAGCGCTGCGCGGCCGCCGCCATCAACTCCGGCACCGCCTGCAGGTACCAGTAGGTGTTGGTCACCATCGCGTGCCCGACGTAGGTCGACAGCGACAGCATCGCCTCGTCCACGTCGACGCCCTGCTGCTGCCACAGCAGGATCCGCCTGACGACGAAGGTATGCCTCAGGTCATGGATGCGCGGCGCATGGTGCATGCCGCGGTTGATCCAGCCCAGTTCACTGCGCAGTTGGGCGAAGACGTTGTCCACCTGGTGAACGCCGATTTGCTTGCCGAACAGGCGGCCCCGCGTGCCGATGAAGAACGGCGCATCGTCTTCGCGTGAAGCACCGGCCACATCCCGCGTCCAGCGGTAGCGCCCCAAGGCCTTGGCTGTGCTCGGATGCAGCGGCACCTGGCGCGACTTGGCGAACTTCGTGCGCCGGATCGTCAGCAGCCCACGCCGCAGATCCACGTCGCCGATGCTCAACGACAGCGCCTCGGACAGGCGCAGGCCGCAACTGGCGATCAAGCCGAACAGCGTCTCGTAGACCAGGCCGCGCAGGCCGGCGCTGGGGCCGAGTTCGCGCGCGGCGGCCAGCAACTGGCGCACCTCCTCAGGGCTGTAGATGTGCGGGGCCTGTCGCTCGGGCAGCCGCCCGAAGATCGTGTCGTCGGGGACTTCGGTGGCCGGCTCGAACTGCTGCATCCATCGCGCGAAGGAACGCAGGTGCTTCAGCCGCCTGGCCCAGGTCCGGGGATCGACGCTGGCGTGTGAGTCCAGACGTGCCCACTGGGCCATGACTTCCAGGGTCAAGGGCCCGCGGTGGCGGGTGCGTCGAACGTACTCGGCCAGGCTGCGCAGGCTGTAGGCGGTCGAACGCAGTTGGAAGCCCAGGGTGCGGCGTTGCGTGAGGTAGCGCTCTACGAGCGCGGTCAGGCCGATCGTCATGACGGCCTCCCGGTCGTGGCGGCGCAAGTCCAAGGCCAAGGCAGAGCCACTTCGACGAGGCGGCCG
>JAMFRW010000309.1 GCA_026224975.1 Rhodoferax sp. | reverse complement strand
GGCCGAAGTGGATCATGCGGACGATGCCGAGGTCGTCGCCGAGAAGGTGATGGCGGCGCTGGCGTCGGTGAGTGTGATCGACCAGCATCCGGTCCAGCTTACTGCGAGCATTGGCATCAGCGTCTATCCGGAAGACGGCGTGGACGCCAAGACCCTGATCGATCGCGCCGATGCGGCGATGTACCGGGCGAAGAGCCGAGGCCCGGGCGGGTTCATGTTTCATGACGGGCGCGCGTCGGCAACAGGCGCTGTCGCCTCGGCGGCAGATCGCTCGCTGCATCGCCGCTTCACGCGGGACGAGTCCGGCATGGCCGGGCACGAGCGGCAACATGACACGCTGCGCGAAGCCAACGAGCAACTGGTGCTGGCTGCCCTCGGCGCGCAGGAATTACTGGCCGCAGCGCAAGAGTCGGGTCGCCGCCAATCGGTGCTGCTGGCGCTGGTGGCCGAGGAGTTGGGCAACCCCTTCGCACCGATTCGCCTGGCCGCATCGACGCTGGGCATTCCCGGTGCCGAGGCCACCTTGTTGCCGCGCGTGCAAGCCGTCATCGAAGAACAGGCCGACAAGATGTTGCGCATGGTCAAGGACGCGTTGGCACTGCCATGCCACGATCACAAGCCTGACCTTGACAGTCCATGAACGGAGAACTTCCCATGAGCCTCTTCCACGCCGTCGCATTCGTCGACCATCGATCCGCACAGGTGCTGCAGTTCAGCTCCGAGCAAGTGGTGGAGCGCAAGGTCCATGCGCACAAACACCTCACGCCGCAGCACCACAGCGAGGTGCGCACCGAACACGAATTCTTCGGCGAGGTCTGTGATGCGCTCGATGGCATCGCCGAGGTGCTGATCACCGGTGGGCACACCAGCCTCGCGGACTTTCGCCACTATGCCGAGAAGCATCGCCCGGCGACGGCGGCGTGCATCGTCGGCTACGAGGTGGTCGACCACCCGACCGAGAAGCAGTTGGTGGCATTCGCACGCAAGCACTTTGCCAAGTACGACCAGATGGCCGGCACACGCGTGCCCACCTGAACCAACGGGGCGGCCCGCCTACTTGGCGACGATGTTCGGCAGCAGCCGCGCGTATTCCTTCTTCACCACGCCATAACACTCGCAGCACCGTGTCTCCAGGCCCACTCGGTCCAGTACCTTGATGCGGCCGCGCGCATAGTCGATGAGGCCGGCGCGTTGCAGCTTGAGCGCGCTCTCGGTCACGCCTTCACGCCGAACGCCCAGCATGCGGGCGATGAGTTCTTGCGTCATGACCAGTTCGTTGCCATCGAGCCGGTCCAGGCTCAGCAGCAACCAGCGGCAAAGTTGCTGGTCGAGGGAATGGTGCCGGTTGCACACGGCGGTCTGCGACATCTGCGTGATCAAAGCCTGGGTGTAGCGCAGCAGCAGGTGCAGCACCGGCGGGCGGTTGAACTCTTCCTTGATCGCGCGCGAGGTCAGCCGGTAGCCTTGGCCGGCGCTTTGTACCACCGCGCGGCTCGGCGTGGTCTCCCCGCCCATGAAGAGCGAAATGCCGACGATGCCCTCGTTGCCCACGACGGCGATCTCGGCCGACGCACCGCTTTCCATGACATACAGCAGCGAGACGATGGAGGTGGTCGGAAAGTAGACGTGGCTGAGCGTGCTGCCCGACTCGTAAAGCACTTCACCGAGCGGCATCTCGACGAGTTCGAGCTGCGGAAGCCAGCGTTGCCATTCGGGCTCCGGAAGCGAGGCGAGCAAGTGGTTGTGCTTCGGGTCGTGGGCGGTGGCCATCGAGAAACTCCATAGCGGGACAGTGGGTGCGGCGGGCCATGGCGGCAGCCACGCGGACCGCCTCTTCGAGTATAGGCAGCAAGCCTGGAATTTCTCTGTACGGCAACGCACATAGCTGCCCGGTGTTGCCCAGCGCACAGACCCGCCCGCCAACGATCCGTACCCTGCGGCCTAAATTCCAACTGACCCGGAGCAAGACAGCAATGACAACCCATACAAATACGCCCGCCAAAGCGCCCACCAAAGCATGGCTCGTTGGCGGCGGCATCGGCTCACTGGCCGCAGCCGCCTTCATGATCCGCGATGGCGGCATGGCCGGCGCCAGCATCACCATCCTGGAAGCCGCACCGTTGCTGGGAGGTAGCCTCGACGGCGCCGGCAACGCCAGCACCGGCTACAGCTTGCGCGGCGGACGCATGCTGACCACCGACAACTACGAGTGCACCTGGGATCTTTACAAAACGATTCCGTCCCTGCACTTGCCCGGCATCACGGTCTTCGACGAGACCATGGCCTTCAACGAACAGCACATGGCCCATTCGATGGCCCGGCTCGTCGACCGCCGCCGCGCCAAGGTTCCGGTGTCGTCGATGGGATTTTCGATGCGGGACCGTGTGGAGTTGCTGAAGCTGAGCCGCGCGAGCGAGGCCGAACTCGGCGCGAGCCGAATCACCGATTGGCTCTCGCCGAGCTTCTTCGAGACCAAGTTCTGGGCCCTGTGGGTGACGACCTTTGCGTTTCAGCCCTGGCACAGCGCGGTCGAATTGAAGCGCTATCTGCATCGCTTCATGCTGGAGTTCTCGCGCATCGAAACCCTGGCCGGCGTCAAGCGGACTGTCTTCAACCAGTACGACTCGCTGGTGCGGCCTTTGCAAGCCTGGTTGCAAGCGCAGGGTGTTCGGCTCATCACCGATTGCACCGTGACCGATCTCGATCACCGGACCGAAGGCGGCTTGTTCAGCATCACCGGCATCCACTGTCTTCGCCAGGGCCGCGCCGAATTCATGGCGGTGGCGCAAGGCGATCTGGTCTTCGTGCAGAACGCTTCGATGACCGATGCCTCCAGCCTGGGTTCGATGACATCACCACCGGCCCGGCTGACCAAGGTCGACAGCGGTGGCTGGACGCTCTGGGAGAAATTGGCCGAGGGCCGGCCCGAATTCGGCAGGCCGGCGGTCTTCGATAGCAGCATCGCGCAGTCTTGCTGGGAGTCGTTCACCGTCACCTGCAAGAGCCCGGCCTTCTTCGACGAGATGATGCGCTTCAGCGGCAACGAGGCCGGCACCGGCGGTCTGGTGACCTTCGAGGACTCGAACTGGTTCATGTCCATCGTGCTGGCGCACCAGCCGCACTTTGCCGACCAGCCGGCCGATGTGCAGGTGTTCTGGGGCTATGCGCTCCTGCCCGATCGCATCGGCAACTTCGTGGCCAAGCCGATGGAGGAATGCAACGGGGCCGAGATACTGAAAGAGCTGTGCGGCCACCTGCGCTTCGATCTGCAGACCTTGGAAGGCGCCATCTGCATCCCCTGCCGCATGCCTTACATCACCAGCATGTTCATGCCCCGTGCGCTTGGCGACCGCCCGCTGCCGGTGCCGCGCGGGTCCAGGAACTTTGCCTTCGTCAGCCAGTTCGTCGAGATTGCCGACGACTGCGTGTTCACCGTCGAATACTCGGTGCGCGCGGCGCAGATGGCGGTCTACCAACTGCTGGGGCTGGCGCGAAAGGTTCCTCCGGTCACGCCGCACGACCAGTCGCTGCACACGCAGTTCGAGGCACTGGTCAAGGCCTTCGAATAGCTCGCGTCGACCGCCCCGCGCGTTCGGGGTTGGGTTCGGCTTCAGTGGGACACAAACGAGCAGCGGTTGGCGCTCAGCAGCAGATCGCGTGTGACGCCGCCGAGCGCCCATTCGCGCAGGCGGCTGTGGCCGTAGGCACCGGCCACGACCACATCGGCGCCCTGGTCCTGGCCGATCGCATAGAGCGCGGTGGCATCGTCGCCGGTCGAGAGCAAGGCCTGGCCTTCCGCCTTGACCTGGTGACGCTTCAACCAGGTGACCACGTCGGCCACGTGCTGGCCCGCGGCGGGCAGATCCTCTTCGGGCGCGATCTCCACCACCTTGACCTGCGTCGCAAGCTTCAGCAGCGGCAGTGCATCGCTGACGGCTCGGCGGGCTTCGCGCGTGTCCTTCCAGCCGACCAGCACGCTGCCGAGCTTCAGCGTGCTCGCGGTGGTGGGCACGATCAGCACAGGGCGGCCCGCCAGCATGATGAGTTCGCCGGTGTCGACATTGCGGGAGGCATCGAGGAAGTCGCCGCTGGCGACGCCCGTCAGCACCAGATCGGCGCAGCGCGCTTCATCGGCCAGATAGCCGGCGAGGTAGGCAAAACGTTGCGCCGAGCGCCATTCGACGAAGGCCACGCGTCCTTCGAGCGCGGTGCGGAACTCCGCCTCTGCCGCCTTCAGCTCCTTGACGATCTCGTCGCGGTCCTGCTGGTAGACGTCGCCCGAGACATAACCGTCGCCATACAGCATCTGCATCGGCTGGCGCACGGCCACGCCGATCACGCCAGCGCCGAAGCGCTCGGCCAGCTGGGCCGTGATCTTCAGCAGCCCGGTGTTCGGGCGGCCGGTTTCCATGTGGACCATCAGGGTGGCGTAGCTCATGTGATGTCTCTCCGGAGTCAGTGGGGGATCGGACGCCGCTTTTGCGAGGTCACTTGCGAAATAGCATTCGGAGAATGCTTGCGCGATGGCCTCGCGTCTGTGCGGCGGCGCACAGACAGGGCGCGCAGAAACCGTCACGCTTGACCCGCGCGACCGTCGCACGCTTTCCCGGGAATCAGAAATGTCCGCATCAGATATGGGCTCGGCCCTCGGCGCCGAAGGCGAGGGCCTCGATGGATTGACCGAGGCCAAGCGCCAGGAGGTCCTGCTCAAGACCTGGGCGCTGCAGAACGCCATCTTCAACAGCGCGATGTTCTCGAAGATTGCGACGGATGCGCAAGGCGTCATCCAGCTCTTCAACGTCGGCGCGGAACACATGCT
>JAMFRW010000040.1 GCA_026224975.1 Rhodoferax sp. | reverse complement strand
GGCCAAGGCCAAGGGCAAGATCGTCATCGCGACCGTGAAGGGCGACGTGCACGACATCGGCAAGAACATCGTGACCGTCGTGCTCCAGTGCAACAACTTCGAGGTGGTGAACATGGGCGTGATGGTGCGTTGCGAGGAGATCCTCGCTCGTGCCAAGGTCGAAGGTGCCGACATCATCGGCCTCTCCGGGCTGATCACGCCAAGCCTGGAAGAGATGCAGTACGTGGCCGGCGAAATGCAGCGCGACGACTACTTCCGCATCAAGAAGATCCCGCTGCTGATCGGCGGTGCGACGACGAGCCGCGTGCACACGGCGGTGAAGATTTCGCCGCACTATGAAGGCCCGGTGGTGTACGTGCCCGACGCGAGCCGCTCGGTCAGCGTCTGCAGCGATCTGTTGAGCGACGACCGCGCTGCGGCCTACATCGCCGAGCTGAACGCCGACTATGTTCGTGTGCGCGACCAGCATGCCAACAAGAAGGCGACGCCGTTGGTCACGCTGGCCGAGGCACGCGCCAACAAGACGCCGATCGACTGGGCCGCCTACAACCTGCCGGCGCCCAAGTTCACCGGCCGGCGCGTCTTCAAGAACCAGGATCTGGCCGAGATTGCCGCCTGCATCGACTGGGGTCCGTTCTTCCAGACCTGGGATCTGGCCGGCCCGCACCCGGCGATCCTCACCGACGAGATCGTCGGCGAATCGGCGCGGCGGGTGCTCTCCGATGGCCAACGTTTGTTGAAGCGCGCTATCGAAGGCCGTTGGCTTACGGCCAACGGCGTGATCGGCCTGTACCCTGCCAACACCATCAACGACGACGACATCGAGATCTACACCGACGAATCGCGCACCGACGTGCTGATGACCTGGCGCGGCCTGCGCATGCAGTCGGTTCGGCCGGTCGTTGACGGCATCAAGCGCCCCAATCGCTGTCTCGCCGATTTCATCGCGCCCAAGGGCTCCGGCGTCGCGGACCACATCGGCCTCTTCGCGGTGACGGCCGGCATCGGCGCCGAGAAGAAGGACAAGCAGTTCATCGACGACAACGACGACTACAGCTCCATCATGTTCAAGGCGCTGGCCGATCGCCTCGCCGAAGCCTTTGCCGAGCGCATGCACCAGCGCGTGCGCAAGGAGTTCTGGGGCTACGCGCCGGACGAAGCCTTGAGCAACGCCGAGATGATCGGCGAGAAGTATTCCGGCATCCGCCCCGCGCCCGGCTACCCGGCCTGCCCCGATCACACGGTCAAGGCCGAGATGTTTCGCGTGCTCAACTGCGCCGACATCGGCATGGCGCTGACCGAAAGCCTGGCGATGACGCCGGCTGCCAGCGTCAGCGGCTTCTATCTGGCGCACCCGGAAGCGGCGTATTTCAACGTCGGCAAGATCGGCGAAGACCAGCTCGAAGACTGGGCCGCGCGCAGTGCGCAGGACGCGGCGATGGTGCGGCGCTCGCTGTCGGCCTTGCTTTGAGGTTCGCGGCGTCGGACCTGCGGCGCCGGCTCGCCCCGCGGATTAGTTGATGTTCAACACCCGCCGGTACTGGATCGCCTCGGCGATGTGGCTGACCTCGATAGCGTCGGCTTCGGCCAGATCGGCGATGGTGCGCGCGATGCGCAGCACGCGGTGAAATCCGCGCGCCGACCAGCCCAGCCGCGCGGCGGCCGAGCGCAGGAACTTGGCGGCCGTGTCGCCAAGCGCGCAGTGCAAGTCGAGCGCATCGCCCGACAAGGCTGCGTTGGCGCACCCTTGCCGTAACAGCGCACGGGCATGTCCTGCCGCCACGCGCAACGCGATGACGCTGCTGGGTTCGCCGTCCGGCGCGGCTGAAAGCGCCTCTGGCGGCACGGCGGGCACCTCGACCTGCACGTCGATGCGGTCGAGCAGTGGCCCGCTGATGCGGCCCTGGTAGCGCGACACCGCCTCTGGCGTGCAGCGGCAAGCACGCAAAGGGCTGCCCAGGTGGCCGCAGGGGCAGGGGTTCATCGCCGCGAGCAGTTGAAACCGCGCCGGGAATTCGG
>JAMFRW010000308.1 GCA_026224975.1 Rhodoferax sp. | reverse complement strand
CAAGGTGCGCGACGAGGTCGGCCGCCGCGGCCAGAAGGCACCGCACACGCTCTACGTGCTCGACGAGCCCACGGTGGGCCTGCACATGGCCGACGTCGCCAAGCTGATCAAGGTGCTGCACCGCCTCACCGACGGCGGCCACAGCGTGGTGGTGATCGAGCACGACCTCGATGTCATCGCCGAGGCCGACTGGGTGATCGACATGGGGCCGGAAGGCGGTGGCGCCGGCGGCAGGCTGGTGGCCGAAGGGACGCCGGAGCATCTGGTGGCCAAGCGGACGCACACGGGCATTGCGCTGGGGCCGGTGCTGGCGCGCAAGTGACTCGACGCGTGCCCGCGTGGGAGCGTGGGTGCGCGTGACGCCGGCGGGCGGCTGCGCGTGCGATGCGAGCGTGGCGGCGATGGGCGGGTGGGACGACATGCGGTGCTCGATGGGCTTGTTGCCATCGTGGGCAAGCGCAGGAATTTCGCCCGGCGCCATCCGCTCGATTTCCGATGTTTCCGCGGCTTTCGAAGGCACGCAGGGCCTTGGCCGCCCGACTTCCGGTTCTGGAGAGTGCACGATGCATGCACATTTGAGGACATGCGTCGTGGATCTGCAGGAGGAGCTGCGCAGCGGGGCACGGTGCTGACATGCCTTGTGTCGACAACAGCGTCCTCGTGTCGCTGCTCCTGAACGAACCGCACAGCGTGGCAACCGACGATTGGTACGCGCCGGAAAGGAGCGAACTCGTCGTGGCGGCCTGGTGCATTCCGGAGTTCGCGAGCGCCCTCTGTATCAAGCAGCGCACCGGCGTGATCGACAGGCAACAGGCGCAGGCTGCCTGGTCACGCTTCGAACGAATGGTGGCCGCCGACCTCCGGCTGCTTCCGGTAGAGCCGACCAACTTTCATCGTGCGCCGAGCTGGAAGCTCGCGACCCGCAGCTTTGAGGTGGGCTGCCGAGACACAGTCCCACCATTGAGGCATCGACCCCTCCAGCCGGCGCCCATGTTGATCGCCCCTCCGGACAGCATCTGTCTCTTTGCCGAGCACCTATTGGAGGTGATGGCGATCCGAAGCGGCGGCGCAAGCCTCCACGGATCGATGGCTGCCTCCGTGACCCACATGGTGGGGGCTCCCGCGTCGACGCAGTCCGGTCTCGTGCTCCGACCAGTTCGTCACCTTGAACGGCATCATCGGAAGGTGGTGCCTGCGTTCGGCGTTGCGCTTGTGGGGCATGGCTATCAGACAACCTCGACGCCAACATCCGGCCGAGACTTGCCTCGCTGCACCAACGCCGCGCTCATGAAAACCAGCGACACTAAGGAACTCCAGCGCATCTTCTGGACTTATTGAGCCCACCCCCGGGGGTGGTCGGCACCGCCACCGACCCGACAAAGCCGGATCCGAGGCGTCCGCTTGACAGGAGAGATCACGATGAACCAAACAGCGACCCGCCGCGAACACGACTTCCTCGGCGAGAAGGACATTCCCTTCGACGCCTACTGGGGCGTGCACAGCGCCCGCGCTGTCGACAACTTCCCGATTTCGGGCCAGTCCGTCGCGACGATGCCTGAACTCGTGCGGGCCCTCGCGTTTGTCAAGAAGGCGGCGGTGCGGGCCAACCTCGAACTCGGTGTGATCGATGCTGCGCGAGCCGAAGCCATCGAGCGGGCCTGCGACGATCTGATCGGTGGCGCGCTGCACGAGCAGTTCGTCGTCGACGTGATCCAGGGCGGCGCCGGCACGTCGACCAACATGAATGCGAATGAGGTGATCGCGAACCGCGCGCTTGAGCACCTGGGCCACGCCAAGGGCCGCTACGAGGCGCTGCACCCGAACGACCATGTGAACGCTTCGCAAAGCACAAACGACGTCTACCCGACCGCCTTGCGCGTGGCGGCCTGGTTCGGCATCGAGGCGCTGCTGGCCGCGATGGCCGACCTGCGCGGTGCGTTCGAGGCCAAGGCTCTCGAGTTCAAGAGCGTGCTGAAGATCGGCCGCACGCAGTTGCAGGACGCGGTGCCGATGACGCTGGGCCAGGAGTTCCTGGCCTTCGCGATCATGATCGGTGAGGACGAGTTGCGGCTGCGCGAGGCGCGTGCACTGATCACCGAAGTGAACCTCGGAGCTACCGCGATCGGCACCGGCATCAACGCACCGGCCGGCTACACCGAGACGGTGGTGCCGATGCTGGCTAAGGTCAGTGGCGTGCCCGTGGTACGCGCCGCAAACCTGGTCGAGGCGACGCAGGACACCGGCTCGTTCGTGCAACTCTCGGGCGTGCTCAAGCGCGTGGCGTGCAAGCTCAGCAAGGTCTGCAATGATTTGCGGCTGCTGTCGAGCGGGCCGCAAGCCGGCTTCGGCGACATCCGGCTGCCGGCGCGTCAGGCTGGCTCGTCCATCATGCCGGGCAAGGTCAACCCGGTGATCCCGGAGGTGATGAACCAAGTCGCATTCGAGGTCATCGGCAACGACGTAACAATCACGATGGCCTCCGAGGCCGGTCAGCTCCAGCTCAATGCCTTCGAGCCCATCATGGGCTACGCGCTGCACAAGAGCCTCAAGCACCTGACGCAGGCCTGCAAGACGCTGCAAGTCAACTGCGTGGAAGGCATCGCTGCGAACCACGAACTGCTGGCCAAACGCGTCGCGGAGTCGGTGACGCTGGTGACGGCGCTCAACCCGATCATCGGCTATGAAAAGGCGGCTCTGATCGCGAAGACCGCGCTGTCCAGCGGCGGCACCATTGCCGACGTGGCCGAGTCGCTGGGCATCATGAGCGGCGCCGAGATGAACGCGCTGTTGGTGCCCGAGAAGCTGACGCAGCCGGTTCGCTTGGTTGCCTGAGTGAGCGTGGCGCGTGGTTCATTTCGGCGAAGTTCAGCCACAGCTGCGTTGCGCGGTAACGGCGGCATGTCACTAGGACGACGGTGGCATGACGAACTTTGGGCGTGGTTTGTTGGCGCCGACGTCGGACTGGGCCAATTTCACGGCTTGTACCGGTCTCGAGGTGAGCCGGGCAAATCGTGGTCGGACTCGCATGCCCGTAAGCGCCGCGGGCGATGAAATCGTCCAGCGACTCCGGCAGCAGCGTGACCTGGTGCCGATCGTGTCCTTCGATGAACCTGGGCATACCGATCCCTTCTCGATAGGCTTCGCCACTCTACGCTGTCGACCTCATTGGCGGACCGGGATTTTCACACACCCTCGGCCATCAGCAGTCGGCCGCGACCGGCCGCTTTCGGGAGATGACCGTGCGCACGAGACTGAATCGCTGACACCGTTCGACCCGTGGCTCACGGGCGCTCCCTCGCGTTCGCGCGACAGCGCTGAAGCGCTTCGTAGCGACCGGCGGACTTGCGCCTGGGAAGTCGGCGCGGACGCTCTACGATCCACAACATGACAGTTGCAAGACAGGTCTCTGCCGTTGACACGCGGCGCCATGTGGTCGTGATCGGCGCAGGCGCGGTGGGAAGCGCCACCGCCATCGAGGCCCTGCGTGCGGGCCTGCGAGTGACAGTGGTT
>JAMFRW010000307.1 GCA_026224975.1 Rhodoferax sp. | reverse complement strand
CTTCGCGCATGTCGTCACCGGTGACTTCGACCTTCGCCTTCTTCGCCAGCTCGGTGTCTTCGATGGATTTGTTGATGACGCGCGTCATCGCGGCGCGCAGGCCGGTCAGGTGCGTGCCGCCATCGCGCTGAGGGATGTTGTTGGTGAAACACAGCACGTTCTCGCTGTAGCCGTCGTTCCACTGCATGGCCACGTCGGTCGTGATGGTCGTGCCCTGGTCACTGGTCTTGGAGCCGCTGGCGCCGAAGACGGTGGGGTGCAGCACCTTCTTGCCGGTGTTGATGAACTCGACAAAGCCCTTCACGCCGCCGGCAAACGCAAAGGTGTCTTCACGGTTGTTGCGCTCGTCGAGCAGGCGGATCTTCACGCCGTTGTTCAGGAAGCTCAGCTCGCGCAGCTTCTTGGCGATGATGTCGTAGTGAAAGTCGATGTTCGAGAAGATCTCGAGGTCGGGCAGGAAGTGAACCTCCGTGCCGCGCTTTTCGGTCTCACCGGTGATCTTCATCGGCGAGACTTCGACCTGGTGGCCCTTGCCATCCTCACGCAGCTCGACGATGCGGTCTTGCGGGATACCCTGCTTGAACTCCATGAAGTGCGTCTGCCCATCACGGCGCACCGTCAGGCGCAGCCACTTGCTGAGCCCGTTGACGCAGCTCACGCCCACGCCGTGCAAGCCACCCGACACCTTGTAGCTGTTCTGGTTGAACTTGCCGCCAGCGTGCAGTTCGGTGAGCGCGATTTCCGATGCCGAGCGTTTGGGCTCGTGCTTGTCATCCATCTTCACGCCGGTGGGAATGCCGCGGCCGTTGTCGGTCACGCTGATGGAGTTGTCGGTGTGGATGGTGACGACGATGTCGTCGCAATAACCGGCGAGTGATTCGTCGATGGAGTTGTCGACCACTTCGAAGACGAGGTGGTGCAGGCCGGTGCCGTCGGACGTGTCGCCGATGTACATGCCGGGGCGCTTGCGCACGGCTTCCAGGCCTTCGAGAATCTGGATGCTGCCTTCGCCATACGCCGCACTGTCGGCCGCGTGCTGGGTGTGGCGCGCCCCATCGGCGTTGGCCTTGTCTTGCGCAGCTTCGGCTTCCTTGGCGGCTTCGAACTTGGCCCGGTCGGACGGGTCGCCTCGGTCTTCTGAATTCATCGAAATCTCGCTCATTGATCTTCTCTGCCAAGGCCTGGCGCCGGGCCAGGCCTTTTGTCACTCTGGACAGAACCCCCCGCTTGGCGGGGGGCAGGGGGGAGCGCAGTGCTCGCGTAGCGGATAGGGGCCACGAAGTGGCTCATATCCGCATGGGCATGACCACGTACTTGAAGCCGAGCTGCTCGGGCACGGTGATCAGCGCGCTGGAGTTGGTGTCTTGCAACTCGAGCTTGATCATCTCGTTGCTCATGTTCAGCAAGGCGTCGATCAGGTAGGTCACGTTGAAGCCGATCTCGATCGCGTCACCGCCGTAGTCGATCTCGAGTTCTTCCTTGGCCTCTTCCTGCTCGGCATTGCTCGACGCGATGCGCAAGGTGCCGGGCTCGATGTTGACGCGCACGCCCTTGAACTTCTCGCTGGTCAGGATGGCCGCGCGCTGCAGGCTGGCGAGGAAGGGCACACGGCCCAGCGTCACCGAGTTCTTGTGGTTCTTCGGGATCACGCGGTTGTAGTCGGGGAACTTGCCTTCGACCAGCTTGGTCACGAACTCCATGCCGCTGAAGCTGAACTTGGCCTGGTTGCCGGCAAAGCGCATCTCGATCAGCTGCTCGTCACCCTCTTTTTCGTCCTTCAGCAAACGCTGCAGTTCGAGGACCGTCTTGCGCGGCAGGATCACCTCTTGTTTGGGGATCTCGACTTCGAGGTTGGCTTGCGCCAGCGCCAGGCGGTGGCCATCGGTCGCGACCAGCGTGAGGCTATTGCCTTCGGCCACGAAGAGGATGCCGTTGAGGTAGTAGCGGATGTCGTGCACCGCCATCGCAAAGTGCACCTGGTTGATCAGTCCCTTGAGCACCTTTTGCGGCACACCGAAGGCCGGGCCGAAATCTGCCGCTTCCTGCACCAGCGGGAAGTCGTCACTCGGCATGGTCTGCAGCGTGAAGCGGCTCTTGCCGCCTTGCAAGGTCAGCTTGTTCTGCGCTGCGCTCAGTGTCACCGTTTGATCGGCCGGCATGGAGCGCAGGATGTCGATCAGCTTCTTGGCACCGACCGTGGTCGCAAAGTTCTCGGCATCACCGCCCAGCTCGGCATGCGTGCGCACCTGGATCTCGAGGTCGCTGGTGGTGAGCTCGATCGAGCCGCCGGTCTTGCGGATCAAGACGTTGGCCAGGATGGGCAGCGTGTGCCGGCGCTCCACGATGCCAGCCACCGCTTGCAACGCGCTCAGAATTTTTTCTTGTGCTGCCTTCAAGACAATCATTCGAACCTCTCAAGGTAGTCGTAATAGTAGAGAACGGTCATTTCTGTGGACAAGCCTATTTTCGCCTTTTCCATCAGGCACTTAGGCCCACGGAAACCTTGGGGGGCAAGTCTGTTTTCGCAGGCGGGCCAGCGACAACAACTTTTGCTTTCGGCGCCGGGCTGTGGACAAGTGCAAGGTTGTTCAAAACTTGTCCCCAGGGTTCGCGCTTGACAAACAGGTTTCGAACAGGGTCAGCCCTTCAAGGTCTGTTCGAGCACGTGAAGCTGCTGGTTCAGCTCGGTGTTCTTCTGGCGCTCGGCAGCGATCTTTCGCACCGCGTGCAGCACCGTCGTGTGGTCGCGGCCACCGAAGAGTTCGCCGATCTCGGGCAGGCTTTTCTGCGTCATCTCCTTGGCCAGGTACATGGCGATCTGCCGTGGCCGGGCGATGCTGGCCGGGCGCTTCTTGCTGTACATGTCGGCCACCTTGATCTTGTAGAAATCGGCGCAGGTCTTCTGGATGTTCTCCACGCCGACCTGCCGGTTCTGAATCGAGAGCAAGTCCTTCAAGGCCTCGCGCGCCAGGCCGATATTGATCTCCTTGTGTGAAAACCGAGAGTACGCCAGTATCTTGCGCAGCGCGCCTTCGAGCTCGCGCACATTGGCACGCACATTCTTGGCGACGAAGAAGGCCACGTCTTCCGGCATGACGGTGGCTTCCA
Source organism: Rhodoferax sp. (assembly GCA_026224975.1). Taxonomy (GTDB): domain Bacteria; phylum Pseudomonadota; class Gammaproteobacteria; order Burkholderiales; family Burkholderiaceae_C; genus LMDS01. The sequence continues at coordinate 12,616 of JAMFRW010000307.1, read as the reverse complement.
GCTCCGACTTGCGCATCAGGATGGCCACGCGCATCTCGAGCTCGGGTGGCTCGATGGCGACGGTGAGCCCGGCATCGAAGCGTGAGGTCAGGCGCTCGTCGATGTCCACCAACCCTTTCGGGTAGGTGTCGCTGGTCATGATGATGTGGGCGCGCTTGGCCAGCAGCGCTTCGAAGGCGTTGAAGAACTCCTCCTGCGTGCGCTCCTTGCCGGCGAAGAACTGCACATCGTCGATCAGCAGCAGGTCGAGCTGGTGGTACTTGGCCTTCAGCTCGTCGAAGGTCTTGCGCTGGTAGTTCTTCACCACGTCGGTGATGAACTGCTCGGCATGCAGGTACAGGATGCGCGCGTCGGGCTTGTCGGCCAGCAGCGCATTGCCAACGGCGTGGATCAGGTGCGTCTTGCCCAGGCCCACGCCGCCGTAGATGAAGAGCGGGTTGTACATCTGCCCCGGTGCGCCGGCCACATGCAGCGCGGCGGTGCGGGCCATCTGGTTGGCGCGGCCGGGCACGAGGGTGTCGAAGGTCAGGCCGGCGTTGAGGCGGCTTCGCGAGGGCACCGGCGCGGCCTGGAAAGACGAAGGCACCGTTGATGAGGCGGGTGGTCGATAGCCGCCACCTGGCGCGGCGATGTCGCCCGCGCGGCGCACGGGAAAGCCTTGCGTGGCGGCGCTGTGGGTGCTGGCGGTCAGGGCAGCAGAGGCGATGGGTTCGCGGGCCGCGAGCGTGATGTCGAGCCGCACCGGCTTGCCGGCGAGTTCGGTGAGCACGGCTTCGATGCGCCCGGCGTACTGGTTGCGGATCCAGTCGAGCTTGAAGCGATTGGGCACACGCAGCGTGACCACGGCACCGGCGTCACCCTGGTCGGTCACGTCGGCCGCCGGCAGCGGGCGGATCCAGGTGTTGAATTGTTGTTCGGGCAGCTCGGCGGCGAGACGTTCGCAACCGCGCTGCCAAAGGTCAGCGCTCATGTGTGGACAAGTTCTTCTGGGAGCCGGTGGATTGTACGGGGCCGGGGCCGGAAAAACGGAGTTATCCACAGATTGGCCCCAGGGGTCAATGGCCCTGCAACGCCACAGCCCTCGGCGTAAGTCATTGACTGGGCAGGGGGTTTTTGGTGTAATAGTGGGTTTCCCGGAGCCAAGCCCGCAGATCAGTCGCCGATTCTCGATCGGCGAGACGACTTCGAGCAAGGTCAGCAGCCTCTATCGATAGCAAGGCCGCTGCAACGGGCCAAAAGGTGGAAAGTCAGGGCAACCGGTCGCTGTGTCACAGCTCGCCAGAAGCCGCATGCAAACCGCTGTATCACCAATGCGCGCCTGCGCGCGCCGGGTTCACACCCAACCTCGGACAGAGATCATGAAACGCACCTACCAAGCTTCCAAAGTTCGCCGCGCCCGTACGCATGGCTTCCTCGTCCGCATGAAGTCGCGCGGCGGCCGTGCCGTCATCAATGCGCGCCGCGCCAAGGGCCGCAAGCGTCTGGCCGTCTGAGGCCACACCGGCTCGGCTGCCGGCATCGCTCGGTGAGCGGCGTCTCCAGCACCCGCCGGGTCGAACCCGGCAACATCCCGGTCGGCCGCCTCGTGCGGTCGGCGGATTTCGAGCGCGTGCTCCGCACCCGCACACAGGTCAACAGCGCGCACTTCGCAGTGCACCATGTGGCCGATCGTCCGAGCCGGCCGTCCAAGCCTGCAAAAACGGCAGCGGCGGGCGAGTTATCAACAGGAGGGGCACCAGTCGTGATCGTTCCTGTGGATGACTCATCGGCAGTGGTGGTTTCGACTGCCGAAACAGCTGGTTCCGATTCGGCCTTGCCTGCACATTCGGTGCTGCTGTCTTCGGTGTGGCTGGGCTCGGTCGTGCCCAAGCGGCATGCCAAGCGTTCGGTCACCCGCAGCCTGCTCAAGCGGCAAATTCGTGCCGCCGTGAGCGGGCAAGCCGCTGCATTGGCAGGCGGCTTGTGGGTGGTGCGCTTGCGCGCGCCGTTCGACAAGGCCGCGTTTCCGAGCGCGGCTTCGAGCGCCTTGCAACTCGCGGCGCGCACCGAGCTCGAGCAATTGATGGCGCGTGCGGCGCGCCACACCTCGGCCGGGCGCTGAGCCGCACCCGGCCAGCGCTCATGAAAGCCCACACCGCTCCCCTCGGCCCCAACCTGCCCACGCGCATGTTGATGGGCCTGGTGCGCGGCTATCGCATTTTTCTGAGCCCGTGGCTGGGCAGCTCCTGCCGCTTCGAGCCGACCTGCTCGGTTTATTCGTTGCAGGCCTACGAAGCCCACGGCGCGGCCGCCGGCACTTACCTCACCTTGCGCCGCATCGGCCGTTGCCACCCGTTCTGCGAGGGCGGCTGTGACCCGGTGCCCGCGCATCCGCCGGCGTTCTTTCGCGCCGCGCCCCTCTCTTCCACCTCGATCGACAAGACCTCCCCATGACCGATATGCGCCGCACCCTGCTGTGGGTGGTGTTCTCCATGTCCTTGTTCCTGATCTGGGACGCCTGGCAAAAGCACAACGGCCATCCGTCGTTCTTCAGCCCGCCGCCGGCCAAGGTCGCGACCACCGGCGCCACGCCGGCGTCTGGCGTGCTGCCCAAGCCGACGGATGCGACGGGCGCCACGACCAGCGCCGCGGCAACGCCTGGCGCCACGCCGGGGTCGGCCCCGGTCGTCGCCGAGCGCACGACCATCACCACCGATGTGGTCAAGGCCACGCTCAGCGGTGCCGGTGGCACGCTGGCGCGCGTCGAGTTGCTCAAGTACCCCGATCAGGTGCTGAAGGAGTGGTACGAGCCCTTGCTCGCGATCTTCGGCCAGGCCAAGGCGCCCACGGCCAAACTGCAAGACGTCGTCTTGCTCGACGAATCGCCCGATCGCCTCTATGTGGCCGAGTCGGGCCTGATCCCGGCCGCGGGCGGCTCCGGCCTGCCCAACCACCACACGGTGATGACGCTGGTGCCGGGCGAGCGCACGCTGCAGCCGGGCCAGAACACGCTGCAGGTGAAGTTCGAATCGCCGGTGGTTGGCGGCGTGAAGCTCGTGAAGACCTACACCTTCGAGCGCGGCAACTACGTGATCGACGTGAAGAACGAGGTCGTCAACGAATCGGGCGCCGTCGTATCGCCGCGCCTCTACCTGCAACTGGTGCGTGACGGCATTCCGCCGCCGGGCGGCTCCAGCGTTTATTCCACCTTCACCGGCCCGGCCATCGACGACGGCAACAAGTTCCAGAAGGTCGAGTTCAAGACCATCGAAAAGCGCGCTCCTGGCGAAAAGGAAGACCACACCACCACGTCCGACGCCGGCTGGGTCGCGATGGTCCAGCATTACTTCGCCTCGGCCTGGATCATCGACAAGGCCGATGGCAGCAAGCAGACGCGCGAGTTCTTCACCGGCAAGTCGGAAGTGACCAACCCCGCGACTGGTGCGCCCGCGCATGTGTACTCGGTCGGCATGTTCGTGCCGCTGGGCGACGTGGCACCCGGCGCCACCAAGAGCTTCGACGCCAAGCTCTTCGTCGGCCCGCAAGAAGAAACCAAGCTCGCCGCGCTCGCGCCGCGCCTGGAACTGGTCAAGGACTACGGCATCTTCAAGATCCTGGCCGAGCCGCTCTTCTGGCTGCTCACGCAGTTGCACAAGATCCTCGGCAACTGGGGCTGGTCGATCGTGGGCCTGGTCGTGCTGCTCAAGATCGCGTTCTACTGGCTCAACGCCAAGGCCTATGGCTCGATGGCCAAGATGAAGGCCATCAACCCCAAGATCACCGAAATGCGCGAGCGCTTGAAGGACAAGCCGCAGCAGATCCAGCAGGAGATGATGCGCATCTACCGCGAAGAAAAGATCAACCCGCTGGGCGGCTGCCTGCCCATTTTCGTGCAGATGCCGTTCTTCATCTCGCTCTATTGGGTGCTGCTCTCGACCGTCGAGATGCGCGGCGCGCCGTGGATCGGCTGGATCACCGACCTCTCGGCAAAAGACCCGTACTTCATCCTGCCGATCCTGATGACGCTCACCAGCCTGCTGCAGACCTGGCTGAACCCGACGCCACCCGATCCGATTCAGGCCAAGATGATGTGGTTCATGCCGCTGATCTTCTCGGTGATGTTCTTCGTGTTCCCGTCCGGCCTGGTGCTGTACTGGCTCACCAACAACATCTTGTCGATCGCGCAGCAGTATGTGATCAACAAGCGGCTGGGGGTGATCGGCAAGTAGCCGTCACCGCATCGCAAGAATGCCCCGCTGAAGCGCTGCTTCATGCGGGGCGTTTTGTTTGGCGAGCGGCGTTCGGAGGGTTTCAGCCGGTCCAGCCGGCCAGCGCGATGTGGTAGCGCGTCGAGCGCCCGGCGCCCGAGGTGCGCAGCAGGCCCAATGCCTCCAATTCGATCAGCTCGCGCGAGGCGGTCGCGCGTGAGGTGGTGGTAATGCTCTCGTACTTCTTCGTGCTCATGCCGCCCTCGAAGCCACCGGGGCCGGCCTCCAGCAAGACATCGAGCACCTTGCGCTGTCGGTCGTTCAGGCCCCTTTCGCGGTGCTCGGTCCAGAACCGCGCCTTGGCCAGCGCCAAATCGATCACCGCCGACGCGTCCTCGCAGGCGGCCCGAACCTGCGCCACGAACCAGACGACCCAAGGCGTCACGTCCAGCGGCCCGTGCTGCGCGCGCTCCAGCTCCTCGTAGTACGCAACGCGCTTTTCCAGCAGACGTTGCGAGATGCGGATCGACGGCAATCCGCGTCATGCCCGAAAAACCTGTGGGGAAGAGTGCCGCCTGCCAGCTCTGCAAGCGCTCGTCGGTCAGTGACGCACTGGCGTGGGTGACGGCGTCGTCCATGCTGTCGAGCAGGCCGTCGATGTGGCGCGGCGCGTTCGGGCCGTCGAGGTGGGCCACGCCCAGGCGGCGCGCGACCGACGAGCGCACTGCCGCCAGATCGAGCCGCTCGCCTTCGATCGCCGCAGTAGAGATGGCCTCCTGCGTCCACGCATCGGCAGCGAGTTGCTGGCGCTGGTCGAAACCGAGCGCGGCGAGCTTGCCTTCGACAAAACCCTGGGCACGCCGCGCAAGTGAGATTTCGGCCGCAACGCGCGCGCCATCCCATCGCAGAGCCGGCCAGTCGGGCTGCTGCCAGATGTAGTGAGGCGATTCGGGGAACAGGAACTCATGTCCCCGCCAAGGCTGCCTCGCAAGCTACGATCGCCCCGTGCTCCCCCGAACCCGCATCCCCATCGCCGCCATTGCCACCGCACCCGGCCGCGGCGCCGTGGGCATCGTGCGGGTGTCCGGCCCGCGCCTCGGTGAGGTCATCGCCGCCATCTGCGGCAAGTCACTCAAATCGCGCGAGGCGACCTATCTGCCGTTTCGCGCGGCCGACGGAAGCGCCATCGACCAAGGCCTGGCCATTCACTTCCCGGCCCCGCATTCCTACACCGGTGAAGACGTGCTGGAATTGCAAGCGCATGGCGGTCCGGTTGTGATGCAGTTGCTGCTGGCGCGCTGCCTGGAAGCCGGCGCGGGCATTGGCCTGCGGCTGGCCGCACCGGGCGAGTTCACCGAGCGGGCCTTCCTGAACGACAAGCTCGACCTCGCGCAAGCCGAAGCCGTGGCCGACCTGATCGACGCCAGCACCGAGGCCGCAGCGCGCTCGGCGAGCCGCTCGCTCAGCGGCGCGTTCTCGCACGAGATCCACGCGCTGCGTGACCGCCTGATCGACCTGCGCATGCTTGTCGAAGCCACGCTGGATTTCCCGGAAGAAGAGATCGACTTTTTGGAGAAGGCCAACGCACGCGGCCGGCTCGCGGCAGTCGCGGATGAAGTCGATGCGTTGCTGGCGCGTGCACGGCAAGGGGCACTGCTGCGCGAAGGCATCAAGGTCGTGTTGGCGGGCCAGCCCAATGTGGGCAAGATTTCATTGCTCAATGCGTTGGCCGGCGCCGAGTTGGCGATCGTCACGCCGATTGCAGGCACGACGCGCGACAAGGTCACCGAAACGATCCAGATCGAAGGTGTGCCGGTACATGTGATCGACACGGCGGGCTTGCGCGAGTCGCAAGACGAGGTCGAGCGCATCGGCATTGCACGTACATGGACCGAGATCGAGGGCGCAGATGCGGTCGTTTTTCTTCACGACCTCATGCACAGCGGCGAGGCGATTTACGAAGCCGGTGACACAGAGATTGCCGCGCGTTTGCCAAAGGCATTGTCGGGACACGAGCGCTTGCTGCACGTCTTCAACAAAGCCGATGCCGCCTCACCCATAGACCATCCGACAGGGATATTCGTATCGGCCAAAACCGGCCAGGGGCTCGCCGAGTTACGCCACCGCTTGTTGCACCTGGCCGGTTGGCATGCGCAACCCGAGGGCTTGTTCATCGCTCGTGCGCGGCATGTGAATGCCTTGCAGCGGACTCGCGCGCACCTCGGCGCGGCGATGTCACATGCGGATTCGGCCGATGCCGCGCTGGATCTTCTCGCCGAGGAACTGAGGCTGGCACAGAACACCTTGAGCGAAATCACCGGTGCGTTCAGTTCCGATGATTTGCTCGGGGAAATCTTCAGCCGCTTCTGTATCGGCAAATAAACATCGGCAAATGGCGGGCAACTATTCATGGACCCGTCACAGTCCACAAGTCAAATGCTCAAAAGATGGCCGACACCGCTCCTGCAATCGCGAACACCAATCCCCATGCGCCCAGGCAGATGGCGAGCAAAGGTAGATTGAGGAAAGTATGATTTGGCTCGTTTCCGACGTTACGTTGGCTAACGAACCTAGGCATGGCGGCAGAGCGTCTGAAGCTGTTCATGACGGATTCCTTTCGAAATTCACGGTCGTTCCCTGTGTCAATAAGTATGAGTTTCCCGTCCCAAGACTGCCGTAGGACGTGCGGAGAACATGCTGTAGGCCTGCCGCAGCCTCCCAATTCCCCTCAGCGACCTCGGGCAAGGGCGTCAACCCTTGCCCAGCAGCTTGCCTTCGGCCAATGCAAGCGCTTCGGGCAGGCCTGACAGTACCAGCGTATCGCCGGCAGCAAGTACCAGGGAATCGTCAGGTTTGGTGACAGCCCCGGCCGAGCGCCGCACCGACACCACGGTCACGCCGACCGCATGCAAAGCCTGTGCCGCGAGCGTTTGGCCGAGGTGGCTGCCGGCCGCAGGCAGCGTCACGCTCAGCAGACGCGAGTTGTGCTGCTCGTTGGCAGTGTCGTCGTCGGCCCCGTGGAAGTAGCCACGCAAGAGGCCATAGCGCGCGTCGCGTTGGTCTTGCACCAGGCGGATCACGCGGCGCATCGGCACGCCGACGAGCGCCAGCGCGTGGCTGGCCAGCATCAGCGATCCCTCGATGGCTTCGGGCACCACTTCGGTGGCGCCGGCCGCCTGCAGGCGCTCGATGTCGGTGTCGTCAATGGTGCGCACGATCACCGGCACCTTGGGCGCGTGGGCCTGGATCAGGCGCAGGATCTTGAGTGCCGAAGGCGTGTCGTGGTAGCTCACGACCACGGCGCTTGCGCGCGCGAGGCCGGCCGCCATGAGGCTTTGCAGGCGAGCGGCATCGCCGAATACAACGCTCTGCCCGGCTGCTGCTGCCTGCCGCACGCGGTCGGGGTCGAGATCGAGCGCCATGTACGGAATGCGCTCGCCCTCCAGCAGCCGCGCCAGGTTCTGCCCGCTGCGGCCGTAACCGCAGATGATGATGTGGGCCTCGGTGTTGATCGACTTCTTGGCGATCGTCGTCATCGCGACCGACTGCATCAGCCAGTCGCTCGCACTCAAGCGCATCACGATGCGGTTGCTGTAGAGGATGAGGAAGGGCGTGGCCAGCATGCTGAGCACCATGCTGGCGAGTACCGGGCTGATCCAGCGCGCGTCGATCAGGTCTTGCTGGGCGCCCAGCGTGAGCAACACAAAGCCGAACTCGCCGGCCTGCGCCAGGTAGAGCCCGGTGCGCAGCGCCACGCCCGGCTGCGCGCCGAAGAAGCGCGCCAGCGCTGCCACGAGCGCGAACTTGGCGACCACCGGCAGCATGGTCAGCGCCAGCACCAGAAACCACTGGTCCAGCACCGGCCGCCAATCGAGCTTCATGCCGATGGTGATGAAGAAGAGGCCGAGCAGCACATCGTGGAAGGGCCGGATGTCGGTCTCGACCTGGTGCTTGTATTCGGTCTCGGCGATCAACATGCCGGCCACGAAGGCACCGAGCGCCAGCGAGAGGCCCGCGTGTTCGGTGAGCCACGCGAGGCCCAACGTGATCAGCAGCAGGTTGAGGATGAACAGCTCTTCGCTCTTGCGCCGCGCCACGATGGTGAGCCACCAGCGCATCACCTTCTGCCCGCCGATCAGCAGCACCGTGAGCAGCGCCACGGCCTTGAGCCCGGCCCAGCCGAGCGAGACCACCATGTCCTTGCCGCCCGAATCCAGCGCCGGGATCAGCACCAGCAGCGGCACCACGGCCAAATCCTGGAACAGCAGCGCGCCCATCACGCGCTTGCCGTGTTCGCTCTCCAGCTCCAGCCGGTCGGCCATCATCTTGACGACGATGGCCGTGCTCGACATCGCCATCGCGCCGCCCAACACCAGCGCGCCCTGCCAAGAGAGCTCCCACGGCCGCGTGGTGAACGATGCAATCCACGAGAGCAGCAAGTGCCCGCCCACCGTGCCCAGGATCGTGAGGAACACCTGCGCCAGGCCGAGCCCGAACACGAGCTTGCGCATGCTTTTGAGCTTGGGCAGGTTGAACTCGAGCCCGATGACGAACATCAGGAACACCACGCCGAATTCGGCCAGATAGCTCACGCCGGCGGAATCCTTGGCGAGTGCCGTGGCGTTGGGCCCAATGATCACACCGACGGCCAGATAGCCCAGCATCGGCGGCAGTTTGGCCAGGCGACACGCCACCACGCCGAGCACCGCGGCGACCAGATAGAGCAGAACCAGTTCCAGCGTCGAGGCCATGGCGAGAGTGTTGCAAGCGGCGTGCCGAAGGACGCTAAAGAAAGGCTTCCGGGAGAAGACCCGCGCCCGACGAGAGCGAACCCTAGAATCGGCCGATCCTACTGGACGCCTCCTTGCAAACAGTGCCTGCCAAACCCTCATTGCCGCCGTTCGACGGCGCCCGAGCGCTGCAACTCGCGCGCGACACCTTCGACATCGAAGCCCAGGCCCTGCTCGGCCTCAAGGCACGCCAGGGCGATGCGTTCGTGAACACCTGCCGGGCCATGCTCGAATGCCGCGGCCGCGTGGTCGTGATGGGCATGGGCAAGAGCGGCCACGTGGGCCGCAAGATCGCCGCCACGCTGGCCTCGACCGGCACGCCTGCGATGTTCGTGCACCCGGCCGAAGCCAGCCACGGTGACCTCGGCATGGTCACCGCCATCGACATGGTGCTGGCGGTTTCCAACTCCGGTGAGAGCGATGAACTCGGCGCCATCATCCCGGCGTTGAAGCGCCTGGGCGTGACGCTGATCGCCATGACAGGCAAGCCCGACAGCAGCCTCGCGCAAGCCGCGCACTTCACGCTGTCGAGCGCTGTCGATCAAGAGGCCTGCCCGCTCAATCTCGCGCCCACTGCCAGCACCACGGCGCAGATGGCGTTGGGCGATGCGCTGGCCGTGGCCCTGCTCGATGCGCGTGGCTTCAAGGCCGAAGACTTCGCGCTCTCGCACCCCGGCGGCAGCCTGGGCCGCAAGTTGCTGATCCATGTGCGAGACCTCATGCGCAGCGGTGATGCGCTGCCGCGCGTCGGCCCGCAGACACCGCTGACCGCCATGCTGCGCGAGATGACCGGCAAGGGCCTGGGCTTCACGGCAGTGGTCGATGACGCCGGCCAGGTGCTGGGCATCTTCACCGATGGCGACCTGCGCCGCCTGATCGAACGCGAGGCCGACCTGCGCCCGCTGCGCGCCTCCGACGTGATGCACCATCACCCGCGGCTGGTGCGCGCCGATGCGTTGGCCGTCGATGCAGCCGATGTGATGGAGCAGCACCGCATCACCAGCGTGCTGGTGGTCGAGGCCGATGGCACGCTCGCCGGCGCGCTCAACTCCAACGACCTGATGCGCGCGAAGGTGATCTGATGGCGACCCCTGACGACGTGCGTGGCTCGACGCGTGCTCCCGCGCGTGTTCCGATCCCTCGCGGCCCGGCATTGCGCCTGCCGCCCGAGCTGCTGCTGCAAGCCCAGGGCATTCGCGTCGCGATCTTCGATGTCGACGGCGTGCTGACCGACGGCCGCATCTACATCGGCGAGCGCGGCGAAGAGTTCAAGGCGTTTTCCACGCTCGATGGTCACGGCCTCAAGCTGTTGGCGCAAGCGGGCATCACGCCGGTGATCATCACCGGCCGCGATTCACCTGCCGTGCGCCGGCGCGTGGCCGATCTGGGCATCGCGCATGCCGTCTACGGCGCGGCCAACAAGCTCGCCGAGGCCACGCCCTTGCTGGCGCAACTCGGTGCCGGATGGAAAGAAGTCGCGGCCATGGGCGACGACTGGCCCGATCTGCCGCTGATGAGCCGCGCCGGCTTCGCCTGCGCGCCGGCCAACGCGCATCTGGAAGTCAAGGCCATCGCGCACCACGTGACCATGGCGCAAGGCGGCCACGGTGCCGCCCGTGAATGCTGCGATGTGCTGCTGACGGCGGCAGGCCGTTATGCCGCGCTTCTGCAAGGCCATCTGCTGACACTGGACGGCGGCGCATGAGGCCGGCGGCCATGAGGTCGATCCGTTGAGTGCGCCTCCGCCGGTCGAGACGCCCGCGAGCACCGAATCGCCCACTGCCGTCGCCATAGCGCCGGGCCGCGGCGTGCCGTTGCTGCCGCAGGCCGAGGCGCCGCGCCTGGCCGTGGCCCCGTGGAGCGCGCGCGTGCTCGATCTGGTGTCGTCCTACCTGCCCGTCCTGTTGATGGCGCTGCTTGCGCTCGGCACCTGGTGGCTGGTCAAGAACACGCCGCTCTTCGAAGGCGCGCGCGAGGCGCCGCCGTTGCGGCATGAGCCCGACTACACCATGTCGCAGTTCACCGTCCAGCGCTTCACGCCAGTGGGTGCGATGAGCGGCCAGCTCGAAGGCGACACGTTGCGCCACTACCCCGACACCGACACCATTGAAGTCGACAACCCGCGCATCCGCGCCATCGGCCTCGATGGCGTACTCACGCGGGCGACGGCGCGGCGCGCGCTGTCCAATGCCGACGGCAGCGAAGTGCAGCTGATGACCGATGCCCACGTGGTGCGCGAGGCCACGCCCAAGCAGGCGGCCATCGATTTCCGCGGTGAGTTCCTGCATGCCTTCCTCGCGACAGAGCGCGTGCAATCGCACCTGCCGGTGGTCGTGACACAAGGCAGCACCGAGGTGCATGCCGGCGGCATGGTCTACGACAACCTGGCGCGCGTCGTCGAGTTCAAGGGCCGCACGCGCGCGGTGTTCTTGCCACCCGCACCAGCCACGCGGGGCGCCAAGAAGTGAGCGCGCCACTGGTCTTCATCACCGGCGCATCCAGCGGCATCGGCCAGGCGCTCGCCGCGCGCTTTCATCGCTCGGGCTACCGGCTCGCGCTCGTCGCACGCCGTGTGGCCGAGGTGCAGGCCTGGGCGCAATCGCAAGGCTTCGATGCGAGCACCTATGCGGTCTACGCTGCCGACGTGCGCGATGTGCCCGCCATCACCGCCGCTGGCCGTGCCTGCATCGCGGCCCAGGGCGTGCCCGATGTGGTGATCGCCAACGCCGGCATCAGCATCGGCATGGACACGAGCATCTACGACGACCTCGACGTGATGCGCGCCACCTTCGAGACCAACAACCTCGGCCTGGCCGCGACCTTCCAGCCCTTCGTCACGCCGATGTGCGCGCGTCGCTCCGGCACGCTGGTCGGCATTGCGAGCGTGGCCGGCATCCGCGGCCTGCCGGGCCACGGCGCCTACAGCGCCAGCAAGGCCGCGGTGATCGCCTACTGCGAAAGCCTGCGCGGCGAGATGCGGCCGAACGGGGTCAAGGTCGTGACCATCGGCCCCGGCTACATCGACACGCCGCTGACCCGCGGCAACCCCTACAGCATGCCGTTCCTGATGCCGGCCGAGGCCTTCGCCGACCAGGCCTTCGACGCCATCACCGCCGGCACCAGCTACCGCGTCATCCCCTGGCAGATGGGCGTGGTCGCCAAGCTGATGCGGCTGCTGCCGAACGCGCTCTATGACCGCGCGGTGGCGGGTCGGGGGCGGAAGAAGCGGCGCGGCGAATAGGCGGCAAAGCTCGGCGACGCCTCGGCTGACCGACATGGCGCTTGGACCGTTGCGTTTTGAGAGAGTCACCGCGGTGTCGACACCGGGGCGAGCCGTGTCATAGCGAAGTGGTCTTGTTCGGAGGCGCAGGGAGGATGCAACCAAGTCGCTCCGTTCCTGTCGGGCCACGTCCGTTAAGGAGAAACAATCGTGCAAATGTCAGCTACCAATCGGACAATCTCGTTTGTCTACTTTGCTGCGATCGTCTTGCTTGTCTTCGCGCACCATCCATTCGATGGCTATACCGATACCGTCACGCTCGAGCCGGCGACTCACTTCCCAAGATGGAACTCAGACCGAGCTGGCTGCGGCAAGTCGGAGCAAGCTGTTTGGCGGGCTTACTACGATTGGGTCCAGTT
>JAMFRW010000306.1 GCA_026224975.1 Rhodoferax sp. | reverse complement strand
GGGCCTGATCAAGGACGGCAACCGCTTCGCGGTGCTGACCGACATCCTCGGTGACGAAGATCACCTGGGCGACATGGACTTCAAGGTGGCGGGCACCACGGTCGGCGTGACCGCACTGCAGATGGACATCAAGATCCAGGGCATCACCAAGGAAATCATGCAGGTGGCGCTGGCCCAGGCCAAGGAAGCGCGGCTGCACATCCTGGCGCAGATGAAGCAGGCGATGGACGGCACCAAGACCGAACTATCGGATTTCGCCCCGCGCATGATCACCATGAAGATCAACCCGGAAAAGATCCGCGACGTCATCGGCAAGGGCGGCGCGACCATCCGTGCGCTGACCGAGGAAACCGGCACGCAGATCAACATCGAGGAAGACGGCACGATCACGATCGCGTCGACCGACTCCGACCGCGCCGCGCACGCCAAGAAGCGCATCGAGCAGATCACGGCGGAAGTCGAAGTGGGCAAGGTCTACGAAGGCCCCATCACCAAGATCCTCGACTTCGGCGCACTCGTGAACCTGATGCCCGGCAAGGACGGCCTGCTGCACATCAGCCAGATCGCGCACCAGCGCGTCGAGAAGGTCACCGACTTCCTGAAGGAAGGCCAGATCGTCAAGGTCAAGGTGCTCGAGACCGACGAGAAGGGTCGCGTCAAGCTTTCGATGAAGGCGCTGATGGACCGCGACGCACCGCCGCCTGCTCACCAGGAGTGAGTGCGACGATGAAGGCGATAGCCATCACCACCTTCGGCGCGCCGGAGGTGCTGCAACTCATCGAACGGCCCCTGCCGGTCGCGGGTGTGGGCGAGGTGCTGATCCGCGTCGCCGCCTCCGGCGTGAACCGCCCGGATGTGCTGCAGCGCAAGGGGCACTACCCGGTGCCGCCGGGTGCTTCGGACCTGCCCGGTCTGGAACTCGCCGGCGTGATCGAAAGCGGTGACGCGGCGGCCATGGCGGCTGCCGGGTTTGCGGTGGGTGATCGTGTTTGCGCTTTGGTCGCTGGCGGCGGTTACGCGGAATACTGCGTGGCGCCGATCGGCCAGTGCCTGCCAGTGCCGGCGGGCCTGTCCGATGTGGAGGCTGCGAGCCTGCCCGAGACCTTCTTCACCGTCTGGAGCAACGTGTTCGACCGGGCGCGCCTGCAGCCGGGGGAAACCTTGCTGATCCAGGGTGGCACCAGCGGCATCGGCGTGACGGCGATCCAGCTCGCCAAGGCCTTCGGCGCGACCGTGATCGCGACGGCCGGCAGCGACGAGAAGTGCGCCGCGTGCGTGAAGCTCGGCGCTGACCACGCCATCAACTACCGCACGCAGGATTTCGTCGAAGAAGTTCAGCGCATCACCGCCGGCAAGGGCGTGGATGTGGTGCTGGACATGGTCGCCGGCTCGTATGTGGCACGTGAACTCAAGTGCATGGCCGAAGACGGCCGGCTTGTGTTCATTGCGGTGCAGGGCGGGGTGGAAGCGCAGATCGACGCCGGCGTGGTGCTGCGGCGCCGGTTGGTCATCACCGGCTCGACGCTGCGGCCGCGGCCGTTGGCGTTCAAGACGGCGATTGCCCAATCGCTGCGCAAGACGGTGTGGCCGTGGCTGGAAGCTGGCCGCGTCAAGCCGGTGATTTTTAAAATGTTCCCGGCTGCGCAGGCGGCCGAGGCGCACACGCTGATGGAATCGAACCAGCACATCGGCAAGATCGCGCTGGCCTGGTGATTCGCTTTTTCGACTTCCTTTTCGAGCCCTGTTTCGGAGACTGAAAACAAAATGACCCGCCGCAAACTCGTCGTCGGTAACTGGAAGATGAACGGCAGTCGCGCTGCCAACGCCGAACTGCTGGCGGGCCTCAAGGCTGCGGGGCCGTGGGTGGGCGAGGTGGCGGTGTGCTCGCCAGCGCCTTACCTCGGCGAGGTGGCCTTGTCGCTGCAGGGCGAAGCCATCCACTGGGGCGCGCAGGATGTGTCGGCCTTCGAGTCGGGTGCGTACACTGGCGAGGTGTCGGCCGCCATGCTGGCCGAGTTCGGTTGCCACTACGTGATCGTCGGTCATTCGGAACGCCGCGCCTACCACGCCGAAAGCGATCAACTCGTGGCCGACAAGGCCAAGGCCGTGCTCGCGCACCGCATGACGCCCATCGTCTGCGTCGGTGAAACGCTGGCCGAACGTGAAGCGGGGCAAACCGCCGAAGTGGTCAAGCGCCAGCTCTCGGCCGTGATCCACACGCTCAAGTCCTGCATCTCGCAAGTCGTGGTGGCCTACGAACCGGTGTGGGCCATCGGCACCGGCAAGACGGCATCGCCTGAGCAGGCGCAAGAGGTGCACGCGCTGCTGCGCGCCCAGTTGCAGGCCGCCACCGAGCATGCCGGCGACATGAAATTGCTCTACGGCGGAAGTGTGAAGGCCGACAACGCCGCCGATCTGTTCTCGCGTGCCGACATCGATGGCGGCCTCATCGGCGGCGCCTCGTTGAAGGCGGTCGATTTCGCGGCGATCTGCCGCGCCGCCGGTTGAACGCAGCCCGCTGAACCCTGGGCCCACGCCCGCGCCGCATCACGCGATGCGGCGGCCCGCAAATTTTTCGGAGTTGGAAGATGAACGTGTTGTTGAATGTGGTGGTCGCCGTGCAAATCCTCGCGGCCTTGGTGATGATCGGCCTGGTGCTCATCCAGCACGGCAAGGGCGCGGACATGGGTGCGTCGTTCGGCAGCGGTGCCTCGGGCAGCCTCTTCGGCGCGACCGGCAGCGCCAATTTCCTGTCGCGTTCGACGGCGGTGTGCGCGGCACTCTTCTTCGCCTGCACGCTGGCGCTCGCCTACTTCTCGAACGATCGCGCGCGGCCTTCTACCGGCAGCGTGCTCGACCGCCCGGTGCTGAGCGCACCGGCCGCCAGCGGCCCCGTCACCGGCGCGGCGCAGATTCCGGGTGCCGGCACCGCCTCGGCGCCTGTGGTGGCGCCTGCGGCTTCTGCTGCTGTGGCACCGGCACCGACCGCCTCCGGCGCGGGCGCCGTCCCGGCGAAGTGATCCAGAGCAAGCGATACGAGATGACATAAGGCGACTCGATTCGAGGTCACTCGACCGGGTTCGGCAGGTCTCTCCATCGGGCGCCGCAATGCCCTGACGCCCGGCGCCGTGAAGCTTTGTTGCAGCGCAACGAAATGGAGAAACCGCTTCGTCTTTGAGGTTAGAATGCGGGGCTGTTTGGTGAGCAATTCCTCACGCGATCCAAGCCAGAATGGTTAGCACCGCCGACGTGGTGAAATTGGTAGACACGCTATCTTGAGGGGGTAGTGGCGAAAGCTGTGCGAGTTCGAGTCTCGCCGTCGGCACCAGATACACGCTAGTTCTTTGGTCGCCTTTGCCCGCGCCGTTGCGGTCGAAGTTTTCACTGCCCAAGCCAGGCGCCTTCACGTGGCCAAGCACTGATCATGAATCTGGAACCCTATCTTCCCGTCATCCTCTTCATCCTCATCGGGGTGGCGGTGGGTGTCGCGCCGCAGGTGCTGGGCTTCCTGCTCGGGCCGCACAGGCCCGACAAGGCCAAGAACTCCCCTTACGAATGCGGCTTCGAGGCTTTCGAAGATGCGCGCATGAAGTTCGATGTGCGCTACTACCTCGTCGCCATCCTCTTCATCCTGTTCGACCTGGAAATCGCGTTCCTGTTTCCGTGGGCCGTGTCCCTGCGTGAAATCGGTTCGTCGGGCTTCTGGGCCATGATGCTGTTCCTGGGAATCCTCGTCGTGGGCTTTGCCTACGAATGGAAAAAAGGCGCCCTGGATTGGGAATAGTCATGGAGCCCCTCGTCCGTCGGGTGCGCCGTCCGATTCCTCATGGGGGTGCGGGACGGCTGTCTACTAAAGGTTGTTATGGGCATTGAAGGCGTACTCAAAGAAGGCTTCGTCACCACCAGCCTCGACACCGTCATCAACTGGTCGAAGACCGGTTCGCTGTGGCCGATGACCTTCGGTCTGGCCTGTTGCGCCGTCGAGATGATGCATGCCGGCGCCGCCCGCTACGACATCGACCGCTTCGGCATGTTGTTCCGCCCCAGCCCGCGCCAGAGCGATCTGATGATCGTTGCCGGTACGCTCTGCAACAAGATGGCGCCGGCGCTCCGCAAGGTCTATGACCAGATGGCCGAGCCGCGCTGGGTCTTGAGCATGGGCTCTTGCGCCAACGGCGGTGGCTACTACCACTACAGCTATTCGGTGGTGCGCGGCTGCGACCGCATCGTGCCGGTCGATGTGTACGTGCCCGGCTGTCCGCCCACGGCCGAGGCCTTGCTGTACGGCGTGCTGCAATTGCAGGCGAAGATTCGCCGCGAAAACACCATCGCCCGGTGACGCGGCCATGAGCAAACTCGAAACCCTGCAAGCCGCCCTCGAATCGGCGCTCGGTGCCCGGCTGAAGAAGCTGGTGGTCGACCGTGGCGAGATCACGATCACCGTTGCCGATACCGACTACCTCGCGGCCTCGCTGATCCTGCGTGACCATGCCGAACTCAAGTTCGAGCAGCTCATCGACCTGTGCGGGGTCGACTACTCGCACTACAAGGATCGTCCGTGGGAAGGCCTGCGCTATTGCGTGGTCTCGCACCTGCTGTCGGTCGAGAAGAACTGGCGCGTGCGCCTCAAGGTCTTTTGCCCCGATGACGACGTGCCGGTGGTGGCATCACTGATGGACGTCTGGAGTTCGTGCAACTGATTCGAGCGCGAAGCCTTCGACCTCTTCGGCATCATCTTCGACGGCCACAACGACCTGCGCCGCATCCTGACCGACTACGGCTTCATCGGCCACCCGTTCCGCAAGGATTTCCCGACCTCGGGCCATGTGGAGATGCGCTACGACGCCGAGCAAAAGCGCGTCATCTACCAGCCGGTGACCATCGAGCCGCGCGAAATCACGCCGCGAATCATCCGCGAAGACAACTACGGCGGTTTGCACTGAGCGCGCAGCGCGATTCAGAACACCCATGGCAGACATCAAAAACTACACGCTGAACTTCGGCCCGCAGCACCCGGCCGCGCACGGTGTGCTGCGCCTCGTGCTCGAGCTCGATGGCGAAGTGATCCAGCGCGCCGATCCGCACATCGGCCTGCTGCACCGCGCGACCGAAAAGCTCGCCGAGAGCAAGACCTTCATCCAGTCGCTGCCCTACATGGACCGTCTCGACTACGTGTCCATGATGTGCAACGAGCACGCCTACTGCCTGGCGATCGAAAAGCTGCTGGGTATCGAGGTGCCCGAGCGTGCGCAGTACATCCGGGTGATGTTCTCGGAGCTGACGCGGCTCTTGAACCACCTGATGTTTCTCGGTGCCCACGGCCTCGACTGCGGCGCGATGAACATCTTCATCTACTGCTTTCGCGAGCGTGAAGACCTGTTCGACATGTACGAGGCGGCCTCGGGTGCGCGCATGCATGCCGCCTACTTTCGC
>JAMFRW010000305.1 GCA_026224975.1 Rhodoferax sp. | reverse complement strand
TCCATGGCAAGGAGAACTTCCGGCACAAGCCGTTCCCTGGCGAACACGACCATCACGACGACGACCATGGCCATGGCCACCACGAGCCGCATGTGCCGCACGAGTCACCCTGGGTGGTCTGGGTGCCGCTGGTGCTGCTCGCCATTCCCTCGGTCATCATCGGCTACCTGACGATCCAGCCCATGCTCTACGGCGAGTTCTTCAAGGACGCGATCTTCATCGACGCCGAGAAGCACCCGGCCATCGAAGAGCTGGCCAAGGAATTTCACGGCGCCGCCGCCATGGGCATCCATGCGCTCACCTCGATGCCCTTCATCCTGGCACTCGCCGGTGTGGTCGTTGCGTACTTCTTCTACATGGTCAAGCCGGAGATTCCGACAGCCATCAAGGCGCGTTGCGGCTTCCTCTACCGCCTGCTCGAGAACAAGTACTACATGGACTGGCTGCACGAACGCATCCTCTCGCCGCTGGCGCTGATGGTCGGCCGCGGCCTCTGGAAGGGCGGCGACGAGGCCTTGATCGACGGGGTGCTGATCAACGGCTCGGCGCGCGGCATCGGCAGCATCGCCGCGTTGACGAAGGTGTTGCAGAGCGGCTACCTCTATTGGTACGCGCTCGTCATGATCGTGGGAGTGGTCGGTTTGATGACCTGGCAGTTGTGGCCCTTCCTGGGCCAGCAGCTCGGCCGCTGAGCCCAGTCCTCAGCAATACACCGAGCACGCACGGAGAACAAGAACATGGGTCTTTTGAGCCTCGCCATCTGGCTGCCGATTCTGTCGGGCGGCGTTCTACTCGCCATCGGGCGGGATGAACACGCCGGCGCGGTACGCTGGCTGGCCCTGACCGCGGCTTTCGCGAGCCTGGTCGTCACGCTGCCGCTGATCGGCGGTTTCGACACGACGACCGCCAACATGCAGTTCACGGAAAGCCTGCCGTGGATCGAGCGCTTCAATGTGCATTACCGTCTCGGCGTCGACGGCATCTCGATGTGGTTCGTGCCGCTCACGGCCTTCATCACTGTCATCGTCGTGATCGCCGCCTGGCAGGTGATCACCGAACGCGTCAACCAGTACATGGGCGCGTTCCTGATCCTCTCCGGTCTGATGGTCGGCGTGTTTGCGGCGCTCGACGGCCTGCTGTTCTATGTGTTCTTCGAAGCCACGCTGATCCCGATGTACCTCATCATCGGCGTGTGGGGCGGGCCGCGGCGCGTCTACGCGGCGTTCAAGTTCTTCCTGTACACGCTGGCCGGCTCGCTGCTGATGCTGGTCGCGTTGATCTACCTGTACTACAAGTCGGGTGGCAGCTTCGACATCCTCACCTGGCACAAGCTGCCACTCGGCATGTCGGCTCAAACGTTGCTGTTCTTCGCCTTCTTCGCGGCCTTTGCGGTCAAGGTGCCGATGTGGCCGGTGCACACCTGGTTGCCGGATGCGCACGTCGAGGCGCCGACCGGTGGCTCGGTGGTGCTGGCCGCCATCATGCTGAAGCTGGGTGCTTACGGCTTCCTGCGCTTCTCGCTGCCGATCACACCGGATGCGAGCCACAAGTGGGCCTGGGTGATCGTCGCCTTGTCGCTGATCGCGGTGGTCTACATCGGTTTGGTCGCGCTGGTGCAGCAGGACATGAAGAAGCTCGTGGCCTACTCGTCGATCGCGCACATGGGCTTCGTGACCTTCGGCTTTTTCATGTTCAGCGAGCTGGGCGTCTCGGGCGGCATCGTGCAGATGGTGTCGCACGGCTTCGTCTCGGGCGCGATGTTCCTCTGCATCGGCGTCTTGTACGACCGGGTGCACTCGCGTGAGATCGCGTCTTACGGCGGCGTGGCCAACACCATGCCCAAGTTCGCGGCCTTCGCAGTGCTGTTCGCCATGGCCAATTGCGGCCTGCCGGGCACGGCCGGGTTCGTCGGCGAATGGATGGTGATCCTGGGCGCCGTGAAGTTCAACTTCTGGCTCGCCGCCATCGCCTCGACCACGCTGATCTTCGGCGCGGGCTACACGCTGTGGATGGTCAAGCGCGTCTACTTCGGCGCCATCGCCAACGACCATGTGCGCGATTTGCAGGACATCAACGCCCGTGAATTCGCGATGCTCGCGGTGCTGGCGATTGCCGTGCTGTGGATGGGCCTGTACCCCAAGCCTTTCACCGATGTGATGCAGGTGTCGGTCGAAGCGCTGCTCCAGCACGTCGCCGTGAGCAAGCTCGGCAACTGACGCCGCGGCCAGGAAAACAAAGCATATGACTCAGATGAATTGGCACGCCGTCTACCCCGAGGTCTTCCTGTTGGTGATGGCCTGCTTTGTCGCCATGGTCGACCTGTGGGTCAAGCACCCGCGCCGCACGCCGACCTACCTGCTCACGCAGCTCTCGCTGGCGGTCGTCGCGGTGATGCACCTGGCGTCGTTCCTCGGCGCGCTCTCGGTCTACGACGCCATGCTCGCCCGCGTGCCCGATGCCAGTGGCCAACTGCCGGCGCTGGCCGATGGCGCGCTCACCGTCTACGCGATGCAAGGCATGGTCGTCGCCGACCCGATGGGCCACCTGCTGGTGTTCTTTGCGACGGCCGCCACGATGATCTCGCTGGTCTATGCACGGCCCTATGCGGCGGAGCGCGACATGTTGAAGGGTGAGCTGTTCACGCTCAGCATGTTCTCGCTGCTGGGCATCTCGGTGATGGCCTCGGCCAACAACTTCCTCGTCGTCTACCTCGGCCTGGAGTTGATGACGCTGAGCCTCTACGCGCTGACTGCCATGCGCCGCGACCACGCCGACGCTACCGAAGCTGCGATGAAATACTTCGTGCTGGGTGCGCTGGCCAGCGGCTTCCTGCTTTACGGCCTGTCGATGATGTACGGCGCTACCGGCTCGCTCGAGATGAGCGAAGTCTTCAAGGCCATCGGCACCGGGCAGATCAACAAGCCGGTGCTGATCCTCGGCGTGGTCTTCGTCGTGTCGGGCCTGGCCTTCAAACTCGGCGCCGTGCCCTTCCACATGTGGGTGCCCGATGTGTACCAGGGCGCGCCGACCGTCGTCACGCTGCTGATCGGCGGCGCACCCAAGCTGGCCGCGTTCGCCATCACCATCCGCTTGCTGGTCGAAGGCATGCTGGGCCTTGCGGTCGATTGGCAGCAGATGCTGGTCGTGCTGTCGGTCGGTTCCATGCTGCTCGGAAACCTGGCCGCCATCGCGCAGCGCAACCTGAAGCGCATGCTGGCCTATTCGAGCATCGCGCAGATGGGCTTCGTGCTGCTCGGCCTGTGCTCGGGCGTGGTCAACGGCAACACGCTGTCGGCCGGCAACGCCTACAGCTCGTCGATGTTCTACATGGTGACCTATGTGCTCACCACGCTCGGCACCTTCGGCATGATCATGCTGCTCTCGCGCCAGGGTTTCGAGGCCGAGGAGATCGATGACCTGAAGGGCCTGGCCCGCCGCAGCCCGTGGTTCGCGGTCGTGATGACGATCTTCATGCTCTCGCTCGCCGGGCTGCCGCCCACGGCCGGTTTCTACGCCAAGCTCTCGGTGCTGCAGGCGCTCGTCTCTACCAACTCGGCCGGCCTGATCTGGCTGGCGGTGGTGGCGGTGCTCCTCTCACTCGTCGGCGCGTTCTACTACCTGCGCGTCATCAAGGTCATGTTCTTCGACGAACCCACCGACACGAACCCCATCGTCAGCACCGGTGACGTGCGCGCCGTGCTGTCGCTCAATGGCGCGGCCGTGCTGATCTTCGGCCTGTTACCCAGCGGCCTGAT
>JAMFRW010000304.1 GCA_026224975.1 Rhodoferax sp. | reverse complement strand
GCCGGCCGGCTGTGGGACGGCGTCGGCGATGCGCTGCGCGAGAACGTCGACATCGTCATCCGCGGCAACCGCATCGCCGCCATCGAACCCCACCGCGCACAGCGCCCCGGCGTGCATTGGGTGGATGCGAGCCAGCTCACGGTGATGCCCGGGCTGATCGACATGCACACCCACCGCGAGATGGGCAACCAGCTCGGCGCGCGCGATCCAAGCATCTTCCTGGCCTACGGCATCACCACCACGCGCGGCCTCTCCGACAACACCTACCTGATGCTCGAGAACAAGGAATCGGTGGACGCCGGCCTGCGCATCGGGCCGCGCCACTTCGGCACCGGCGAGGCGCTGGAAGGCGCGCGGGTGTTCATGGACGGCATGCACCCGATCCGCGACAGCCGGCAACTGCTGCGCGAGTTCGAACGCGCGCGGGCGCTCGACTACGACCTGCTCAAGTGCTACGTGCGCCTGCCG
The DNA here is from genome assembly GCA_026224975.1 of Rhodoferax sp. Lineage (GTDB taxonomy): Bacteria > Pseudomonadota > Gammaproteobacteria > Burkholderiales > Burkholderiaceae_C > LMDS01. The sequence goes on along the minus strand of JAMFRW010000304.1, from coordinate 11,264 downwards.
CCCGACCTGCAACTGCGCGCGATCACGATGGCGCAGCGCCTGGGCATCCCCATCACGTCGCACTACCTCTTTCCCGCCGTCGCCTTCGGCGCGCAGGGCCATGAGCACATGGGCGGTACCAGCCGCTTTGGCTACTCGCGCACCGGCAGCATGCTCGGCGTGGGCTACCAGGACGTGATCGCCATCGCGGCAGCGGCCCGCAGCTTCCGCACGCCCACGCTCTTCGGCCTCGAAAGCCTGCTGGGCGACACGCCCGAAGACGTGCTCGACGACCCGCGCGTGCAGCGGCTTTTTCCACCCACCGAACGCGCACCGATCGAAAAGGCAGCGCGCGGCGGCGCCAGTCGCCCGGTGCGCATGGTCGCCCGCCAGGTCGCGACCCTCCTGGCGCAGCAGGCCGCAGGCGTGACCATCGTCTGCGGCAGCGACTACCCCATCGTCGCCCCCGGCATCGGCCTGCACCTGAACCTGCGCGCGATGGTCAAACACGGCATGCGCCCCGCCGACGCCCTGCGCACCGCCACCCGCAACGCCGGCCAGGTGCTGGGCCACGACCTCGGCACGCTGGCGCGCGGCCAACTGGCCGATCTGGTGTGTGTCGAAGGTGACCCGCTGCAAGACATCCGCGCCGCGATGCGCGTGCGGCGGGTGATGGTGGGCGGTGTGGATCACACGGTGGACGAGTTGATCGCGCCGTTCGAGTTAGAGCCTGCGCCGACGGTCACCGCCGGCAACGCAGTGAACTCAACGTACATCGGCAATGCGCTCGGCGCGCAAAGCGATGTGAGAGGCATCGAGCCTTGGTGGCATGACCCGCATTGGGTGGCAGAGATGCGGAGCAATTGCTGCTTGCCGATGGCTTGAATGGCGGAGCTGGTTTCGGTCGTGTCGAGGCGTTCGAAGTAGGGGCGTTCGCAACTCCTGGGAGTCGGCGTTCGGCCAGCAACCGACGGCTGCGCCGATCGGTCGGGTGACGGCTTGAGAGGACGGCTGTCAGGTGTACCTCGGAACCTGACCTTCGTTGGCGGCAGGGCCCGCGGAGGTTCAGCCACTCCGCGACGATGCCCGGCTAACGACTGCTCCCATCTGCGGTGAACTGGTCCTCTCGACCCCAAGCAGCCGGATAACCCTTCCGATTGGGCGGCCGCAAGCGGCCATTGGGCCGGCGAGGGCAGTGCCCGCCCACATGGTAGTCGTTTTTCACTCAGTGAAATCCTATTCGAGATGCCTACTGCTTTGCGCCATGGGGAACACATCATCCGCCTCAATCCCCGACCGAACATCGGACCCGGGAAAAGCAAACGACGTATGGGCATCGAAGTGGGAACAGTGATTCCCACCGACCAGCGCGATGGAGACAACATGATCGACTTGAGTGGAAAAGTAGCGGCCGTGACCGGCGCCGCGGGCGGCATCGGCGCTGAAGTGGCGCGCACGCTGGCCAAAGCAGGTGCGCGAGTGGTCTTGGGCGACGTTCAGGCCGAGCGCGGCGAGCAAGTCGCAGCGCAAATTCGCGAGGCCGGCGGCCAGGCAATTTTCATCGCGCACGACACGTCCATCGAAGATCAATGGATCGCGTTCATCGATACCGCGCTGGACAACTTCGGTGGCCTCGACATCCTGGTCAACAACGCCGGCATCGAGCAGACCTGCTTCCTCGAAAACATCACTGTGGCCGACGTCCAGAAGCTGCTTTCGGTGAATGTGACCGGCGTGCTCATCGGCCACAAGCACGCGGTGCGGGCGATGAAGCCCAGCGGTCGAGCCGGCAAGGGCGGCAGCATCATCAACCTTTCGTCGGTGGCCGGCCTGATCGGCACACCGGGTCTGGGCGTGTACTCCGCATCCAAAGGGGCGGTGCGCCTGCTGACCAAGGCAGCCGCTGTCGAGTTCGGTCGACTCGGCTACGGGATTCGCGTGAACTCCATCCACCCCGGTCTCGTGGAAACCGAGATGGGCGAGAAGCTGCTCAACGACTTCGTGGGCCTCGGCATGTTCAAGGATCGCGACGACGCCTACGCGCAAATGAAGGCGGCGCATCCATTGGGTATCACCGGCTTGCCGAGTGACATCGCCAACCTGGCGCTGTTCCTCGCCTCCGACCTGTCTCGCTGGATGTCGGGCGCCGAACTCGTTGCCGACGGCGCGATGACGGTCAGCTGAATCCGCGCTCTTTCACGTTCGCGAACGCTGCCAGCCAGCGAGGAGATGGACACCATGAATGTGCTGAAGATGTTCGACCTGAGCGGCAAGGTTGCCGTGATCACCGGGGCCGGCAACGGCCTCGGCTACCAGATCGCCGAGGCAATGGCAGAGGCTGGCGCCGATGTCGTGTGTGGCGATATCGACATCGCGAGGAATGACGCCACCGCAGCGCGCGTTGAAGCGCTGGGGCGCAAGGCACTGAGCATCAGATGCGATGTGACCCGCGAAGCGGATGTGGCGAGCCTCTTCCAGTCCGCTGAGAAGGCGTTCGGCCACGTGGATATCGCGTTCGCTAATGCCGGCATCGCCGACCTGGCGCCGCAACCACTGCACGACTACCCGACCGACAACTGGAATGCAGTGATCGCGGTCAATCTGCAAGGGGTCTTTTATACCGACCGTGAGGCGCTGAAGATCATGGTGCGCCAGCAGAGCGGCAAGCTGATCAACGTCGCCTCGATGTGGGGCCTGGCCGGTGCATCGAGCGTCGCGCCCATCCCGGCCTACAACGCGGCCAAGGGCGCGGTCGTGAACCTGACACGCGAACTCGCATTGCAGTACGCGACGCAGAACATCCAGGTCAACGCCATCTGCCCCGGCTTCTTTCGGACTCGGTTGGCAGACGGCAAGTACGACGATCCGGAATTCGTCGCTGCCGTCACCGCGTTCACGCCAATGGGCCGCGTGGCCGACGCGAGCGAGATCAAGGGCACGGCGTTGTACCTCGCATCGAACGCCTCGAGTTTCACAACCGGATCGATGCTGGTCACCGATGGTGGCTGCATGGCCAAGTAGAGCCCGGCTTCGTTCCCTTCTCTATCCACAATGCATCAGGAGACAAACATGAATGCAACTGACAACAAACTCGCTGCCGCAACCGACGCAGCTTTGCCCTCGCGGCGGACCGTGCTCGGCGCTGGCGGCGCCGTTGGCTTGGCCCTGCTCAACCCCGCGTCGATCTTTGCGCAGGGTGCCGACGGCGCCAACACCATTCGTGTCGGCTTCATCAGCCCGCGAACGGGTGCGCTGGCAGGTTTCGGCGAGGCCGACGGCTATGTGTTGGAGCTGGCGCGCAAGTCACTCAAAGACGGGTTGACGGTGGGCGGCAAGAAGTACGCGGTCGAGATCCTCGATCGCGACACGCAATCCGATCCGGCCCGAGCCAGCCAGTTGGCCAAGTCGCTGATCAACTCCGACAAGGTCGATCTGATCCTGGTCACCTCTGCACCGGAGACTGTCAACCCCGTCGCCGATGCGTGCGAGGGGGCGGGCGTGCCTTGCCTCTCGACCGTGACACCGTGGGAGGCCTGGTACTTCGGCCGGGGCGCCAAGCCAGGGGAACCATCACCCTTCAAGTGGACCTTCCACTTCTCGTTCGGCGTCGGCGAATTCGTCAAGGCCTACACCTCCCAATGGGGCCAGTTGCCCACCAACAAGAGGGTGGCTGCGCTCTACCCCAACGACGCCGACGGCAACGCCATCCGCGCCAGCCTGGCGCCGGCGTTGCAGAAGGCCGGCTTCACCATCGTCGATGCCGGCCCTTACGAAACAGGCACCACCGATTTCTCGGCGCAGATCGCGAAGTTCAAGGCCGAGAAGTGCGACATCTTCAACACCTTCCCGATCCCGCCGGACTTCGCCACCTTCTGGCGCCAGGCGGCTCAGCAAGGCCTCGCGAAGACGATCAAGATCGTGCAGGTTGCCAAGACCGGGTTGTTCCCGTCTACCGTGGAAGCCTTGGGGCCACTCGGCTTCAACCTCTCCAGCGCCTGCTACTGGCACAAGACCTTTCCCTACAAGTCGGCCTTGACGGGTGTGACAAGCATGCAGTTGGCCGATGGCTACGAGAAGGCGGCGAACAAGCAGTGGAACCAGCAACTCGGTGCTTCGATGTCGCTGCTCGACGCCGGTTTCGAAGCCTTGAAGGCCAGCACCAACCCGAAGGACAAGGCCAGCGTGGCCAAGGCGCTGGGCTCCTTGGTGACGACGACCATCGTGGGCAAGGTCGACTTCACCAAGGGGCCGGTTCCGGGCGCCTGTGCCACACCATTGATCGGCACGCAGTGGGTGAAAGCTGCTGCGGGCTCGAAGTACAAGTACGACTATGTCATCACCGAAAACGCGGGCGATGCCAACGTGCCGGTGGCGGCCAAACTGCAGTCTTACGCCTGATCTCGCGCCGGATCGCTGCACCATGTCATCGACCGATGCATTGCTCTCTGCCAGAGGCCTGCGCAAGCAATACGGCGCGCTCGTCGTGCTCGACGGCGTGGACTTCGAGGTTCGTCGCGGCGATGCCATTGGCATCGTCGGGCCGAACGGCGCCGGCAAGACGACCTTGCTCAGTCTCTTGTCCGGCTCGCAAGCCGCGACCGCGGGCACGATGGTGTTCAAGGGCCATGACGTGTCGTCGGTGGATGCCGCCAGGCGCTGCAGGATGGGCATCGTGCGCACCCACCAGGTGCCGCAGCCCTTCAGCGGCATGACCGTGTTCGAGAACGTCTTCACCGCAGCCACGCACGGGGGTGGCTTCCGCGGAGCCGAAGCCTACGAGCGCTGCATCGATGCGATCGAACTCTGCGGCATGACGAAGGTGGCCAACCGGCGCGCCGCGACTCTCGGCCTGCTGGACCGCAAGCGGCTGGAGCTGACCCGCGCATTGGCCACCAACCCGCAGGTGCTCCTGTTGGACGAGATCGGTGGCGGGCTCACGGATGGTGAGGCTGCAGAACTCGTGCAGACCATCAAGGTGCTGCACGCCCGCGATATCGCCATCGTCTGGATCGAGCACATCGTGCATGTGCTGCTTCAGGTCGCGAGACGGCTGGTCTGCATGGACTCGGGCCGTGTGATTGCGCAAGGCGATCCGCAGGAGGTGCTGTCCAACGCCACCGTCGTTGATGCCTACCTCGGGGGCGGGCGATGAGCCTTCTCAAAATCGAAAACCTCGAAGCCAGGCACGGCTTGCTGACGGCCGTGCAAGGCATCAGCCTGGAGATCGAGCAAGGCGAAACGCTGGCGCTTGTCGGCGCCAACGGAGCCGGCAAGACGACGCTGCTGCGGACACTGGCGGGCGTGCACCCGGTGGCTGCCGGCCGCATCGTCTTCGACGGACTCGATGTGAGCACGCTGCCCGCACACCGCCGCGCCGCAGCCGGGCTGGCCCTCGTGCCGGAGGGCCGCAAGCTGTTCCCCGCGATGACGGTGAGGGAGAACCTGCTTGTCGCCCTGTCTGCGAAGCGCGATGGCCGTTGGAACCTGGTCACCGTGCTCGAAGCTTTTCCGCAACTCAAACCCAAATTGAACGCTGCGGCAGGCACCTTGTCGGGCGGCCAGCAGCAGGCCGTGGCCATCGGCCGAGCGCTGATGACGAACCCGCGGGTGCTGCTGCTGGACGAAGTGTCCCTCGGTCTCTCGCCGTTGGCCGTGCAAGGCGTCTACGACTCCTTGCGCACATTGATGGGAAAGGGCACGGCAGACGGCACGACCGTCGTGCTCGTCGAGCAGGACCTTCAGCGGACGTTCGACGTGGCTGACCGCATCGTGTGCATGCTCGAAGGCAGGGTCGTGGCAAGTGGGCGTGCCGACGAGATGACACGCGGGCAGGTGATGGCCTACTACTTCGGCCATCGCACGCCTGCGGCAAGCGGCATATCGGGTGCGACATCGAGCACCACGTCCCAACAGGCAGCAGCAACATGATCTGGCTCAACCAACTCGTCCAAGGCCTGATGCTCGGCGGCTACTACGCGCTGCTGGCCTGCGGTCTGTCCTTCATGTTCGGCGTGATGGGCATCATCAACCTGGCGCATGGAAGTCTGGCAGTGCTGGCGGCCTACATGTTGTTCGTCCTGGCCGAACGCTTCGAGGTGCATCCCCTGCTGGGGCTGGTTGCCGTGATCCCGGTGATGGCGCTGATTGGGTGGGTGCTGCACCGGCTCGTGCTCGAACGCAGTGCGCGCGCCGGCGCCCTGATCCCCTTGCTGAGCACCTTCGGCCTGGCGAGCGTGCTGGACAACTCGATGTTCCAGGGCTTCGGTGCCGACACACGCTCGCTGGCGCCCTACATCGATTCGCTCAGCTATGACGGCTGGACCTTGCCCGGCGGCATCATCGTCGGCCAGCTCGCGGTGCTGACGCTGGTCGTCGCCATTGCGTTGCTCGGCGGACTGCATCTGATGTTGTCCCGCACCGCACTCGGCCGGCGTATTCGCGCGGCGGCCCATGATCCGGACACGGCCCAGTTGGTCGGTGTGGATGCGCGTGCCGTCTATGCAGCGTCGACTGCCATCGCCATGACCACGGTCGCCATCGCCGGTGCTTTCCTCGCCATGCGGGCCACGTTCGACCCCTACACCGGCCCCTATCAACTGATCTTCGCGTTCGAGGCGGTGATCATCGGTGGTGCGGGCTCGCTGTGGGGGACGTTGGTGGGCGGCATCGTCCTCGGCGTGGCGCAGAGCATTGGCGCGCAGGTGCATCCACAAGGCTTCCTCATCGCGGGGCACGTCGTCTTTCTGGCGGTGCTGCTGGCACGGGTGTACGCCGCGAACACGGTGCGCCGCTGGATCCGATCTGCTCGCAGCCGACTCAGCAGCCAATTCAGCAACCGGGCCACGACGCCATGAACCTCCAACCTCACGCAACGGCTGCCGCCGGCGCCGCGCGCAGCATCCCACGAGTTCAGCGCTGGACCGTGCCTTCCATCGCGACGGTGTCGTTGGTGGTGGTCACCCAGCTCGTGTTGGTCGCGGGACCGCTGTTCCTGTCGCCCAACGTGGTCGAACGCCTGACGACCTTGTTCATCTACGGCATCCTGGCCTTGATGTGGAATGCGCTGGCGGGCTACGCGGGTCTCCTTTCGGTGGGGCACCAGGCGTTCTTCGGCCTGGGTGCGTATGCGGCAGTCCGGCTGGCCGACTGGGGTGTCAGCCCGTACCCGGCGCTGCTGTTGGCTGCCGTGCTGGTCGGTGCGCTATCGGTGCCGATATCCGCCTTCATGCTTCGATTGCGCGGCGGTGAATTTGCGATCGGCATGTGGGTCGTCGCCGCGCTGTGCCACCTGCTGGTCAACCTGGACAACCTCGTTCAAGGTGAAACAGGCACCTCGCTGATCGCCCTTCAGACCTATGCGGCCGATGCCCGGCGCAGCTACACCTACTGGGCCGCCTTGGGCACCGTGACAGCCTTGGGCTGGCTGGTGTTCGTGATGTTGCGCGGCAAGATGGGAACGGCCGCGCAGGCCATCCGCGACAACGAGGAGGCGGCCGGCTCGGTGGGTGTTCGTGTGTTGCCCTCCAAGCGCCTGATCTTCGTGCTGTCGGCGTTCGGCTGCGCCGCGGCCGGTGCACTGTGGCTCGCGAGCTCGATCACGTTCCAGCCCAAGACCTACTTCAGCGTGCAATGGACGGCCTACATGATTTTCATGGTGCTGGTCGGTGGCATCGGCACCTACGAAGGCCCGATCCTCGGTGCGGTTCTGTTCTTCACCATGGAAACGCTGTTCGGTGCCACCGGTGTGACCTACCTCATCGGTCTCGGCGCGACAGCCCTTCTGTTTGCCTTGTTGATGCCGCGCGGCATCTGGGGCGAGATCGAACAGCGCCTCGGCTTGCAACTCCTGCCGGTGGGGTATCGGCTGAGCGGCGTTGCGGGTGACCCACCACCGAAATGATGAGTTCGTCGCAGACTTTCCCTGATGCCTTCGAAGGCCTGAACAAAGCGCTGAGCGCGTTCATCCGGTTCGCGCCCACCCGACAGCCTTCGGCCGCTCAAGGCCCGCTGCACGGGTGGGACATCGCGATCAAGGACTGCTTCGACCTGGCCGGCGAGATCGCGAGCGTCGGCACACCGATGTTCTCGGCGCGCCGGGCGACTCGGACCGGCACTGCGGTCCAGCGATTGCTGGATGCCGGCGCCTGCATCGTCGGCCACACCCAGATGGTCGAACTGGCCTTTGGCGGCTGGGGCATCAACGCTGCGCTCGGCACGCCGCGCAACCCATGGGACGGCCGCATCGTGCGGGTGGCCGGTGGGTCGAGCAGTGGATCGGCGGTCGCAGTCGCCGCTCGCATGGTGCGGGCCGCATTGGGCAGCGACACGGCGGGATCGATACGGATGCCGGCAGCGTTGTGCGGCATCACGGGGCTGAAGGCCAGCTTCGGCCTGATCCCGGAGGATGGCGTGTTTCCCCTGGCCCCGTCGTACGACAGTGTCGGCCCCATGGCGCAGACGGTGGACGACTGCGCTCGACTGTTCGAGGTACTCACAGGAACCCGCTTGCCGCCGATGCAAGCGCCCGGTGGTTGGCGAGTCGCTGTTCTCGATGGCGCAGCCTATCCAGTCCCGGTGGAACCCGCCGTCCAGCGAGCACTCGACGACGCGGCGAATGTCTTCGTACGCCTGGGCGTACATCTGGGCAAATGCTCGCCCCCGTTTGCACTGGCGGAGCTGACGTGCGACGCCGGTATATTGATCGGCTCCGAGGCATGGGGATTGCACCGCGCCCGGTTCGAGACAAACCCGAGCGCCTTCGGAGCTGAGCTGCAACGTCGCTTCGAACAGGCTCGCTTGGTGCTCCCGAACATCATCGACGCGGCTCGCACCGCGCGTCTTCGAGACAGCGAGCGCTTTCGGCATTGGCTGCCGGCCGATGAGGTGCTGCTCTTGCCGACCGTGCATTGCACGGCACCCGCTCTCGATTCGGTAGACGAACGCGGCTCACCGTTGGGACAGTTCACGCGCTGGGTCAACCACGTTGGCGGTTGCGCGCTCACTTTGCCTGCGGGCTTCGATGCGCGCGGGTTGCCGATCGCCATCCAGCTCGTCGGACAGGCAGGCACCGAGGCGCGTTTGCTGGCGATCGGCTCTGCCTTCCAGCGTGCGACGGACTGGCATCTGCGCGCGCCGGATCTCGGGTGGGCCATCGAGCCGTGACCAGGCGCTCCCGGACTTGTCGATGAACTCTATGGAGTCGGGCTTGCCTTGGGTCCGAGCTTCAACAGCCGCATCGCGTTCTCCTTCAGGATCAGAGGCTGGATTTCGGGCTTGAAACCCGCTTCGGCGAAGTCCTTCATCCAGCGATCCGGCGTGATCAACGGGAAGTCGCTGCCGAACAGGATGCGGTCCTTGAGCAGTGTGTTCGCGTATTGCACCAACTGCGGCGGGAAATACTTGGGGCTCCAGCCCGACAGATCGATCCAGATGTTGGGTTTGTGCATCGCCAGCGAAATCGCTTCGTCTTGCCACGGCCAGCTCGGATGCGCGATGACGATCTGGATGTCGGGAAACGCGATGGCCACGTCTTCCAGCATCATCGGGTTCGAGTTCTGCAGCCTCAAGCCTCCGCCGCAACGCATGCCCGAGCCGATGCCCGAATGGCCGCTGTGGAAGATGGCGGGAAGCTCGAACTCGGCGATGACTTCGTAGAGCGGCCACGCCATGCGATCCTGCGGCTCGAAGCCCTGCACGGTCGGGTGGAACTTGAAGCCCTTGACGCCGAACTCCTCGATCAACCTTCGCGCCTCGCGTGCACCCATCTTGCCCTTGTGCGGGTCGATACTGGCGAACGCGATCATGATGTCGCTGTTGGCCAGGGCCGCTTCGGCAATCTCTTCGTTGCTGATGCGTCGCCGCCCGAGTTGCGATTCGGCATCGACCGTGAAGTTGACGAATCCGATCTTTCGCTCCCGGTAGTAGGCCAGCGTTTCGTCCATCGTCGGGCGCTTGCTCGACCGGAAATACTTGTCGGCCGCGCGGTCGTACTCCTCCCCGTAGTTGTCGAACGGGTTGCGGCACGACACTTCCAGGTGGGTGTGCGTGTCGATCGCGATCAGATTGTCGACGTCCATTTCGGTGCCCTTTGTCATTTCCTGCCCGAGTCGAAGGGAAGGCCCACATAGTTCTCGGCCATCGTGGTGGAGGCAGCCGTCGAGCCGACCAGATAGTCGAGTTCGGCGAACTGCAGCTTCTGGCCGATCGTCCCCGCATCCGGGAACCGGTGCATCAGTGAAGTGAACCACCACGAAAAGCGCAAAGCCTTCCAGACGCGACGCAGGCAAGTCGCCGAATAAGCGTCGAGCCCGTGTTCGCGGCGTTCGACATAGCGCTCGATCAGTGCGCGCGACAGGTAGTAGACGTCCGAGGCGGCCAGGTTCAGGCCCTTGGCACCGGTGTGCGGAACGATGTGGGCGGCGTCCCCCGCGAGAAAGAGGCGGCCGAATCGCATCGGCTCGGCGACAAAACTTCGCAGCGGCGCGATGCTCTTTTCGATCGACGGCCCTGTCACCAGGCGCTCGGCAGTCTCGGGGTCGAGGCGGGCACGCAGTTCGTCCCAAAACGCGGAGTCGGTCCAGTTCTCCACTTTGTCGTCCAGCGAGCATTGCACGTAGTAGCGCGTGCGCGTAGGAGACCGCATCGAACACAGGGCAAAACCACGCGCGTGGTTGGTGTAGATCAGTTCGTGCGACACCGGCGGCGTGTCCGCCAGGATGCCCAGCCACCCGAACGGGTAGACGCGCTCATGGCAGGTCACCGCCTGCTCGGGAACACTTGCGCGACTCACGCCGTGGTAACCGTCGCAACCCGCGATGTAGTCACAACGCAGCGTGTGCGTGACGCCGTCTTTCATGAAGGTGACCTCCGGCGAGTCACTGTCGAAGCCGCTCAAGACCACGTCCTTCGCTTCATAGACGATCGGAAGTTCCAGTGCCGTGCGGGCCTCCATCAGGTCGCGTGTCACTTCGGTCTGGCCATAGACCGTCACCTGCTTGCCATCTGTCAGCCCGCGCAGGTCGATGCGGTGACGCCCTCCACCGAATCCAAGTTCGAAGCCCCCGTGAACAAGACCCTCGCTGCGCATGCGCGCACCGATACCGGCCGCCTCGAGCAGATCCACCGTGGTCTGCTCAAGAACACCGGCGCGGATGCGCCCGAGCACGTACTCGGCGCCTTGCCGCTCCAGGATCACGTTGTCCACGCCCGCCCTGTGCAGAAGCTGGCCAAGCAACAGGCCGGACGGTCCACCGCCGATGATGGCAACCTGGGTGCGTTGGGGGATC
>JAMFRW010000039.1 GCA_026224975.1 Rhodoferax sp. | reverse complement strand
AGGATGCCTCCACCGAGACGGCGATGGTCTTCGGCGAGGTCTACCGGCACGGGGCGGACTGGAAGTTCCGCGCCGTCGGCCAGGGCTACGCCTCGGGCCTGGCCGGCATCGCCCGCGACTTCGGCGCCGCCGCCCACGTGATGAGCCCGCCCTTCCGCGCCAAGCACCATCAGGATGCGTTGTGGGGTGCGCTGGCCGCGGGGCACTTGCACACCACGGCGACCGACCACTGCGCATTCTGCGGCGATCAAAAAGGCATGGGCCGCTCGGACTTCAGCAAGATCCCGAACGGCTGCGCGGGCGTGGAAGACCGCATGTCGGTACTGTGGGATGCGGGCGTCAACACCGGCCGGCTCACGCCGAACGAGTTCGTGCGCGTGACCTCGACCAACGCGGCGCAGATCTTCAACCTGTACCCGCGCAAGGGCGCGATTGCGGCGGGCAGCGATGCCGACATCGTCGTGTGGGACCCGGCCGCGACCAAGACCATCACCACGGCCGGCAGCATCTCGCGCGTGGGCTACAACGTGTTCGAGGGCCGGCAGGTGCAGGGGCTCGCGAAGGTGACCTTGTCGCAAGGCAAGATCGTCTGGATGGACGGCGAGCTGCGCACCGAGCGCGGTGCCGGCCGCTACGTCAACCGGCCCGCCTTCACGCCGGTGTTCGATGCGCTCAAGCGACAGGCGCATCTGCATGTGCCGCAGGCGGTGGCGCGCGCGGCTTGACGTTGGTCCACGCCCGCAGCTTCCCAAATCCTACTCACCGGTAGATTCTCAGGACTCCGCAAAGAATGCCCGCAGCAGACATCAAACCCGGCCGCCTCGGCGCCTGCCAATACCAGGCCAACTTCGCCGATGCGCACCCGCCCCTCACGCACGTGCAGGCGCTGATCGAAGCCGACCGCTGCTACTACTGCTACGACGCGCCCTGCGTGAACGCCTGCCCCACCGGCATCGATATCCCGTCGTTCATCGGCCGCATCGCGCAAGACAACCTGCGCGGCGCCGCCAAGGCGATCCTGGAGGCCAACGTGTTCGGCGGCATGTGCGCGCGCGTCTGCCCGACGGAGGTGTTGTGCGAGCAGGCCTGCGTGCGCAACACCAATGAAGACAAGCCGGTCGAGATCGGCATGCTGCAGCGCTTTGCGACCGACGATTACTTTGCCGCGCCGGGCAAGCCGCTGTTCACGCGGCTGGCGCCTTCGGGCAAGCGCGTGGCCGTGGTCGGCGCCGGCCCGGCCGGGCTTTCGTGTGCGCACCGCGCCGCAATGCTGGGCCACGAGGTGACGGTCTTCGAAGCGCAGCCCAAACCCGGCGGCCTGAACGAATACGGACTCGCGACCTACAAGACTACAGACGGATTTGCGCAGAAAGAGATCGACTGGCTGCTCTCGATCGGCGGCATCCAGATTCGCCACGGGCAAAAGCTCGGCGAGCAGATCACGCTGGCCAACCTGAGCCTGGTGTATGACGCAGTCTTTCTCGGCATGGGCCTTTCGGGCGTGAACGCGCTCGGGCTGGCGGGCGAATCGGCCGGCGGCGTGGACGATGCCGTCGGCTTCATCGCCGACTTGCGGCAGGCCAGCGACTATGCGGCCGTGCCGGTCGGCCGCCGCGTGATCGTGATTGGCGGCGGCATGACGGCGGTGGACGCCGCCGTGCAATCGCGCAAGCTCGGCGCGCAGGAGGTGACCATCGTCTACCGCCGCGACCAGGCCCGCATGCCGGCCTCGAAGCATGAGCAGGAATGGGCCAAGCTCAACGGCGTGATTATCCGCGAGTGGAGCATCCTGAAAGCGCTCGACGCGCCGATCGGCCATGTGCAGGGCGCCACCTTCGCAGAAGTCAAAGACGTGGCGGGCCGGCTCGAAGTGACCGGCAAACAATGGACCGTCGAAGTCGACACCGTGCTCAAGGCCATCGGCCAGACGCTGGTGCTGGCCGACCCGACGCTCCAAACATTGGTCCTGAAAAAAGGCCGCATCAAGGTCGACCCGGAAGGCCGCACCTCGCTCACGAAGGTGTGGGCTGGTGGCGATTGCACTTACGGGGGGCAGGACTTGACGGTGGAAGCTGTCGAGCACGGCAAAGTCGCCGCGCATTCCATCGACCGCGCGTTCGGGTTTCAGCGGCAGGGGAAGGTGTTCGATCGGGTTCGAAAAGAAGTGATCGCTTGATGGGCTCTGGTTCGTTCGAGATGCTTGGTCGTTCGGTCCATGCTTTGAGCGTCGAAGGCGCGCCCGGGCAGGCGTCGGTGCTTCGCTTCGGCGGTCGGCGGGTACGCCGACTCCCCTGCGATGCTCGGTCTCGCGGCCACGTCGCGAAACTCACTACGCTTACTTCGTGCGCTGCGTTCGAACAGCCGCGACGAGTCAGTTTACGAAGCGCGCAAGCGCGCGGCCACAAGCCCTGCGCTTCTCGGCGCCGAAGAGGCGCACCGCCGCCTACCCGGGCGCGCCTTCGCAGCAGCAGGGGTGTTTGCCGCACCGACAACCGCCGATGTGCCCATCGCGACCGTGCGCGCGGTGTCCCGTGCGGCGGCTCTTTCCCCCACCAACCACCGATGGTTCGGCGCGGCAGGGGGTGCCCGGCGGGGGCGATTTCTGTGGCGACGGAGGCGCGGAGGTCTGAGGTCGGCGCGCGCAGCGCGCTTCGTCAACTGACTCGCCGCGGCTGTCTGAGCGCAGTGAGCAAAGCGAACGAAGCGAGTTCTGCGGCGCGACCTCGGACCGAGCACCGCAGTGCAGTCGGCGTACCCGCCGACCGCCACAGCATGAGCCCCTGCCGGGCGCCCCCTGCCGCGCCGCGCGCAACTCACCAGCCGACGAGCGCAGCAAACAACCACATCAGCTCAACAAAGATCCAAAAAACACCATGGCCGACCTGAGCACTACCTTCGCGGGCATCAAAAGCCCCAATCCGTTCTGGCTCGCCTCCGCGCCGCCGACCGACAAGGAATACAACGTGGTCCGCGCCTTCGAAGCCGGCTGGGGCGGTGTGGTCTGGAAGACGCTGGGCGAAGCCGGCCCGCCCGTCGTCAACGTCAACGGCCCGCGCTATGCGGCGCTCTATTCGCAAGACCGGCGCTTGATCGGCTTCAACAACATCGAGCTGATCACCGACCGGCCGCTCGAAACCAACCTCGAAGAGATCACCCGTGTCAAACGCAACTGGCCCGACCGGGCGATGATCGTCTCGATCATGGTGCCTTGCGACGAACAAAGCTGGCGCGCGATTCTGCCGCGTGTCGAAGACACCGGCTGCGACGGCATCGAGCTCAACTTCGGTTGCCCGCACGGCATGAGCGAGCGTGGCATGGGCTCGGCGGTGGGGCAGGTGCCGGAATACATCGAGATGGTCACGCGCTGGTGCAAACAGTACACCCGGTTGCCGGTGATCGTGAAGCTCACGCCCAACATCACCGACATCAAGCAGCCTGCGCTCGCAGCCCATCGCGGCGGGGCCGATGCGGTCTCGCTCATCAACACCATCAACTCGGTGATGGGCGTGGATCTCGACTCGCTGCTCATCTACCCCAACACCGGCGGCAAGGGATCGCATGGTGGATATTGCGGCCCGGCCGTCAAGCCGATAGCCCAGAACATGGTGGCGGAGATTGCGCGCACGCCGGAGATGGCGAACCTGCCGATTTCGGGCATCGGCGGCATCGGCAACTGGAAGGACGCGGCGGAGTTCATCGCGCTCGGTTGCGGCAATGTTCAGGTGTGCACTGCGGCCATGACCTATGGCTTCAGAATAGTTCAAGACATGGCGGACGGCCTCTCGGAGTACATGGACTCGAAGGGCTTCACGAGCATCGAGGATTTTCGCGGCCGCGCGGTGCCGTCGATCGTCAACTGGAACCAGTTGAACCTCAACCACATCGAGAAGGCGCGCATCAACCAGGATGCGTGCATCCAGTGCGGCCGCTGCCATGTGGTCTGCGAAGACACCTCGCACCAGGCCATCACCGCCATGAAAGACGGCAAGCGCCACTTCGAGGTGATGGACAACGAGTGCGTGGGCTGCAACCTGTGCGTCTCGGTGTGCCCGGTGCCGGAGTGCATCACCATGCATGCGCTCGCGCCGGGCGAGGTCGATACACGCACCGGGCTGGTCGTCTCGGGCCAATATGCCAACTGGACGACGCACCCTAATAATCCTGCGCGCGTTGCTGCCCATTAATCTTTTTCGCCGAGACCGTCTTTGTCCAATCCACTGTTGCCCTCCACCGTCGAAGTCCAGAACGTCACGGTGGCCTATCCGGCCAAGGAACACCCGGTCATCGCGCTCGACAAGGTCAGCCTGAACATCCAGGAAGGCGAGTTCATCTCGCTGATCGGGCCTTCGGGCTGCGGCAAGACCACGCTGCTGCGGGTGATCGCCGATCTGGAGCAAGTGACTTCCGGCACGGTGCGCGTCAACGGCTTGTCGTCGCGTGACGCGCGCCTGTCGCGTGCCTATGGCTATGTGTTTCAGGCGCCTGCCTTGTTCCCCTGGCGCACGGTGCTGGCCAATGTGTGCCTGCCGCTCGAGATCCACGGCATCGCGAAAGACGAGGCGCGCCGCACCGCCATCGAGCACCTGGGGCGTGTGGGCCTGAAGGGCTTCGAAGGCAAGTACCCGTGGCAGTTGTCGGGCGGCATGCAGCAGCGCGTGTCGATCGCGCGCGCGCTCGGTTTCGAGCCCAAGCTGCTGATGATGGACGAGCCCTTCGGCGCGCTCGACGAGATCACGCGTGATCGGTTGAACGAGCAGTTGCTGCGGCTGTGGGAGCGAGAAAGGCGTACCGTGGTGTTTGTGACCCACTCGATCCCCGAAGCGGTGTTTCTCTCGTCGCGGATTGTCGTGATGTCGCCGCGGCCGGGCCGCATCGTCGAGGTGATCGAGTCGGGCCTGCCGGCCGACCGCACTCTCGACATTCGCGACACACCTGCGTTCACCGAGATCGCGCACCGCGTTCGTGTGGCGCTGCAAGAAGGTCACGGCGGGCATTGAGATGGCTGGCACCGAAGCCGTGACCATCCCCGCGCTGCCCGCCGACACCCGCAGCGGGCTGGCCGCGGCATGGTTTCGCGCCGGGCCGGTGATCACTGTGCTCGCAGTGCTGCTCGTGATCTGGTACGCCGCCGCCATCTGGCTCAACGCGCCGCAAGTGATCGAGCGGGTGCTGTCGTCACAACCTGGCTGGGGCTTTGCCGATCTGGCGCGGCTCACGCTGTCCATGGACCGCCCCGTGTTACCCGCGCCGCACCAGATCGCGATCGATCTCTTCGATGCCATCTTCGGCTGGCCGATCGATTCGCCGCGCAGCCTGATCTATCACGCGGCCGTGACCAGCTCGGCCACCTTGCTCGGCTTCGTGATGGGCACCGCCCTCGGCGCGTTTCTCGCCGTCGCCATCGTGCATTCGCGAACGCTGGAGCGCAGCCTGTTCCCGTGGGTGATCGCCTCGCAGACGGTGCCGGTGTTGGCCATCGCGCCCATCATCATCGTGATCCTCGGCAGCTTCGGGCTCACCGGCTTGTTCCCCAAGGCGATCATCTCGATGTGGCTGTGCTTCTTTCCCGTCGCGGTCGCCATGGTCAAGGGCTTGCGCTCGCCGGGCGTGCTGGAGCTGGAGTTGCTGCACACGTATGCGGCCTCGAAGCAAGACACTTTCTGGAAGCTGCGGGTGCCGGCGTCGCT
>JAMFRW010000303.1 GCA_026224975.1 Rhodoferax sp. | reverse complement strand
CGTGATGACATCACGCTGGATTCGGGAGAACCAGTTTTCGACCTGGTTGAGCCACGACGAGTAGGTAGGGGTGTAGTGCATATGAACGCGACGATGCTGGGCCAGGAACGTTTGCACGAGCGCCGTCTTGTGGCTGCTCACGTTGTCGCAGATGACGTGGATCTCGCGGCGCGGGGGCTGGCTGGCGACGATCTCTTCGAGGAAGGTCACGAACTGCTCGCTGGTGTGGCGTGCGGCCGTCTTGCCCAGCACTACGCCGGTGCTTGTGTTGAGCGCGGCGAACAGGCTCAGCGTGCCGTTGCGCTTGTACTCGAAGCCGTGACTCTCGGCGCGCCCGGGCGCCAGCGGCAGCATCCGGTCCTTGCGGTCCAGCGCCTGGATCGCCGTCTTCTCGTCCACGCAGAACACGGCCGCGTGCGCAGGCGGGTCCAGGTACAGGCCGATCACGTCGGCCGCCTTGGTCTCGAACTCCGGGTCGTTGGAGACCATGTGGGTGTCCAGCCGGTGCGGACGCACGCCGTGCTTGCGCCAGATGCGCTGCACGGCAGAGAACGACACGTCGCCGAGTTCGGCGGCCAGCTTGCGGCTGCTCCAGTTGCGTCGAGCCGTCTTTCGGAAGGTGCTTGAGCGTTCGGTTGAGCACGCGTGCCTCCAGCTTGGCAGTCGGCATCTTCGGCGCACGGCCAGGGTGCAAAGACACGAGTCCGGCCAGGCCCTGCGCCTCGAACGCCGAAGTCCACTTCGAGACGAATGCGTCGTTGCAAGCGAGCTTGTTCCGAATATCGACTCGACGTTCTCCGTCGCTCCAAAGCACGACGCACCGGGCACGGCGCGCCAATGCGGCGTTGCCGTGACGCCTGCGCATCACTGCATCCAATTCGGCCCGCTGGTCGAGCGTCAATATCGTTCTTCGCATGCCCCAATATCTGGGAGCAATGCATTCGATTTCAATGATTCAGTGGACTAGGTCGCGCGGGTGTGGACTCAAGGAGTCGAAATCAGGCGGCGCTCAGAGAAAAAGACACCCGCCTTTCTCGGGCACAAGTGCTGCCGAACGCGGATGCCCTGCCCTCCACCGGCTGCGCCGCGTTCCGATCGCTTGGCCGGCAGCAGGCACGCCTCACTTGTGGCTGCAATTGACGCTCGCGTTGGCGACACGGCCTCGCCGCTCCCCATAGATCAGTCGCGCAACGGCTAAAAGTAGCAGGGCTGGTTGGTGATCCGCGGCGCGGTCTCGAAATGGTTGAGAATGCCGTTGCGGCAGCTGCATGCGCCTCGTCACCGCATAGGCAGCTGCAGAAACCTCGTAGCCGTATACGAGCCGCTCACACCCCAGAGCGAATCGTGGTTGGCGTCGCGCGCGGCGACCACCTTACCGGTCTTGAGGTCCATCGCGCTGTTCTGATCGATGTAGCCCGATAGGATGGTGTTCGAGCGGGCAGGGCTCGGGAGGCGCCCGCGGCACTCAGCTGTGCCTCGCAACTCTGCGATAGACGCTCACGCTCCACGCTGCACAGCACGACGCACATTGGCGGCGATATCCACCAGCCTGCGTCCCAACGAGGCCAGCGCGTCGCCGCGCAGCACGGCACTCGCCGTACCGCAGCTCAGCGCCAACCTTGTGATGCCAGCGCCAAGTACCAGAGGCACACCGACAGCGCTGACGCCGCTTTCCCACTCATCGATGGAACGGGTGAATCCGTTGCGGGTATAGGCTTCCAATTCCCGATGCACGCTTGCCCATTGCCGGGCTGAGTTCCCGTCCGTGTCGGACTGCTGCAGCAGCAGTTGGCGCTCGGCTGGCTCCATCGCGGCCAGCAGCGCTCGGCCGGAGGCCGTGGTCGCCAGCGGCAGCCTGGCGCCCACGTCGAGCCCGAGCACCGATCGAGCGCGGCTGGCCCGGCAATGACCGACATACACCACCTCGAGCCCATGCCTCGCCACCAGTGCGACCTGCACGTCCGCCTCGTCCGCCAGCGCCTGCATGTAAGGACGGGCGATGCGGGCGATCTCGTAGCGGCCCAGCATGCTGAAGCCGAGCGCGATGACGCCGACGTCCAGCCCGTACTGCCCGACGACCGGCCCGGCCTTCAGGCAGCCGAGGCTCTTGAGCGTGTACGCCAGGCGCGAAACGGTGGACGGCGGGAGCCTGGTGCGACGCGCGATCTCGCGGTGGCCTAGCCACAGGTCCTCCGGCCCGAAGCAGCGCAACACTTCGAGCCCTCGCGCCAGAGCGGTGACGAAGCGCCGGTCGCGCGGCGCGTCGACCTCCAGCCCGGTGTTCACTTGGCACGCTGCATGCGGCGGCGCCGCCAACCGATACCGCCCGCCACCACCGCACCGGCCAGGAGCATCGCAGCCGATCCGGGCTCGGGAACTGCCGCCACCGCCGACGTCAGCTGGTACGCACCGCCGGCCGAACCCTGGGCCTCGAT
>JAMFRW010000302.1 GCA_026224975.1 Rhodoferax sp. | reverse complement strand
GGGATGATCACGAAGTTCATCGCCGCCAGCAGTTCCGATTTGGGGAAGGTGCGCACGATCGCGAGGCGGCCGACCGGCGTCATCATCGCGGCACCCAGCCCCTGCACGATGCGCGCAGCCACCAGCATCGGCACGTTGACCGCGAGCCCGCACAGCACCGACGACACCGTGAAGAGCGCCACCGCGATGCCGAACACCCGCCGCGTGCCGAAGCGGTCGGCCATCCAGCCACTCACCGGGATGCCTACCGCCAAGCTAAGGATGTAGCTGGTGACGACGGCCTTCAGGCTCAACGGCGTCACGTTCAGGCTCATAGCCATCGCCGGGATGGCGGTGTTGACGATGGTCGAATCGAGCTGCTCCATGAACAGCGAGGTCGCGACCACCCACGGCAGATAGCGCTTGACGGCGGACGTGTCCATGAGGGGCGTATTCGGCGCGGCGCGGGAGATGCGCCGCAGCGTGGTCAGGCGCTGGCGGCTTCGGCCAGGCCGAGCATGCGCGCCACGTAGCGCGCGATCAGGTCGATCTCGAGGTTGACGCGGCTGCCCACCTTCAGGCTGCCGAGCGTCGTGTTCTCCAGCGTGTGCGGGATGAGGTTGATGCTGAACTCGCAGTGTGCGGGCGCATCGGTGACAGTGTTGACGGTGAGGCTCACACCGTTGACGGTGATCGAGCCTTTGTAAGCCAGGTAGCGCGCCAGTTCGGCGGGGGCCTGGATGCGCAGCTCCCACGATTCGCCGACCGGCGCGAAGTGCGCCACCTCGCCAATGCCATCGACATGGCCGCTGACGATGTGGCCGCCGAGCCGGTCGTGCGCGCGCACGGCCTTCTCGAGGTTGACCGGGCCGGCTTCGGCCAGGCCGGCGGTCTTGTCCAGGCTTTCGGCGGAGATGTCGATCTCGAAGCTACCCGCGGCGGCATCGAAGGTGGTGACCGTCATGCAGGCGCCATTGAGCGCGATGCTGTCACCGAGCTGCACATCGTCGAGGTAGCCGGGCGGCGCCTCGATGCGGAGCTGCTTGCCATGGGATGCGTCGGCGCCCAGGGGCCGCGCGAGGGTGATGCGGCCGAGGCCGGTGATGATGCCGGTGAACATGAATGTGATTGTCGCAGCGTGCCGGAGCTGTTGCTGGCGTGGGGTTGCGCGGTGCGGTGGCTGCCGCCGGCCGATGGCTCAGGCGACCATGCCGACGGGCCTCGCGATGAGGCGCAGGTCGTCGCCGATGGGCGTGACGCTGACAAAGCGCAGTTGCAGGCTGTCCTGCAGTTCTTCGAGCGGGCCGAACGCAGCCAGCTCCCGGCCGATACCGAGCAGCTTCGGCGCCATGTAGATCAGGAACTCATCGACCAGCCCCTCGCGCACGAATGAGCCGTTGAGCTTGTGCCCGGCCTCCACGTGCAGCTCGTTGACGCCACGCCGCGCCAGATCGGCCAGCATCGCCGGCAGATCGACCTTGCCGGTGGGGCCGGCCGCCAAGTGGATCTCGGCGCCGCGTTTCGTGAGGGCGTCGCGTCGGGCTTCGACCGGCTGCGCGGCATAGATCAGCACCGCGCCGGGCTGGTCGAGGATGCGCGCTTCGGGCGGCGTGTCGAGCCGCGAATCGACGATCACGCGCATGGGCTGCTTGGCGGTCTCGACCAGGCGCACATCGAGCCGCGGGTTGTCGTCGAGCACGGTGCCCACGCCGGTGAGCACGGCGGTGGCGCGGCGCCTGAATGCATGGCCGTCGGCGCGCGCGGCCGGGCCGGTGATCCACTGGCTGTTGCCGTTGTTCAGCGCGGTGCGCCCGTCGAGCGACACGGCGGCCTTCATGCGCACCCACGGCCGCGCGCGCTGCATGCGCGAGAAGAAGCCGATGTTGATCTCGCGAGCCTCTTCGGCGCACAGGCCTTCGTCGACAGTGATGCCGGCCGCGCGCAGGCGTTGCGCGCCTTGGCCTGCTACCAGCGGGTTCGGGTCCTGGATGGCCATCACGACGCGGCCCAGGCCGGCGGCGATCAGCGCATCGCAGCAGGGCGGCGTGCGGCCGTGGTGCGAGCAGGGTTCGAGCGTGACGTAGGCGATCGCGCCACGAACGCTTTCGCCGCGGGCTTCGGCATCGCGCAGCGCCATGACTTCGGCATGCGCCCCGCCGGCCTGCTGCGTGTGGCCGCGCCCGAGCGTGCGACCATCGGTTGCGGTGATCACGCAGCCGACGCGCGGGTTGGGCTCGGTCAGGCCGATGGCTTGCTCTGCGAGCGTGAGCGCTTCGCGCATCGCGTTGGTGTCAGGGTCGGAAAAGTGCATGGGTGCGTTCGCGGCCGGTGGATCGGGCCATCAAGTTCAGGCCGCAAACATAGCCGATGCGGGCGGCGCTAGGGTGCCGACGCGGCGCGAAGGAGGGTAATGCCCAGCGCGCCCGAGTAGGCCGGGTCGTTGCCGCCGATCATCGAGACGAGCACCACTTGCCGTGGATCGCCGGCGCGGTCTTCCCAGGTCACGACGATGGCCACTGCCTTTGCGTGCGGCACGGGCGCGGCGGTCACGCTGCGGGCGAGGGTGTAGGTGGTCTGGGTCGCGTAGCCGTGGCTGGCGTCTATCGTCTTCGATGACGTGGCGATGTCGACGTACGAATGACCGGTCGCGGAAGCCTCGATCGTGCCGAAGGCGCGCAAGGTTTCCATGTCCTCCTGCGCCAACCGCACAGCCTCGGTGCGTTGGCGTGCGATCTCGGAATGCAGACGCAGATGCGTCTGCACGCGCGACACCACCCACATGCCGAGTGCGAGCACGAGGAAGGCGACCAGCGATTCGATCAGCGCCGTGCCGCGCTGGCGGCGGGCAACTGATTTCTTGGTGGTTGCCGTGGTTTCACGCTGAGGACAAGCGGCCGAGAGTCTTGTCGACACTTCCATTCCAGTGGCCTCTCAAAAATCTCGCCAACTGCCGTTGACGCGAACAACGCTTCCGGTACGCCGCGTCAGCGTTTGCAGCAGGTCCGAATCACGCACAAGCAGCGGCGCGCTGTCGCCTTCCAGCGGCGCTTCGATGATGACGGCACCGTGCACCGAGCCGAGCCCGGCGGCTGTCGCGTCCCATCGCAAGCTGCGGCTGTAGAGCATGCCGTTGAGCACCACCGGGCCGCTGAGCATGGTGCCGTCGTCGGCGACGATCACGACCGGCTTGTCGGGCGAGCCGATGTTTAGCGGCCCCGTCAACCGCAATTCACCGTCGATCCATACCATTGGATGCGAGACGTCTCGGCCGACGGCCGCCAGCAACGCAGCGCTGCATTCACCTTCGCAGCGAAGCTTTGTGATGGTTGGCTGGTTTTTCCAGCGCGGTTTGTCCAAGCCGAAGTAGGACGCGAACAGACGATCCGAAGCCTGTGAAGCGCCGCGGACCGTGAGCGCTTCCGCAGGCGCAATCCGCACGGCTGGCAGCAGCGCGACCATCACTTCGGTGCGTGCTGCGGCGTCGGCCGGGTCGCTGGCGTCCGCCTGGCACGGCGCGGCCCAACTGGAGCAGCCGGTGGAAACGACACGCACGGTGCCCGGCTTGGGGCCGGCGGTGAACTGCAGGATGAAGGCTGGAAACGGACCGTTCCCCCTCGGCGATGGCAGATCGGCGTCGCTCTCTGACGGGCAATGGCAGACCCAACCGCTGCCGTCGTACACGCAAGCCGGCCGCAGCGGACGCGCGGTGGCGCCGTGCGGCATCCAGGTCGCACCGGCAAAGCTGCCGTCGGCCGCCGCGACGTGCAGAAAGCGCTCGCGAAACGCGTTGGCGCCGATGCCTGTCGTCGGGAGGCAATCGGCGCCGACAGGCTCCGAATGGTTGAGCTGCGCCACCGCCCATTCCAGCCCGGCCTCGGCCGCTTCGAAGGCTTGCGTGGCGCGATACTGGTTGGCGGAAGCGCGCTGCTCGAAGATGAGGTTGCGGTTGACGAACAAGGCCACCAGCACCATCGCCAGAAACAACGCCATCGTGATCAAGAGCGTGGCTGCGCCTCGCTGCTGCGAGTGCGTCGAACGGGAGGCCTTCTGACGACTCGTGTTCATCGCAGGCTCACGTGGGGCAAGTACCCACCAGCACATCGTTGCGCAATCGAACGCTGCCACGCACAGTGCGCGTCACCGAAGCGTCTGCCACAGACCGGCCGCTGATGAGCACGGCGAACCGCCTGACATCTTGATGCAGTGGACAAAAGTTGCCGGGCGCACACGTAGTGGCACAGGCGGCGTCGAGATCGACGCTCGAAACTGCCGGGGTGAGGCGAAACGTGGTGACGATCAGCGTGCCGGTGTCCGTCATCGCCTGCCAGTTCCCGGCGCCGAGCTGCAGCTCGATCGCACCTTGGCGCAGGCGAAAGCCGAACTGCTCGTTGGTGTCCACGAGGTTGTTCTCGGTCGCATCGCGCGAATACCGAAAGCTGGCAGCGTCCGAGGCCGAACCTGCGGGCGACAACGCCGCATAAGGATTCGCCGGCGCTCCGGTACCGCCGGCCATCGCGATGCCAGAAGACGCCGCGCCCCAATAGCCTGCGCGCCGCAAGTCGCGCGCGACGAGGTCGGAGGCGGTGCGCAGGTCCTGCATCAGCCGGGCTTCGAGCAGCAGGCCTCGGTTCTCGCGCAGGTTGGCGGCCAGCAGCGTCGCGCCCACCGCGGCGATGAACAGGCCGATCGCCATGCCGACCAGCAGCTCGACCAGTGACAGGCCACGCTCCGATCTGGCGCCGCAGCGTCGCGGCCTGAAAGTCAGAGGCTCCAGCAGATCCGATTGGCCGCGGCGGCGTTGGCCATCGATGCGTCCTGCCCCGACGCATACGCCACGTTGGTGCCTGTGGCCGTGAGCTTCATGTGGCGGCAGGCCGCATCGCCGGCTTGCGCGCCGACCGCCATCGCTGTGACCTCGTAGCCCTGGCTCGTGATGGACGCGAGCGTGACCGTGTAGTGCCCGCCGCTCGACTTGCTGGCCGCGCCGATATCCGCCAATGCGCCGTAGCTCGCATTGTTCGAGCGCCAACGCTCCTGTGCCATCTGCACCTGCATCATCGAGACCAGCACATCCGCCCGCCGAGCCTTGTGAACCTGGGCCTGGAACGAAGGCAGGGCGATGCTGGACAAGATGCCAGTAACGACCAACGCGCCCATGGTTTCGATCATCGTGAAGCCGCGGGCGGTGCGACGACCTTTGGGAGCGCGGGACGTGATGGCGTGAGCGGCACATGGCGCTGCCATTGTGTTGGCATTCGCCAAGTAGTCGGCATCAGTGATGAAAGTGATTTCCATGGCAATTCTTCGTTTGGTCGGTGGCTCGAGAGGCATCAGCAGGCGCGACAACCGGAGACTTCACCCCCCGGCGAGCAGGAGCGCACGCGGCCCATCACGTTGATCACGTGTTGCACGCTGCGGTTGTGCGCATCGGTCACACGCAGCGTGCCAGTCGGCGTGCTGGTGCCGTGCAGCGGGTCGAAGAGCACAGAGCGCACATTGGTCTGCACCATCACATGGCTGGCCGTGGGCAGTAGCACCGTCTTGATCTGTTTCGCGTCGCCGGTGCACACGGCTGGGCCGGTGGGGGCGCATTCACACGCGTCGGCCACGCCAGTGTGGATCACGTAACAACTGCCGGCGTCCAGTGTGTGGAAGCTCATGCGCACCGGCGTGTTGCGGGCGACGGCTTCGGTGCGCACGAACTGGATGTCGGTTGCGAGCTGCGTGGCGGCGCCGTCGAGCCGTCGTGTGTCGATGAAACCCTGCATCGCAGGCGCGGCGGTCGAGGCGAGGACGCCGGTGATGGCGACGACGACGGTCGCCTCGATCAGGCTGAAGCCGCGTTGGTGGCGAGGGTGTTTCATGGGTGTGCTCCGTGTCGATGACTGGTGCACACTGTAAAAAACGCTTGGCTGCGGCGCGACCCCAAGAGGCGGGTTTTGGGCGACCCTCGCGCGGGTGATCCCTCTTTTGGATGGGCCTCAACGGCCAGCCGGCTGGCTTTTCGGCGGGTCGTCAGTGCGAAGGCACTGTCGACAAGTCCCGCCTCAAATATCGCGGATCAACTGCCGGAACTCGTCTACGTCCTCGAAGCTTCGATAGACGGAAGCGAAGCGCACATACGCCACTTTGTCGATGCGCTTGAGTTCGCGCATGACCAACTCGCCCAGCCGCGTGGAAGGCACTTCTTTGGAGCCGCTGTTGAGCAGCTTGTCCTGGATGCGCTCCATGGCGGCGTCGATCTGCTCGACGCTCACCGGCCGCTTGCGTAGCGCGAGCGACATCGAGGCGCGGATCTTGGCCGGGTCGAAATCCGCGCGCGTGCCGTCTTTCTTGACGACCGACGGCAGCGCGATTTCGGCGCGCTCGTAGGTGGTGAAGCGCTTGTCGCAACTATGGCAGCGGCGGCGGCGGCGCACCACGTCGCCTTCGTCGGACTCGCGCGTCTCGACGACCTGGGTTTCGTCGTGGCTACAAAAGGGGCAGCGCATGGGAGGACAGCAACAGCAGGGTCGCGAACGACCCCTGCCAAGCGCTTATCGGTACACCGGGAAATCGCGCGTCAGCGCGGCGACCTTGGCGCGTACCGCCGTGGCCACGGCTTCGTCGGCGGGCTTGTCGAGGATGTCGGCGATCAGGTGGGCGGTTTGCCGCGCCTGGTCTTCCTTGAACCCGCGCGTGGTCATGGCCGGTGTGCCCAGGCGGATGCCGCTGGTGACCATCGGCTTTTGCGGATCGTTCGGGATGCCGTTCTTGTTGCAGGTCATGTGCGCCGCGCCGAGCAGGTTTTCGGCTTCCTTGCCGGTCAGGTTCTTCGGGCGCAGGTCGACCAGCATCACGTGCGATTCGGTCCTGCCGCTGACGATGCGCAGGCCGCGCTCGATCAAGGTCTCGGCCAGCACGACCGCGTTCTTGGCGACCTGCTGTTGATAGACCTTGAACTCCGGCGCCAGCGCTTCCTTGAAGGCGACCGCCTTGGCGGCGATCACGTGCATCAGCGGGCCGCCCTGGATGCCGGGGAAGATCGCGCTGTTGATCCTCTTGGCGATGGCTTCGTCGTTCATCACGATGATGCCGCCGCGCGGGCCGCGCAGGCTCTTGTGGGTGGTGGAGGTCACCACGTCGGCGAACGGCACCGGGTTGGGGTAGACGCCGCCTGCGATCAGCCCGGCGTAGTGGGCCATGTCGACCATGAAAAATGCGCCGACGGCTTTCGCGACCTTGGCGAAGCGCTCGAAGTCGATGCGCAGGCTGTAGGCCGAGGCGCCGGCAATGATGAGCTTGGGCTTGTGCTCATGGGCCAGGCGCTCCATGGCGTCGTAGTCGATCTCTTCAGCAGCGGTGAGGCCGTAGCTCACCACCTTGAACCACTTGCCGCTCATGTTCAGGGGCATGCCGTGGGTGAGGTGGCCGCCTTCGGCCAGGCTCATGCCCATGATGGTGTCGCCAGGCTGCAGCAGGCCGAAGAACACGGCCTGGTTGGCCTGCGAGCCGGAGTTGGCCTGCACGTTGGCAAACTGTGCGCCGAAGAGCTGCTTGAGCCGGTCGATCGCGAGCTGCTCGGCGATGTCGACGAACTCGCAGCCGCCGTAGTAGCGCTTGCCCGGGTAGCCTTCTGCGTACTTGTTGGTGAGCTGCGTGCCTTGCGCCGCCATCACGGCGGGCGAAGCGTAGTTTTCGGAGGCGATCAGCTCGATGTGATCTTCCTGCCGCTGGTTCTCGTTCTGGATCACGGCCCAGAGTTCGGGGTCGGTCGAGGCGATGGTGGATTGGGCGCGGTCGAACATGGTGTTGGCAGTCCTGTGTGACGGAGGTCCCCGGGTCCGAAGCAGGCGCATCGTGGTCGGCACCACAGTGCACACGACGGCTCACAACGACAAGAGGCTGCCCAGGCGAACGGCTGAATCGGCGCCTGCAATGTCACAGGCGCAGTCCGCGCTCCCCGGTGGTACCCCACCTCAGGCTCCGGAATGGGCAGCGGAGAACGCCGTCAGACCAGGAGCCGCATCGCCAGTTGCGCGGCCTGCGCAGTGTAGCGGACGCGTGTGGGCTTCGACGCAAGGCTCAACGCAAGAGAGCGATCTGCTCCGGAATGTGAGCCTCTTCCGCCGCCTTGGCCGGCGTGCCGGACGGCGCTGCCACCTCGGCCTTGCCCACCGCCGCGGCCGGCGCCGCCACCGAGATCAGCGCCGAGCGTGGCGAGACGGCCTTGCCGCCAGCCACCTGCTTCAGGCTGGCCTGCTCGCTCAGCACCTTGCTCGCGTAGCCGCCGTCTTCGGCCTGGTTGCCCGAGCCCACATAGAACTTCAGGCCCGCTTCCAGGCTGCCGGCGCGCGAGATGCACTCCTTGAGCACCTGCACGCCCACCCGCAGGTTGGTCACTGGGTCGAAAGCCGCGTGGTTGCCGCCGAAGGCTTCGTACTTGTCGTCGTGCACCTTGGTCATGACCTGCATCAGCCCTTGCGCGCCCACGGCGCTTTGCGCAAACGGGTTGAAGCGCGATTCGATCGCCATGATCGCCAAGATCAGCGTCGGATCCAGCCCGGCCCGTTCGCCGACGCTCCAGGCTTCCTGCACCAGGCGGCTCACCGGCTCGGGCGCCACGCTGTAGCGGCGTGAGAGCCAACGCGCCACATTGGCCTGCTGGCGGTTCAGATCCTTCGGGTCGGATGCGGTCGCGCGGGCGATGGCATCGGGTTCGCTCAGCTCGGCGGCCAGGATCTGGTCGGCGGGAATGGGTTCGGCACGCGCTTCCTGCCGCGCCTGGAGCCAGCTCAGGGCTTCCGTTTCGGCGGCATGCCGCATGTCGGCGCGGCTTGCGGCAAACAGCACCGCCGCCACCGCCACCAGACCCAGCAGCGCCAGGGTGTTGTGGCTCACTTCCAGCAGGCCGTGGCCCACGTCTTTCAGAAAAACCGACGCAGATTGCGTCGCCGCGTTGCGCACCCAGCGCAATCGCGATACCAGTTGGCGTGTCGCCTTCATGTCACTCCTTCTTCGCCGCGTCACCGGGTCCGTTTGCGGGCCGAAGGGGCCTGCTCGCGGGGGTGGCAGCGATAATTGTTTGGCTGTGGGGCAGCCAAGTGAACCGGCCCGACTGGGGCGCCGATCTGCAAAAACCTGTTCGTCTCCGGCGGGTTCGAGGGTTGGGCGGTGTCGCGCTCCAATCATCCCTTTCGATGCGGCGCGCGGGTTTTCCCTGACTCGGATGTCAGGGACAGCCGGAATCTAACAAGCCTCGTCATAACCGGTCAAGACTATCAAACGCGTTTCTAACTACTTTATTGTATGAAATACCGGGATTTGCGGGACTTCATGGCCGGGCTGGAAGCGGTCGGAGAACTCAAACGTGTGGCAGAACCAGTCTCCGCGCGGCTGGAAATGACGGCTGTGAGCGATTTCGTGCTTCGAGCGGCCGGCCCGGCGCTGTGGTTCCAGAACCCCACTGGTTACAAAATTTCCGCGCTCACGAATCTCTTCGGCACCCCTAAACGAGTGGCCATGGGGATGGGCGCGGACGACGTCGGCGAGCTGCGCGACGTGGGCCGCCTGCTCGCCAGCCTCAAGGAGCCGGAGCCGCCCAAGGGCCTGAAAGACGCCGGCAAGCTGCTGCACATGGCCAAGGCGCTGTGGGACATGAAGCCCGCTGTCGTGCGCCGTGCGGCCTGCCAGGAGGTCGTACTCGAAGGCGCCGACGTGAATCTGGGCCAGCTGCCGGTGCAAACCTGCTGGCCGGGGGATGCCGGCCCGCTGATCACCTGGGGCCTGGTCATCACGCGCGGGCCGCAAGGCGGCGCCAACGCCCGGGCGCGCCAGAACCTGGGCATCTACCGCCAGCAGGTCATCGGCAAGCGCCAGGTGATCATGCGCTGGCTGGCTCACCGCGGCGGCGCGCTGGATTTTCGAGACTTTGCATTGCAAAAGCCGGGAGAGGCCTTCCCGATCGCGGTGGCGCTGGGCGCCGATCCGGCGACCATCCTCGGTGCCGTGACGCCCGTACCCGACAGTCTGTCCGAATACCAGTTCGCCGGCCTGCTGCGCGGCAGCCGTACCGAAGTGGTCGATTCCTTGGTGGGCGACGCGGGCGTGATGCTGCAGGTGCCGGCGAGTGCGGAGTTCGTGCTCGAAGGGCACATTCCGGTCGCTGCCAAGGGCTTCGTCGGCGTCAGCGAACACAGGGTGCAGATCAAGGAGGTCAACGGCTACCTGCACGCGCTCGAAGGGCCGTTCGGCGACCACACCGGGTACTACAACGAGCAGGACTGGTTCCCCGTCTTCGAGATCGCCCGCCTCACGCACCGGCGCGACCCCATCTACCACTCCACCTACACCGGCAAGCCGCCCGACGAGCCGGCTGTGCTGGGCGTGGCGTTGAACGAAGTCTTCGTGCCGATTTTGCAGAAGCAGTTTCCCGAGATCGAAGACTTCTACCTGCCGCCGGAGGGCTGCAGCTACCGCATGGCGATCGTCAGCATCAAGAAGAGCTACCCCGGTCACGCCAAGCGGCTGATGTTCGGCATCTGGAGCTTCTTGCGGCAGTTCATGTACACCAAGTTCATCGTGGTGACCGATGCCGATGTGAACATCCGCGACTGGAAGGAAGTGATCTGGGCGATCACCACCCGCATGGACCCGGTGCGCGACACCACGCTGGTCGAACACACACCCATCGACTACCTCGACTTCGCCTCGCCGGTCAGCGGGCTGGGCGGCAAGATGGGGCTGGATGCCACCAACAAGTGGCCCGGCGAAACCAGCCGTGAATGGGGCCGCTCGATCACGATGGACGCCGAGGTGCAGCGGCGCGTGGCCGGTGTGCTCGATGGCATCATGAAAGCCTGAGCACGAAAGCGAGAGTGTGACAAGAGGGCACACGATAGGCCGATCGCCTTGAAAGCCGCCCGCGCGTGGACTAACTTTGTGATGCCTGCATGCAGGCACCCCAACCGGCGCAGTCCCTGCGCCATAGGAGCCCCGGACCCCATACCTCCGGAGCCCCAAATGGTGGCGCAAGCCACCCGCCCCTTCGGTCGAAAGTCCGAAGGGGTTTGTCTTTTGGGCGGCGCTAACATGTCGGCAACATATGGTGCCCCTATCAGCTGAGTCTGAAAAAGCGCATGGCCCCGGCGTCGATGACAAGACGGCCCTGCGGTCGCGGATGGCGATGAGCGTGGCCGTCGGGGGCGTGCTGCCCCTGGCGCTGATCTTTGCGGCCAATGCGGTTTTCGGGCCCACGCGCCATGTGCAGGAGCCGGTGCATGAATGCCTCGAGATCGTCGGCAGCCTGATCGGCTTTTTCACGGCGTGGCTGCTGCTGGTTCGCAGCCGCCATCTCGACATTCCGCAGCACATGCTGTTCGTGATTGCCGCGCTCTTCGGCATGGGTCTTCTGGACGCGGCCCACGGCATTCTCCCGTGGGGAGAAATCCCGGGGCGGGGGTGGCTTCGACACAGCGCGACGCTTGTCGGCGGGCTGTTGTTCGCCTCGGTGTGGTTGCCGCTTCCGGCGCGGTCCGTGCTCGCTTCGCGGACGATTCTGCTGGCCGTTCTGCTCGGAAGCCTGGGCATCATGCTTTTCATCGTGCAATGGCCAGAGCGGATGCCGGCGGCCATCCTGCCCGGGGGCTATTCTCTGGCCGTGAAGGCGACCAACTTCATCGGCGGGCTGGGGTTTCTGGCGGGTTCCGTCTTTTTCTTCAGGCGCTATGCCCGCCGCGCCGAGCCCGAAGACCTGGCGTTCGCCGGGCATGCCTTGCTCTTTGGCATGGCGGGCCTGTTCTGGGGTGCGGCGCATGTCTGGGCCGCCGACTGGTGGGCCTGGCATGTCTTCAGGCTCATCGCCTACTTCGTGCTACTCGTCGTGGGCTATGACATCGTCGTGCGGAATTTTCGGGAGCTGAGCGAGGGCCGCGCCACGATGGGGCTGATTCTCGACACCGTTCCGCAATCCATTTTCTGGAAAGACCGCACCGGCAAATACCTTGGCTGCAACCGCATCGCGGCACAGTCGATCGGCCTGCCCGCGCAGCAGATCATCGGGCGAACGGATTTCGAGCTGCCCTGGCCGCGCGAGCACGCCGAGGCCTACCGCGCCGACGATTTCGCCGTCATGCACACCGGTGAAACCAAGCTGCACATCGTTGAGCCCCTTCAGCGGGCGGACGCCACGCGACGGTGGGTGGACACGACGAAAACGCCGCTTGCGAACCAGAAAGGCGAGATCTTCGGCGTGCTCGGCGTGTTCGAAGACATCACCGAGCGAAAAAGCGCCGACGAGGAACTGGCTGTTTACCGGGAAAACCTGGAAGCCATGGTCAAGACGCGAACGCACGAGTTGTCGCTTGCCAACGAGCAGGCGCAAGCGGCAACCCGCGCCAAGAGCGAATTTCTCGCCAACATGAGCCACGAGATCCGCACGCCGATGAATGCGATCCTCGGCTTCACGAACCTCGCGCTGCGCACGCCCTTGCAGCCCAAGCAGCGCAATTACCTGGAAAAGTCGAAGGTCGCGGCCGATTCCTTGCTGGGCTTGATCGACCAGATCCTCGATCTGTCGAAGGCCGAGTCCGGCAAGCTGGAACTCGAAGAGAGCGCTTTCGATGTCAGGCAACTGTTCGATGGCCTGGTGACCCTGGTCGGCGACCGCGCGAGGATCCAGGGCCTCGAGTTCGTCATTCGCGTGGCGCCCGAGGTGCCCGATGCGGTGGTCGGAGATGCGCAGCGCGTTCGCCAGATCCTCATCAACCTCGTCGCCAACGCCATCAAGTTCACGAGCGCGGGCGAGATCGTGGTGTCGGTTGAGCAGGTGCCGAATGTGGCCGCGGTCTGCGCGCTGAAGTTCGCGGTTCGCGACAGCGGCATCGGGCTGGCCGACGAGCAAGTCGCTCGCCTTTTTCAGCCCTTTTCCCAGGCCGATGCCTCGACCACCAAGGCCTTCGGCGGCACCGGCTTGGGGCTCGCGATCAGCAAGCAGTTCGTCGACTTGATGGGCGGGACCATCGGCGTGGAAAGTGCCCCCGGTGCGGGCAGCGTGTTCCATTTCACCGTGCCGTTCGGGCGTTGCGAAGCGCACGCCGAAAGGGAAGCGGGCCCGAAGCCGTGGCGCGGCTGGCGCGCCCTCGTCGTCGACGAGCATCGTGCGGCCCGCGAGGCCATGGGCGAGCTGCTGGAAGCCTTGGGCTGCCAGGTGGTGCTTGCGGATTCGGTCGCTGGCATGTCGTCGGAACCCGGCCTGTCGGTGCCGCCCGCGCCCTTCGATCTGGTTTTCATCGATTGGCAACTGCCCGACGGCAGCGGGTTCGGCAGATGGCAGCCGCGGCCCCGCGCCTTTCTGATGGCGGCCTATGGCGCCGAGGATGCGGTGCTGCGCGCGCAGGCCGCGGGCTTCGATGGCTGCATCGAGAAGCCGGTGAGCCGAGCGGCGCTGTCGAAGCTTCTCACCGAGGCCGTGACAGGCCCCGCGAGCGCTTCGGCGGGTGATGACGCATCGGCAGCCACAGCACCCGACAGCCAGCGCCCGCTCGAAGGGCGCCACGTTCTGCTGGTCGACGACAACGAGTTCAATCAGCTCGTCGCCCGCGACCTGCTTGTCGACATGGCCGGCATGCGCATCACCGTCGCGAGCAACGGCCGCGAGGCGCTGCAGTGCATGGAACAGGTTTTCGACGTGATCCTGATGGATGTGCAGATGCCCGACCTGGATGGTTTCGAGGTGACGCGGCGGATGCGCCAGGACCCGCGCTACGCGTCGGTGCCCATCATTGCCGTCACGGCGCATGCGACTGCGCGGCATCGCGAGGAGTGCCTTGCCGCCGGCATGAACGCCTATGTCACCAAGCCGTTCGACCCGGACGCATTGATTCGCAAGCTGGAGGAGTGGCTGCTCCCGACCGCGAGCGTTGGTGAAGGCAACGCCGAGTCGCGCGAGAAGTCACCCGAACGGCCCGCTGTCTCCTTCGATCTCGGCCTGCAGCGCTGCGCCGGAAAGCGCGAACTCTACGAGCGCTTGATGCGCCGCTTTCTCGGGAGCGAGGATGCATCGTCTGCCGAGATCCAGGCGGGCATCGCCGCGGGCGATTTTGTGAGGGCTGCGTCGCTCGCCCATTCGCTCATTTCGACCGCCGGCTTGTTGGGCGCCACCACGCTGTCGGATCTTGCCCGGGAGCTGGAGGCGAGCCTCGGCGCCGGGGAGTTCGACCGGTCCGCGCTCCTCGCCGAGAAGCTGGTGCGGCTGCACGACCTCGTCAAGCGGGAGTTTCGCGGCTACCTTTCACCGCTGCCCAGCGCCGCCGCCTGAAGCGGCGACTTGCGCGATCTACTTCTTGCGCGGCTTGGCATCCGCAGGTGCAGCGGCGCCGCCGGATTGCAGGCCTTCGGACATGCCGATCAGCACGCCGCTCACCAGCGACGCATAGCTGTCCATCATCGCCTTGGCGTTGCGCACGCTGGCGGCACGGCCATCGCGCAGCGCGGTTTGGGTTTGGGCCATGAGCGCCTCGACGGTGGTCGCGGCCTGTGCGCCGGTTTCCGTGCCCTTGATCTTCATCGAGGCCAGCACCTGATCCCACGGGCCTTGCAAGGCGCCGCCGGAAGATTGCGCGGCCTTGGTGACGGTCGCGAAGAACATCTCTTCCATCTTCTCGACGTTGGCCAGCGCCGACTTCAACTGCTCTTCCTGCAAGCCCGTGCCCTGGTTGACGAACTGCTGCAGCGCCTTGTGGTTGGCCTCCACCGCCTGGAGCAATGCGCCGTCCATGCCGGCGAACGCCTTGCTCAGCATCGCCTCGATGTCGACCCCGCCGGCCGGGTTTTGCGCCGCGCCGGCCGAGGCCGCCTGCGTCACCGTCTTGAGCACCTTCTTGATGTTTTCCATCGTCAGCTCGCGGCCCTGCAGCGCCTTGAGCGTGGCCTCGCTCACCGCCTTGCGCAGCGCGTCGCCCTGCTTGGAGGTGGCTTCCGAAAACATCTTGACCAGTGCTTCCTGGTCGATTCCCGACTTGATCATGGCTTTTCCTCGTTGGCTGTGGTTCGTGGTCGTTCTGGCAAGCATTCGATCGGGGCGCGGCTCATGAGTCGGCCGCGCCGCCCGTGTGTTCACGCCATCCCGGCGTGACAGATCATTGCATGTGCTGGCCGCCGTTGATCGCGATGTTGGCGCCAGTCACGAACGCGGCTTCTTCGGATGCCAGGTAGATGATGAGCCCGGCCACTTCTTCCGGTTTGCCAAGGCGGCCGACCGGGATGTGCGGCAGGATCTTCGACTCCAGCACTTCCTTCGGGATCGCCGTGACCATCTTGGTGCCGATGTAACCCGGCGAGATGGTGTTGACCGTCACGCCCTTCTTGGCCACTTCGAGCGCAAGCGCTTTGGTGAAGCCGTGCACGCCGGCCTTGGCCGCCGAATAATTGGTCTGGCCAAAAGCGCCTTTGGAGCCGTTGACCGACGACACGTTGATCACACGCCCCCAGCCGCGCTCGACCATGCCGTCGACCACCTGCTTGCTCATGTTGAAGAGGCTGTCGAGGTTGGTGCGCATGACCGCGTCCCAATTGACTTTGTCCATCTTCTTGAAGGTCATGTCGCGCGTGATGCCGGCGTTGTTCACCAGCACATCCACATCGCCCGCCTTTGCATGCACTTCGGCCACGGCTTTGGTGCAGGAATCGATGTCGGCCACATCGCAGGCCACGGCCATGATGTCGTAGCCATTCGATTTCATGTCGGCGATCCACTCCGCCGATTTGGTGTTGCTCGGTGAATACGTCACCACCACCTTGTAGCCGGCGTCTGCCATCTTGGTCGAAATCGTTTCGCCCAGGCCACCCATGCCACCCGTCACCAGAACCACCCGCTGCGGGCCCTTTGCCGCTGTCGATCCATCTGCCATTTTCGGTCTCCTTCCGTGAACATTGTCTTTGCCGGTCAACTGGCGCTCGAGCATCGGCAACAACCACGCCCACAAGGGCCGTAGCGCACCGACGCCCATGCATCATTCCACGATTCGCGGGCCGCGGAGGCAGGGTTTTAGCGCAGGGAAGGTGTGACGGAAGGTTGCCGCGCTGGACGGCAACGGGCAAGTTCAGGGATCGTTCGTTCGGGCGGACGCTTAGGCGCGCGGCATCTTCGCCGGGCCGCCCTTGGCGCGCGTCAGCGCCTGCGACGCCTGCAGTTCGGCGTTCAACGAAGCTTCGAGCGGCGAGCGCACCAAGCCGGCGTGCTGGTAGTTCAAGTTCTCGTAGATGTCTCCGGCGGCGGGATACGCATCGAGCACCGCCTGCAGCGGCGCGCCCGGCTCGACTTCGCCGAGTGCCTGCGCCAGCCGGCGCGCCACGAGCCGGTACTGCTCCGGATCGCCCGGCACGGGGCTGTTGTCCATGCGCTCGAAGAGCTGCGCGAGCGCCAACACCACGCCATATTGCGCGGGAACGGTGCGGCTTGCGCTCGGGGTGGTGCCCTGGGTGGTGTTCATCGTTTTTTCTCCGGCTTTCTCTGCGCGAACCCGCGATGGGCTCGTCATGTTCGGGACTTGGCGATGATTCGGCGCGATTCAAGGTGCGTGCTGGGGCGTCCGCCGAGGCGCCTGCCGACGCACTACGATCCGCAGCCGGGCTGCCGCCGCGCGCAGCCCTGCCACAGGAGCCAGATCATGATCCCGCGCATCGACATTCACGCCAACGGCGAAACCGCAGACTTCGGCTACGAGGTGAGCCACGAATCGGAGCCGATGTTTTCGGACGAAGGGTTGGGCTCAGTGCTCGAATGCCTGGTCGCAGCCGTCGAAGGCCTGCCACCCGAAGTGCGCGCCGTCGAAGTCGCCTTCCAGCGCATCGTCTCCGGCACCTATGGTCTCGAAGTCCTGGCGCTCAACCCGTCGCCGATTGCGCAGCATGCGGTGAACACGACGGAGGCGGTGC
This sequence comes from Rhodoferax sp., assembly GCA_026224975.1. Classification (GTDB taxonomy): domain Bacteria; phylum Pseudomonadota; class Gammaproteobacteria; order Burkholderiales; family Burkholderiaceae_C; genus LMDS01. The sequence continues at coordinate 18,029 of JAMFRW010000302.1, read as the reverse complement.
GGGAGGCGCTCGGCGGGTGAGTTGCGCTCGCAACGCCCCTCAGCGTCCGCCCACCTTCAACCTTCGCTCCAGCCACTGGCTGTACCGCGACATCACGAAGCTCGCGCCGAAGTAGATCGCGCCGATGAAGAGATAGCCTTCGATGAAGAACTCGCGCCAAAGCGGGTCGCCGAGGGCCAGGCGCAGCGCGCCGGTCAGGTCGTACATCGAGACGACGGTGACGAGCGAGGTGTCCATGAAGGTCGAGAGCAGGTTGTTGACGAAGGCCGGGATCACCGCCACCAGCGCCTGCGGCAGGATGACCGAGCGCTGCACCTGCCAGTAACCCAGTCCGAGTGAGGTGGCGGCCTGTTCCTGCGCGCGCGGAATGCTCTGCAAGCCGCCGCGCGCGGTTTCGGCCATGTAGGCGGCCTGGAACAGCACGATGCCGATGACCACGCGCCAGAACGGGTCGAGCCGCCAGCCGGCGGGCAGCACCAGCGGCAGCACGAAGGTGGCGACGAAGAGCACGGTGATCAGCGGCACGCCGCGCACCAGTTCGATGTAGGCGACGGCGAACGAGCGCAGCAGTGCGAGCGAAGAGCGCCGCGCGAGTGCGAGCAGGATGCCGATCGGCGCCGAGGCCGTGATGCCGATCAGCGTGAGGATGACGGTGAGCGGCAGGCCGCCCCAGCGCTCGGTGCCGACGACTTCCAGCCCGAACACGCCGCCGAACATCAGCGCGAAGAACACCGCGAACGCCGCCACCCAGCCCGCAGCCAGCCAGCGCGCGCCAGTGCGCGTCCACAGCGCGGGCATGGCGCTCGCGACCAGCATCGCCACCACGGCCAGTGTGGCAACCGCCGGCCGCCACTGCGCCTCGTACGGGTAGCGGCCGAAGAGGATCAAGCGCCACTTCTCGGCGACGAAGCCCCAGCACGCGCCATGGCCTTCGACCTTGCAGGCCGTGATGTTGGGCGCGGCCACCGCCCGCAGCACCGCCCAGTCGAGCACATGCCATGCGAGCCAGGCCAGCAGCCCCAGCGTGATGAGCGTGACCACACTCGCGATCGCGCCACCGAACAGGCGCCGTCGCACGCGGACGAAGAGGGAGGCGGTGGGCGGAGCGGCTGCCATGTTCGACCTACCGCGGCGCGCGCGTCACCCGCGCGTTGATCGCCCCCATGATCACCGCGACCACGAGGTTGAGCGTGAGGTAGACGGCCATGATGATGACGATGACTTCGAGCGCCTGGCCGTTCTGGTTGATCGAGGTGTTGGCGATGGAGACGAGGTCGGGGTAGCCGATCACCACGGCGAGCGACGAGTTCTTGATCAGGTTCATGTACTGGCTCGCCAGCGGCGGGATCGCGAGGCGCAGCGCCTGCGGGAAGACGACTGTCGCGATGGCCTGGCTGCGCGGCAGGCCGAGGGCCAGGGCCGCGTTCCACTGCCCGATGGGCACGGCCTGCGAACCCGCCCGCACCAGCTCGGCAATCGAGCCGGAGGTGAAGAGTGACAAGCCCAGCCACAGCGCCAAAAATTCCGGCGTGAGCGAGGCGCCGCCGCTGATCAGAAAGCCATCGAGCGCCGGCTTCGACCAGCCTGTGACCACGCCCACCAGCAGCCAGGCGACGATCGCCGCCGCCGCACCGCTGCCGAGTGCCACCAACCCGGCGCCCACATCCAGCCAGCGCCGCGCCAGCAGCCATCCGACCGCGCCCGCCACGATGAAGGCAGCGAAAGCCCACAGCAAGGCAGCTACTCCCTCCATCGGCACCGCGATCTGCAAGCCTCCCTTGGAAAGCAGCGCGGCGCCTTCGATCGAGATGGCATCCGAGGCTTCCGGCAGCAGCTCGGTCACCAGCAGGTAGATCGCCAGCAACTGGATCAGCAGCGGGATGTTGCGAAACACCTCCACATAGGCCGCGCCCAGCCACGCGACCAGCGGGTGCTGCGAGAGGCGCATCAGCCCGACCGTCACGCCGAGCAGACTCGCCAGCACGATGCCGGCGAGTGCCACACGCAGCGTGTTGCTCATGCCGACGAGGAAGGCGCGCAAGTAGCTGTCGCGCGCGGTGTAGTCGAAGAGCAGTTCGCCGATGTTGAAGCCGGCCGGATCGCGCAGAAAGTCGAAGCCCGACTTGATCTGGCGCGCTTCCAGGTTGGCGGAGATGTTGCGGGCGATCCAGGCCAGCACCAGCACCACCGCTACGGCGATGGCGCCTTGCAGCAGCCATTCGCGAAGGCGCCGCGCACGCTGACGGGCGCGCCAGGCGGCGTCGCCGGTGGGCGGTCGATTCATCGAGCGTGCGTCATCGAACGTCACTCATCGAGGTGGGGGCTCCGGCGCGCGGCCTCAGTGCCGTTGGGCGTGGTCCTGACGCGCCATCAGCGAATCGGCGGTGCGTACATCAGCCCGCCCTTGGTCCACAAATTGTTCACCCCACGAGGCAGGCCGACCGGTGTCTTCGGCCCGAGGTTGCGCTCGAAGCTCTCGCCGTAATTGCCCACCTGCTTGACCACGCGGTAAGCCCATTCGGCATCGAGCCCGAGCAGCTTGCCGGTGTCTTCGGAGACACCCAGAAAGCGCTGCACGCCTGGGTCCTTGTTGGCCGTCTTTTGCTGGTCGACGTTGGCCTGCGTCAGGCCGTTCTCTTCGGCTTCGAGCATGGCGAAGCCGGTCCAGCGCACGATCTGGAACCACTCGTCGTCGCCGCGGCGCACCGAGGGGCCGAGCGGTTCCTTGGAGATGACTTGCGGCAGGATCACGTAGTCGCCGGCCTTGGGCGCCTTGGTGCGCGCGCCGGCCAGGTCGCTCATGTCGGTCGTGTAGACCTGGCAGCGGCCGGCGAAGAAGGCGCTGGTGATGGCCTCTGCCGTGTCGAAGACCACCGATTTGTACTTCATGCCGTTGGCGGCGAAGTAGTCGGCCACGTTCTTCTCGCTGGTGGTGCCGGCCTGCACGCACATGGTCGCGCCGTTGAGCTTCTTGGCGCTGTCGATCTTGAGCTTGGTGGGCACCATGAAGCCCTGGCCGTCGTAATAGTTGATGCCGGTGAAGACCACGCCGAGCGAGGCGTCACGCGTCAGCGTCCAGGTGCTGTTGCGGGCGAGCAGGTCGATTTCGCCGGCTTGCAGCGAGGCAAAGCGCTGCTGCGAATTGAGCGGCACGAACTTGACTTTCTCCGAGTCCTTCAGCACCGCGGCCGCCACGGCGCGGCAGAAGTCGACATCCAGCCCGGTCCACTTGCCCTGGCTGTCGGCATTCGAGAAGCCTGGACCGGAGGTGTTGACGCCGCACACCAGTTGGCCGCGCGCCTTGACGGCATCGAGTGTCTTGCCGGCCAACGCAGGCGTGGCGATGGCAACGCCGGCGGCGGCGATCGCGGCGGGGATGAGGTGCTTGAGCAACATGGGGCGTCTCCCGGAAGTCATGTGTTGGAATGGGTTCGGCAGTGTACGAGGCCATTGGCCGGCCCATGAGGCTGCGCTGGCGATACAGTCGGCGTATCGATCATCGAAGGATGACGCCGCGATTCGATGGCCGGGCCAATTTCCGAGGACGAAGAACATGCTGATACTGCTGCCCAACGACGGCTCCGAGCTTGCGCTCGATGCCGTTCGCCATGCCCTGAACCTCATTGGCGACGGCCTGCGTGCCGACTTCGTGCTGGCCAATGTGCAGGAAAAGGCCCATCTCTACGAACTGGTGATGGCGCCCGATGCCGAGGTGATCGAAGCCGCGAGCCGCGCCGCCGGCCTGCATGCGCTGGAAGCGGCGTCTGCCCTGCTGGCGGCGGCGGGTGTTTCGTTCGAACGCGAGGTCGTCACCGGCGATCCTGCGCAGATGCTGATCGACATCGTCGAGCGCTTCGGCTGCGACGCCATCGTGATGGGCTCGCGCGGCAAAGGGTCGCTCCGCAGCGCACTCGTCGGCTCGGTCACCCAGACCGTGCTGCACGATTCGCCGGTGCCGGTGACAGTCGTCAAACATGCGGATGCATCGGCCGAGCTGGACGATGACGCCGATGAAGCGATCGTCGGCACCGCGGCGTCGCAAGGCTGAGCCATCATGGGTGCGCCCACGTCGCTGGCGATGCTCTTGTTCACCTGCGCAGTGATCTGCGCAGCCGGGGGATCGGCAGCACGAGGTGCGCCGTCAGTCGCCGGACCGGCCGCTGCCACGCCAGCGCCCTCCAGGCCTGCGTGCGCGCCTGTGGAGACGATCGTTATGGCTGCCGAGGACGATTGGCCGCCATACTCCCATGCCAAGGCGGGTATCGCCGGCCCCGAGGGCATGTCGCCGGTGCAGGTGGCCGCCGCCTTCGAAACGCAGGGCATCCGCATCAAGTTCGTCGTGTACCGTCCGCACGCTGCGTGCCGATGGTGCAAACCGGCGCGGCGGTGGGGTGTTTCAACGTGTCGATCACCGATGAAAACCGCGATCAGTTCTACTGGAACACCACGCCGCTGTTCCAGGAAGAACTCGTGCTCTTCGCACGGGCCGATGCGCCGGACCGCGAGGTGACGCTCGATGAGCTCGAGGGCCGCACGCTGCTCTATGCCTTGCGCGGGTACTACCGTGCTTCGCCTGACCCCAAGCTGTCGGGCCGCTTCGAACCTGTGCGCGTGGTGGGGCTGGACAGGATCAGCGGCGACCTTCATCGCCGATCGAAGTTGCCGCGCCGCTGAAAGGACATCGTCATGAACGCTCGCATGAGCTTGGCTGGCTTCGTTTCGGCCTGCGTGGTGATCGCCGCCGCCACGATGGGCGCGCCCGGATTCGCGCGCGTGCGAGGCGCGTCTGCACCGACGGCAACGGCGCCCGTGGAGACCATCGTGGTCGCCGCCGAAGACGACTGGGCGCCGTACTCCTTCGCCAAGCCGGGCGGCGGTATCGATGGCCTGGCGCCTGCGCTGGTGGCTGCCGTCTTCGAGACGCACAACATCCGCGTCAAGTTCGCCGTGATGCCCTTTGCACGATGCCTGCTGATGGCGCAATCCGGCGCGGTGGTGGGTTGTTTCGATGCATCGATCACCGACGAGAACCGCGCGCAGTTCCACTGGCATCCCACCCCGCTGTTCCAGGAAGAGCTCGCAATCTTCGCCCGGCAGGATTCGCGCGAGGTCGATGTGAGGCTCGATCAGCTCGAAGGCCGCACGCTCGGGCTTACCATCGGCTACACCTACCCGACCAGCGTGATGAGCAATGCGCGCATCCGCAAGGTCAACGTGCCGTCCGATGCCAACCTGCTCAACATGCTGGTCGCCGGTCGAGTCGACTACATCCTGCTCAACACCATGCCCGGTTACTACCGCGCTTCGCAAGACCGGCGGCTCACCGGCCGCGTCAAGCGCGTGGGCGTGGTCCAGCTCGATGGCTTCTGGGTCTGCTTCTCGCGCACCCACCCCGATGGCAAGCGCCTCTCCGAACTCTTCGAAACCGGCCTGCAGGAGATCAAGGCCAACGGCACCTATGCGCGGATCACTGCCGATTTCTACCGCCAGCTGAACCTGCCGGCCCGCTGAGCCCCTCTTGCATCGCCTCTCGCACCGGATCAACGTGACCGAGTCCATCACGCGCCGCATGGCGATCCTCGTCGTTCTCATCAGCCTGATCACCGCGATGCTGACGACGGCCTACCAGAGCTACGTGGCCTACCGCGCCGGCGTGGCCTCGATCGACGATGTGTTCGGAATCATCGAGGTCAGCCACCTGCCGCAGCTCACCGCCAGCGCCTGGATGCTCGACCGCGATCTGCTCGAGCAGCAACTCGACGGCATCCGTCGGCTGCCCGACATCTCGTATGTGGGCCTCACCGGCAATTTCCCCTGGGCGTTTCGGGCGGTCGGTGAGCCGCAGGCCGCGGCCTTGGGCGCGGCGCGGCAGCCGCTCTTCCAGCCGGTGCTCTCGCGCAGCTTCCCGCTCACGCATGTGGATGTGCGCGACCCGGGCGCCAGCAAGCAGATCGGCGCGCTGCGCGTGGAGGCCTCGCTGTTCGGCCTCTACTCGCGGCTGTGGCGCACGGCTTTTCTGGTGCTGGCGACCGAGCTGGTGCGCTCGGCGCTGCTGGCGGCGGCGCTCATCGTGGCCATCCGCCTCATCATCACACGGCACATGAGCCGCATGGCCGAGTTCGCCTCGCGCGTGTCCATCGACGACCTCGACACCCCGCTGGTACTCGCCAAGAAGCCGCGCGGGCGCCAGGACGAGATCGACGCGCTGGCCAATGCGCTCAACCACATGCGGCTCTCGGTGCAATCGGAGATCGCCAAGCGCGAGGCGATCGAGAAGATCAGCCGCCAGATGACGATCGAGAAAGAAGCCGCCGAGCTGGCCAACCGGGCCAAGGGCGCTTTCCTGGCCAACATGAGCCACGAGATCCGCACGCCGATGAATGCGATCCTCGGCATGTCCTACCTGGCTCTGCAGACCCCGCTCGACGGCAAGCAGCGCAACTACATCCAGAAGGTCGAGCGTTCGGCGCAGTCGCTGCTCGGCGTGATCAACGACATCCTCGACTTCTCGAAGATCGAGGCCGGCAAGCTGCACATGGAAGCGACCGAATTCGCCCTCGGCGACGTGATGGACACGCTTGCCAACATGGTCGGGCTGAACACCGAGGAGAAGGGGCTGGAATTACTCTTCGTGCTGCCGCCCGAGCTGCCGGCGCGCCTGGTGGGCGACCCGATGCGGCTCTCGCAGGTGCTCGTGAACCTCGGCAACAACGCCGTCAAGTTCACTGAGCGCGGCGAGGTGGTGGTGTCGGTCGAGGTGATCGATCCGGCACCCGCTGGTTCGGCCCTCGAAGGCAACGGGGCCAGCGTGATGCTGCGCTTCTCGGTGCGCGACACCGGCATCGGCATGAGTGCCGAGCAGCAGCAGCGGCTCTTCGAGCCCTTCTCGCAGTTGGATGCGTCGACCGCCCGCATGCACGGCGGCACCGGGCTGGGCCTGGCCATCAGCCGGCAGCTCGTCCACCTGATGGGCGGCCAGGTCGGGGCGCAGAGCGAGGCGGGGCGTGGCAGCACCTTCTGGTTCACCGCGCGCTTCGGCGTGGGCGTGGGCGAGCGCCCGGTGCAGCTCGCTTTGCTGGCCGAGCAGACGCCAATGGTCGGCGCGCGCGTGTTGATCGTCGACGACAACGCGACCGCGCGCGAGATCCTCGCCGTCATGTGCCGCCGGCTCGGCATGCGCCCGGCGGAGGCGGCCGATGGCTGGGACGCCATGCGCGCCACGGCGCTCGCACGCCATGGCGGTGACGCCTACGCGCTGATCCTGCTCGACTGGAAGATGCCTGGCATGGACGGCGTAGCCTGTGCTGCCGCGCTGCAAAACGGCCCGCACCCGCCCACGGTGCTGATGCTGACCGCCTTCGGCCGCGACGACGCCCTGCAGCAGTTGAACGGCACTGGCGTGGTGGTGAGCGCGGTGCTCACCAAGCCGGTTACGCCATCGGCCTTGTTCGATGCCTGCGCGACCGCGCTCGGCACCGCGCCGGCGATCGTCGAAGAATCCCACCTGCGCACCCGCCATGAGGTGCTGCCCACCAACCGCCACCTGGAAGACCTGCGCGTGCTGCTGGTCGAAGACAACGCCATCAACCAGGAACTCGCGCTCGAACTGCTCACCAGCGCCGGCATCCAGGTCGTGGTGGCGGGCGATGGCCAGCAGGCGCTGGCGGTGCTCGCCACGCAGGATGTCGATCTGGTGCTGATGGATTGCCAGATGCCGGTGATGGACGGCTACGAAGCCACCCGCGAAATCCGCGGCCAACCGCAATGGGCCACGCTGCCGGTGATCGCGATGACGGCCAACGCGATGGTCGGTGACTACGACCGCGCCCGCGAGGCCGGCATGAACGACCACATCGCCAAGCCGATCGAGATCGAGGTGATGTTCGAGACCATCGCGCGCTGGGCGTCGGCGCGCGGCGGCTGATCGACCTTTTTCCTGGGCAGATCCCGATCAGGTTAGGGGGGCCGAGCGCCGCCCCGGCTGCGTATTGACTCAGTGAGCCTAGCTCATCGGTGTGATGCCACACCGTGTCATTCGACGACAGACACCAGGAGATCGATCATGGGTGAACGCACCAACGACTCGGCGTACCGAGGCAACGAACGCGACTTGTACAAACTCGAACTCGTCGGCCTTGGCGCACCCGGCGACCGGCCCAATGTGGCCGTGTTGGCGGTCGGCGCCAGGAACGAAGTGCTGCACACGCAGGAGGTCGGCGAAGACGGCAACTTCACGCTGCCCGCCGAAGTGCTCAAGCAGGCGCAACGCGTGGTCGTCGGCGCCTCCGACGACAAGGGTGGCGTGCATGCCGATGCGGCCATCACCTATCGCGCCGACGAGTTCCGCGCCCAGTTGCAGAACGGCACGCTCGCGCTCGCCGAAGGCACCTGGCTGCGCTTTCGCTTCCACTGGGTCTGCGTGAGCGGCAGCGTGCAGGCCTGCAAGCGCCGGCCGTGGTGGTACGAGAGCATCGTGACCGCGGCGACCACGTTGGCGCGGGCTTCGTCGGTGACTGCATCGGCGTTGTCGGCCCCATTTGCCTTGGCCACGAACCGCGCATCGCTCAGCACCGCCAGCGCCACGCTGCCCTCGCGCCTGGTGCCGTCGATCAACGACCTGATCGCCTGGCCCTTCCGCTGCGCGCCGGTGTGCCGCGGCAGCGTCGAGGTCTATCGGCGCACCTGCTGCTGCTGGCCCATCGTGTTCGCCGACCCGCGCATCACCGACCTGATCCGCGACCTCGAGGTTTATGTGCAGCAACTGCCCAAGCTGCCGCCACCCAAGCGCTTCCCGCCGCCGCCCCCGCCGCCGGTCGATCCGCTGAAGACACCGTTCTTCGAAGGCGGCGCGCTCAACGAACTCGCGCTCAACGCCGCGACGGACCTGCAGGCGCTGCGCGCCATGCCGGCCGACCAGGCTGCCGCCTACATCAATGGCCGCGCCTACCTTCTCCACCGCCTCTGCCATTGCAGCCAGCCGGTGCGGGTGGGCACCGGCACCTTGCAGCCCGATGGCAGCTTCAACATCTGCTGGTTGGAGCCCTGGCGCCTCTTGCTGCCCAACTGCTATGAGCAGTACGCCTACGTCGTCAAGCAGACGGTGGGCCTGAGCACTCGCACCATCTACAACGGGCTCACGGCTGGCGCCTGGCATGCCGCCGGCGAGCACCCTGTTCTCACGTCCTACGACCCGCTGGCCTACACCTGCAACGAGACCGGCCCCGGCGATGGCAGCGCCTATGTCTTCCTCGACGAGATCGGCGCCACCGAAAGCCATGAACTCATCACGCCCGCCGCCACCGGCTGGGACCGCGTGGCCGCACCCGACGACACATCCGGCCTGCTGTTCCCCAACGTCGGCCCCGGCCCGTTCTTCAACCACCGGCGCAACCTGGGCGGTGGCATCGAGCTGACCTTCATCTTCAGCTTGGGGCTGCGCGATGCTGCCATCGGCGCGCACTACTACCGCATCAGCGTGTGCCGTGCCGATGCGCTCGGCAACCCGACGGGAGCGCGCTCCTACTACGGCGACGGCCTGGCCTGGCAGAAAGTGGTGGGTGCCGACATCGTTCCCGAATCGCTCGGGCCTGTCACCGTCGGCACGCAGGCCAACCTCTATCGCATCCCGTACAGCGACGAAGCCTGGGTCGGCTCGGGCCGCTACCACGCGATGATCGACAGCACCAAGGCCGAGTTCAACCTGCCGATCGCGACCGACCTCGCGAGCCCCGCGGTGCACCACCTCGTCACGCTCGAAGTGTTCGATGCGGCCGGCAACCGCCTGCGCCCGCTCGGCGCGCCGGCCTCGGGCCAGCCCGGCACCGAAGACGCCAAGGCCTTCGAATACCGCCGCTGGTTCCAGCCTGGCGGCAGCGTGGGCGACGACACCTCGCCGGTGCCGTTCGCCGCGCTCACCCACCTCTTCTGCTGGGACAACCGCGTGCCGGTCGCCGACATCACGCGGCTGGTGATGAACGGCAGCGCCTCCGACGAAGAGTGTCAGTTCCTCGACGGCCCGGGCGACTCGACCTTCGCCGTCGAATACCGCGCTTACGTGCCCGACCAGCGCTTCCAGTACGCGCACGGCATCTCGTGGTTGCGCGGGCTGAACGCATCTGCGGCCAACGGCGGCATCGGCAGCCTGCCCACGCCGGCGAGCCCGGGCAACGTCGGCAAGCCGCCGGCCGGGCCGATCGACAGCGGCAGCAACACCTTCGCCCAGATGCTGACGCGGCTCGACCCGCCCAACCCGCCGACCGTGCTGCCGCGCTGCTCGTTTGCCGTCACGCTCACGACCTATGCCAAGACGACGAACGGCGCGAACATGAACTATCCGTTTGCGCAGGAGACGGCGGCGTTTGCATTGGCGATCGATTGAGCGGGAAAGCAAAGCAGTCCGCGTGAGGCGCAGGAGATGACGATGGATGCCGTGTTCTGGCCGAAGCTGGCCCTCGGCATCCTCGCCACCTGGCGCCTCACGCACCTGCTGGCGTACGAAGACGGCCCGGCCGATGTTGTCGCGCGCCTTCGGGCTGTTCTCGGTGACGGGTTCTGGGGCAGGATGGTCGATTGCTTCCGGTGCCTGAGCCTCTGGATCTCGGCGCCGATCGCGTGGTGGCTGACCAGTTGGGCCACCACGGGCCTGGTCGACATGGCTGTGACCTGGCTTGCCGTGTCGGGCGCAGCCTGCCTGCTCGAACGCATCGGTCAACCCGAGGTGACGATGCACACCATGCCCGACCCCGGGCCCGGAGAAGACGATGGGATGTTGCGGACAAAAACGTAGCCAGGCGATGGGCGTGGCGCGCGGTGCGGCAATCGGCGCCATGCCGGCCACGATGCTTGGTGCTGGTGCTGGTGCTGGTGTGGCGATGTGGCCGTCGCCTTCGCCAAGCGGCTCGGCAGCTCTGGTTCAGTCCACGTTGCAAGGCGCCCGAAGCGTCACCCTGCGCTTGCGCGAACGCGCCCGCGTCGTCGTGCGTGGCCCGGTCACCGGCCGGGCCTACGCGTTCGGCACCGAGAGTCCCACCCAGCCTGTCGATGTCCGCGATGCCGAAGCGCTGCTGCGTACCCGCCGCTTCGACCGGGCCTGACCACGGCGTGGCCGGCAGCGCTCGAACGCTGTCGAGCTACTCGGCCAGAGCCTCGACCTGAATGCGCAACAGCACATCCATCTTGAAGCCCAGCGTCTTGCCCATGTCCAGCCCGAACTCGTCACGCTGGAGGCTGCCCGTCGCATCCGCGCCGCACACCTCGCGCCTGAACATCGGATGCGGCCTGCAAGTGAACGCAAGGATCTTCAACGCCACCGGCCGTGTGATGCCGTGCAGGCTGAGCGATCCCAACACCTGCGTCGGCGCACCGTTCACGAAGTCGCCAAGCGTGCCCCTGTAAGTCGCCACCGCAAAACTCGCCGAGTCCAGAAACTCCGGCCCCTTCGCCCAGTTGTTCAACTGCCGCTGCCCGAAGTCGATGCTCGCCGCGTCCATCGTGATGTCGACGCTGCCGGTCCCCGCCACCTTGTCCAGCGTCACGGTTCCCTGCGTCTTGGTCAGCTTGCCACGCCACACCGAGACGCCCATGTGGTCCCCCTCGAAACTCGGGTAGGTGTGGTCGGCGTCGATGCGATAGGTGACGGGCGCGGCGTGCGCGCCTGCAGAGATCGCGCAGAGCAAGGTCGGTACCAGACGCGCGGCAAGAAGCAGCTTCATGTCGATCGCAACCCTAGCGCCGCCCCCGCATCCTCGTCTGCGCCAACGGCCGCTTGCCCTTCAACTGCCGCTCGATCCCGTCGTTCAGCCGCCCGCGCAGGTCGATCACCGCGTCCACTCGGCCGAAGATGCCCGGGAAGCGCAGGTCCAGCCACAGCCACAGCGTGCAGGAGCGCAGGGCCTGCTCCATCTTGTCGAGGCGGCTGTGTTCGTCCACGTCTTGCAGGAACCACGGCGTGCCGGCGCGGCCGGTCAAGGCGTGGCTGCTGGTCCAGTCGAGGAACTCCTGCACTTGCGATTCGTTGCGGGTGTCCACGGGCGCTTGCGCATAGATGAAACGCTCCTTGAGCGACAGCGTGCGGGCGCTCTTGTCGAGCTGCTCGGCGAGCTGCAGCATCTGCTCGAGTTCCGCGACCTGGAAGTGCGCGTTGTCGAGCTTCAAGCGACCGACGAACACATCGAGCACTTCGCGCAGGCTGGTGTTGTGCAGCGTCTTCGAGATGGTGTCGATGTGCCACCAGTTGGGCGCGACAGGCGCCTTGAAGTCATTCGGTGCGCGCGGCGTCTTGGCGAGCAACTCTTTCAGCATGCGCGCAGCGGATGGCTCCGACTCTTTGAGCACGCCGACGAAGCCTTCGTCGTGCATGCCGAAGCGCCCGGCGCGGCCGGCGATCTGGTGCACTTCGCTCTCGGTCAGCGGCCGGTCGCCCTGGCCGTCGAACTTGCTCATGGTGCTGAAGAGCACGCGGCGGATCGGCAGGTTCAGGCCCATGCCGATGGCGTCTGTCGCGACCAGGATGTCGGATTCGCCCTGCGCAAAGCGCTCGGCTTCGCGGCGCCGAACTTCGGGCGGCAGCGCACCGTAGATCACCGAGACTGGGTGCCCGTTGGCGGCGATCTGGTCGCGCAGCATCAGCACATCGCGCCGGCTGAAGGCCACGACAGCGTCGCCCTTTTTCAGCGTGGCGATGGCCTCGGGCGCGGGCAGCAGCTGCACATGTTGTTTCCGCGGAAAGTGGCGCACGGTGCAGCTTTCGCCACAGAGGCCCAGCAGGCTTTCGATCGCCGGTACGGCATAAGCCGAGCAGATGATGATGACCTCGTTGGCCGGCACGGCGACGATGGCCTGCGTCCAGGCCCAGCCGCGGTAATCGTCGAAGATCATCTGCGCTTCGTCGATCACGGCCACATCGATCGGCTTGTGGGTGCCGACCATCTCGATGGTGCTGGAGACCAGGCCAGAGCCCGGCGCCGGCACGTTCTCTTCGCCCGTCAGCAGCGAACACGGCACGCCGCGCGCCACCAGCCGGTCGCGCCCTTCGAGCGCCAGCAGCCGCAGCGGTGCGAGGTAGGCGCCATCATGTGCTTGCGCCAGGCGCTCGAAGGCCGCATGCGTCTTGCCGCTGTTGGGCGGGCCGACGAAGAGTTGCACGGTGCGCTGCAGGCGCCGCGCGGTCTCGAAGGTGTCGGGGTAGCCCTGGAACGCCAGCGCGTGGTTCAGGCCGTCGAGTGAATCGAGTTCGGCGGCGCGGTGTTCCCAGCGGTCTTGCGCGCGCGAACACGCGGCCAGCAGCGCGGGCAGGTCTTGCGGCGTGGCGCATTCGGCCTGCAGACGCGGCAGCAGCGAATCGAGGTGGCGCGGGTTGCCGGAGGCGCTGCGTTCGATCAGCCCATTCAGGTGTGCCACCAGCGCCGTGCGGTGCGCATAGGCCGGCTTGGCGCCGAGGGCCTGCAGCAGCGCCGCCTGGTCGCCGCTGCGGTAGTAGACCCACACGGGCGCCGAGGCCACCGGCAAGCGAAACGCCACGTTCACCACCCAGCCCCTGGGCGCGAGCGGCAGGGCCTGCGTGATAAGTCGTGTCCATTGGCCTGCCTGGCGCACGATGCCCAGCGCGTCGAGGGCCGCGGCGCGTTCCAGCATCAGCGCACGCACCTTGGGGCCGGTGCCGACGGCTTCGAGGTGGCGCAGCGCGTCGTCCATCGCGTCCGGCGCGATCCAGCGGCTGGGCCGCGCACCGGCCGCGGCCTTTTGCAGGAGTACCAGGCCTTGCCGGTCCAGATAGGTCTCGAAGCCTGGCGTGTGCTCGGCGATGTAGTCGGCCGGCTTCACGACTTGCGGCAGGCTGTAGGCCGCCTGCCGGATGCGGTTGACCTGCGCCGTGCCCAGGTGCGGCGGCACGCGCGAGGCGTGGCGGGGGTCGGGCAACTGGAAGGCGTCGGGCGCGCGTTGAGGCGCGGCTTGGGTTGCTTCGTCGGGCGTGATAACGGGCGTGGTGGCTGGCATGAGGTCGGGTCAGGGTGACCGCCGCGGGTGCCGCGCCGGTGCGCGATTATCCGGGCGCAGCCTCGTCGGCGCTGTCGGCGCGCAGGCCGGCCTTGCGCAGGGCAGGAGGCCTTGTTGCCGCGGTTCGTGAGGACATCGGCAACGCAGCCTTCAATTCCTCGCGCAGGAACTCCACGAACAGGCGTGTGCGCGAAGGCATGAGCCGCGCGCTCGGGTAGGTGATGCTGACCGGCCAGGGCTCGACCTCGAACGGCGCCATCACGATGCGCAGCCGCTTGGCGGCCACCGCTTCTGCGGCCTGGTACGACAGGCAGCGGCCGAAGCCCAGACCGGCCTCGCAGGCGGCCAGCATCGGCGCGGCGAGGTTGCATTCGAACGGGCCGGAGACGGTGAGCGTGAGCCGCTTGCTGCCATCGCGAAACGCCCAGTGGCTGCCATCGGTGCCATTGAAGCGCAGGCAAGGCGCATTGGCCAGTTCTCGCGGATGCTTTGGTGTGCCGTGGCGCCGCAGGAAGGCCGGGCTTGCCACCACCACGCGCCGGATCGTGCCGACCGGCCGCGCGACCAGCGTCGAATCCTGCAGCGGACCGATGCGCACGCCCACGTCCAGCCCTTCTTCGACCAGGTTGGTGACGCGGTCCAGCAGCACCAGGTTGATGCGCATTTGCGGATGGCGCTGCAAGAAGCGCGTGACCGCAGGCGCCACGTGGTACTGGCCGAAGAGCACGGGCGCGGCCACGCTGAGCGCGCCACTCGGCTCGCCGCGCTGCTCGCCGAGCAGGCGGTCGGCGTCTTCCACATCGGCCACGATCCGGCGCGCGCGCTCGAGGTACTGGCGGCCGTCTTCGGGGAGCGCGAGCCGGCGCGTCGTGCGGTTGAGCAGCCGCACGCCCAGGTGCGATTCGAGGGTGGCCAGCGTTCGCACCACCGCCGGCAGCGATGAAGCCAGTACCTCGGCTGCGGCCGTGAGGCTGCCGTGGTCGACGATGGCGATGAAGGTGTGCAGGGCGCGAAGCTTGTCCATGGCCCGGATGATTGATCCAATAAGTGGAGCAGTCAAATCCTGATGAGCCCCTTTATTCCAGCAAGATCGGGCCGCAGAATTCGCTTCGTTCGGACATCACGCCCGAAGTCAACGCCAGCAAGGAGCCCAACATGAACACCTTTCACGCAGGCGAGCAAGCCGTTCAAAAGCGCGCCGGTTCGTTCGAACGCATGGCGCAGATCGGCCCGCGCGTGATCCGCGGTGCGATGCCGGAGCAGCACCGGCGCTTCTTCCCGCTGCTGCCTTTCATCGTGGTCGGCGTGGCCGATGTGTTCGGGCAGCCATGGGCCGGCGTGCTGGCGGGGCAGGAGGCAGGCTTCGTGCATGCGCTGGACGACACTCACTTGCGCATCGATGCCAGGCCCATGGCCGGCGACCCGCTGGCCGATCTGATCGAGCCCGGCGCCGATGTGGGCCTGCTCGGCATCGAACTCTCCACCCGACGCCGCAACCGGCTCAACGGCCGCGTGACGGCGGTCGATGCGCGCGGCTTCACCGTCGAGGTGGCGCAGAGCTTCGGCAACTGCCCGCAGTACATCCAGCGGCGTGAGTTGCTGGCGCCTCTGCCTTCCGGCAGCAGTTCGTTGCCCGAGGTGGTGCGAGGTGGGAAGATCGATGAAGCAGCACGCCAGCGCATCGCCCGCGCCGACACCTTCTTCATCGCCAGCCATGCGCCGCGGCAGGCCGCGCGTGGCAGCGTGGGCGATGTGCCCAGCTTCGGCAGCGATGTGTCGCACCGTGGGGGCATGCCGGGTTTCGTGAAGGTGGGCGACGATGGCCGCACGCTGACCTGGCCCGATTTCGCCGGCAACCAGTTCTTCAACACGCTGGGCAACATCGCAGTCGAACCGCGCGTCGGGTTGGTGTTTCCGGGCTTCGACGATGGCAGCCTGCTGCATGTGGACGGCCGCGCCGAGGTGATCTGGGAGGGCGCCGAACTGGCGCGCTTCGAGGGTGCCGAGCGACTGGTACGGATGCAGGTCGACGAGGTGATCGCGAGGCCGTCGGCGCTGCCGTGGCGCTGGCTGCTCACCGAGATGTCGCCGTCCTTTCGCGCGGCTGCGTGACGGCCTCGCGCTGCTCGTCGCCCGACAGCGCCGATCAGCGCGTCACCGCGTCCTGCGCGAGTTCCGGCTCTTGTGACAGGCGCTCCGCAAACGCCTTCAGCGCGTCGTGCAATTGCCGGCCTTGCGCGGCGAGGGTGTGTGCCTCGGCACCGGCCCGGGAAGCACCTTCCAGATCGGCGGCCATCTCGGCGAGCACGGCCGCGCCGATGGTCGCAGCGGCGCCGCGCACCGAATGGCAGGCATCGCGCCAGTCGGCTTGATGTTCGGGCGAAGGTGGTGAGATCAAACGCGGCTCGCCGGCGCGATAGATGGCGGTGAAGCGGCTCAATGCGCGCTGCAGGATGTCGACCTGCCCCGCCACATTGCGCATCGCCATCGTCACGTCCAGGCCTTGGATCACGGCGAGGCGGTCGAGCAGCGAGGCGGGTGGCTTGGGCTGTGGCGCCGGCGATGGTGTCGATGTCGATGTTTGTGTTGGCACCGGCGGCATGGATCGCCGCACCAGCGGTGCGTCGAAGGCCGGCGCATCGGGCTCGGGCGTCGCTGCCACCCCGGCCGGTGCTGAGGCTGTCGCCGCCCCCGCCACATCCGGCGCCGGCAGCCATCGCAGCAGCGTCTCGTACATCCGCCCCGGGTCCACTGGCTTGGCCACGTGGTCGTTCATGCCGGCGGCCAGGCAGGCGGCGCGGTCTTCGGCGAACGCGTTGGCCGTCATCGCGATCACCGGCAGCGCATCGCCCGCTTGCGCGCGCAAGCGGCGCGTGGCTTCGATGCCGTCCATCACCGGCATCTGCATGTCCATCAGGATCAGGTCGTAGCGGCGCGTGAGCGCGAGTTCGAGCGCGCGCGCGCCGTCTTCTGCCGTCTCCACCACCAGTCCCGCAGAGCGCAGCAGGTCTTCGGCCACTTCGCGGTTGACCGCGTTGTCTTCGGCCAGCAACACGCGCCGGCCAGCGTGCTGTTGTCGCAAGATCAACTCGGCGTTCGTCGGCGCGAGCCGCGGCGTCGGAACGCTGGCGCTGCGCATGCGCAGCACCTCGGCCAGCGAGTCGTGCAAGGCCGAAGCGGTGATCGGCTTGACCAGCACCGCATCGAACTTCACCGCACGCGCCTTGTCGCGCAGCGTCGGGTCGTCGTCAGCCGTCACCAGGATGCTGGGCGGCGTGCCTTCGCCCAGCATCTGGCGCAGCCGCCGCAGCGTTTCGATGCCATCGAGCCCGTCCATGCGCCAGTCGATCAGCAGCACGTCGTAAGGCCGGCCGCTGGCCATCTCGGCTTGCACGCGCTGCAGCGCTGCCGTGCCGCTGGCGAGCGCATCCACGCGCAGGCCCAGCACCTCCAGGCCGTGGCCGATGACTTCCAGCGCTTCCGGCAGGTCATCGACCAGCAAGGCGCGCAGCCCACGGATGGGCATGAGCGGCGGTCGGTCCACCGATGGATCGGCCCGGTCCAGCCACACGGTGAACCAGAAGGTGCTGCCTTCGCCCGGCGTGCTGATCACACCGGCCTCGCCGTCCATGGCGAGCGCGAGTTGCCGCGTCAACGCCAGGCCCAGGCCGGTGCCGCCGTGGCGCCGGGTGGTGGAACTGTCGGCCTGCTCGAAGGCATTGAAAAGATCTGCTTGCCGTTCCGGCGAAATGCCTTCGCCGGTGTCGCGCACCTCGAAGCGCACATGCAGCCGCGCGCCGGTGTCGGCCAGCATCTCGCTGCGCAGCCGCACCCAACCGGTGGCGGTGAACTTGACCGCATTGGAGAGCAGGTTGATCAGCATCTGCGAGAGCCGTGTCGAATCGCCGCGCAGGCGCCGGGGCAGGTGGTCGGTGTCGAGCATCAGCTCCAGGCCCTTCTCGGCAGCGCGTTCGCTCACCAGGTCGAAGGTCTTCGACAGCAGCTCGTCGCGATCGAAATCGCGCGATTCCAGC